>CAWTZF010000012.1:0-43581 GCA_963920015.1 uncultured Nitrosopumilaceae archaeon | reverse complement strand
AACTAAAGGAAGCAATAGAGTGGCCACTAAAGCATAAGGAAGCAATTGAATATGTCAATGTAGAAACACCAAAAGGCATTCTACTACACGGTCCACCTGGTACAGGTAAGACGTTGATTGCAAAAGCAGTTGCAAAGATGACAGAATCCAATTTCATCAGTATTAAAGGACCAGAATTACTATCAAAATGGGTAGGCGAATCTGAAAAAGGAATAAGGGAGATCTTTAGAAAAGCACGACAAGCAGCTCCATGTATCATATTCTTTGATGAAATCGATGCAATCATTCCACGGAGAGGGGGCGGAAGCTCTGGTACCCACGTAACAGAAAACGTAACATCTCAAATTCTAACAGAAATTGATGGTCTTGAGGAACTACACAATGTGTTGATAATTGGTGCTACAAACAGATTAGATATTGTAGATCCTGCATTACTAAGACCTGGTAGATTCGACAGAATTATTGAAGTTCCAACACCAGATGTTAAGGGACGCGAACACATCTTCAAAATACACACTAGTAAGAAACCACTATCTGATGATGTTGACATTATAAAACTAGTAAAACTTACGGAAGGATTTTCCGGAGCAGAGATTGCAGCTGTTGCTAACAGAGCAGCAATTACTGCACTAAAACGCTATGTAAGTGGAAAGTTGCAAAACATCAAAGAGATCAAGATAACACATGAAGATCTAGAAATTGCAATCAAAAACGTTAAACCATCTCTCTTGAAGACCGAAGAGCCTATGACGCAAACAATACAGTAGGAAGACTAAATATCCATAAAAAATAATCTCAAGCATGAAACTTTACCTTGATTTTGAGCCATGTAATGAATGCAAGCAAATGATGAATGATCTTAGCAGCCCTGAGATGATATTTGCTGATAACAAAATTAGAACAGATGAATCTGCAAAATTTCTACGACATCTAACCTATAATCATCCCGAAGTAGTTCAAGCTGTAATGCAAGATCTACCAAAACAAAAGAAAAATCAAGAGTTTGACTTTTTCAAATAGTTAAAATTGATTAGATAACTTTAACACTTCTCTAATTAGGGCTGATCTGTTTCTTATTGTAACATCGCTTACGCCTGCAGCCTCAGAGAACTTTTTTTGGCTTAATTTTTCTCCATTCATTATACATGAAAGGTAAAGTGATGCAGCAGCTTGTGCTACAGGATGTTTTCCAGCAGTAATCTCCTCATTTTCTGATCTAGTTAGAATAGATAGGGCATCACGCTTTGTTTTTTCTTTTAGACTCATGTTATTTGCTATCCTTACAATAAAGGCAGCAGTATCATATTGATCCAAAGTCAAATTTAGTTTCCTGATAAGAGTCCTAAGATCACGAGATAGCGTTCTTCTTTCAACGTTACCTACAGTAGCAATATCATCTAGAGTTCTTGGTGTATTGGTAATTCTACATGCTGCATATAGTGCAGCAGAAATTAATGATGTCATAGTTCTTCCTCTTGTAATCTTAGCTGCTACTGCCTTTCTGTAAATGTAGGCAGCATTTTCTACCACAGAATCAGGAATTCCCAACTTTGTCTTCATTGCATTAAGTTGCGTGAATGCTTTGCTAAGTGTAGAAGTAGATCTAGATTTGCTTCGTTGATCCCAGATTCTTAATCTGCTAAATCTTGATTTTGTTGCACTGGAGATAGCGCGTCCAGTTGAATCTACATTTTTTCCAATAACTGTTGATAGTCCTTTATCATACATTGTAAGAGATATTGCAGGACCAGTTCTTGTTTGCGTCATAAACTCTTCTTGAGTATAACCATGGCTTTCATGTGATTGATCATCCATATTTTGCAATAAGACAAGACCGCATCCCCCACAGCAAACTTCTCCACGTTCTGAATCTGTAATGATGGGGTAGGTTTTGCAAGCATCTAATTCACACTTGACATCATAATCACTAGGAAAATTCTTTATCACTGTTAATTAATAATACACTACAATGAATAAAAGGAATTTGAATAAGGCAAAATTCTTAAGCAAAATTAGTTTTATTCGCAAAAAATGTATTTTGGTTTTTTAAAAAAATAATTAAAAAGCTGATGCTCCAAAATTCTAATAATCGTTTAGTTTACTTTGAATCACTTCTAAGTACCTATTACTATAGTCCACAAAAAGACTAATCTTATCTTGAGCTAATGCCTTAGCTCCAGGTCTACTATCTACTTGACGTTCTATTCCCTTTTGAGAATTTAGTAGATTTTTTAATTCACTCCCATCTCTCTTATTCAATTCTTGTAACAGAATTTCAAATTCTCGGGCAAGTTTTTCTTCAATTTCAAATTTTGTGGGGGTTGCACCGATAATTTCCTTAGCAGTAATATTTCCAAAAACTTTCTGATTAAGATCCATATTACGATAATTCATTTTATACTCTATAAAATAATCTGTTTTCTCGTTATGAAATAATATCCATGATAGAAGCCCATATTGTAGTTCTGAATTTGAAGAAAAAAATCTCTTTCTACTCATAAATCTAATACCCACATAGTAACATAACTAGCAGTATAGATTAAATCCAGAAAATATGTATTCAAATTTGAATTAGATGATTGAAAGTAACTACGAAATTCTAGGTGTCTCTGAAGATGCATCAAAAAAACAAATCCAAAATGCATTTAGAAAATTGGTCTTAGAACACCACTCGGATAGAGGAGGTAATATAGAGCAATTCAAAAAAATCAAACAAGCCTATGATGATATTAAGATTGGGAAAAAATATCCTGAAACTGATAAAGAAAAACAAAGAAAATCCAAAGTTTTCACAGGCGATGACGAAGAAAATATTCGAAGAAGAAATCTAATTGTTTCTAAGGAACTTTCCAGAGAAATGAAATTAGCTGAAGAATGGTTATCTACTTTGAACAGAATAAATTCTATTGGCACAAGATTATTTGGTTCTAAGGCCTTAGGTGAAATGGAATTTGAAAGAAAGGCAAACGGTGCACTTTTAATCAAAGGAAATTACATGGCTGGAAAACTTTCTGTCGATGGACCAATATTCATGCAAGGAAATATTAGCAGCCCTTCTTTTAGCCAAGAGAATTCTTCTATTATCAGGCTTACAAAAGGCGATTTCAAGTTTATTGATCCTTTACAAAATAAATACAAAATTGATAATGGTTCAAAAATTATTGCTGAAAATGGAGATATTGTAGTTGGGAATATTTTTGGGAAAAAAAATAAAGTTCAGGATCCAAATGGACGAGTTGGAGTCTATACCATCAAAGAACTTCGTTCAGAATTATCTTCACCAAATGGCAATATTATTGTAGAAAATGCCGTAAATACTGTTACTATAGATGGCGACACTATTCTAATACTTAACATAGAAGACGAAGTAAAAATTAAAGGACGAGAAATTCTAGTCTATGGACAAAAAGTAACATACGATGTTGAATTCGAATTAAAACAAGGAGGGTTTATCAGATTTTTTGAAAATTTCTCAATTCAGGGTCTAAGTGATGATGCTAAAATCAAATTGGAAAATGGAAAAAAAATTAAACTCTTCTATCTAAAAACTAAGAAAATAAAAGATTTGTCAGATGAATTTGTTCCTAACAAGGAAGATTATGGAAAAAATGATACAATGGTAGGAAATGGATTTACAATTACTTATGAGATGATTGATAATTTTTAGTGATCTCAAAGAAAAAACTGAAAATCATCTTTGAGAAAAATCCTTTGGTTTATCTTAACCTCTTGATAATAATTTAATGATCCCATGAATTTCACTTTATTTCTACTGGTAGTTACTCTGGTAATTTCTTTAGGATTTTCCTTTAATCTTGTCTATGCTAAAGAATATTCAGCTCATATTCCATTTGGAGCATACAACCCAGAACTTAACACTCCAGCTGAAGTCTGGTATGAACCTTCTGTGATTATAATTAGAGTAGATGATATGATCACTTGGTTTAATGATGATAGAGAAGGTCATACTGTTACAAGCGGTCAAGGCTCAGGAAGATTTGGCTGGATGAGTGATGATTTTGGAACACCGGATGGTTATTTTGTTAGTGGTAGATTTATGCCAGGAGAATCGTGGTCATTTACTTTCACAGAAGCTGGAAAGTTTCAGTACTATTGTACTATTCATCCTTGGATGGAAAGTATTGTCGTAGTTGAAGAGCTAATCCCTAATTATCCTCATGATGCTACTGGTAAGAAAATAGAATTTCCTCTTCTTCAATACACACCAGACCAAAATATCGAAGTAAATCTAACATGGGAACCACATGTGATTAAAACTCATGAAGTAATCAAATTCATCTACCAATTTTATAACCCACTGACAAATTCCAATTTACAAAAAATGGAATATGATATTATAATATTTCAAAATGGCAAAGAAATTTTTCATGATTCTGGATTAAATCAAATCGGTGGTGATTATAGAAATTTTGTCTTTGAAGATTCAGGTTCATTCATTATTAGAATTGAAGGAATCCAATCTGGCATAATGCTTGCGGAAGAAAGTACAACTGTTGGTGGTGAAGTGGTCAATAAAGCACAACGTTCAGTTGATTTTTCAGGGGCTGTTTATGACAACCCAGAAAAAATAACCCCTACAGAATATCAGATAAAACCAGCACAAAGATTAGAATTCTATTATGAGCTTGCACTTGCATTAATTATAATTCCAGCAGGAATGTTTATCGGAATTATAGTCTGGATGAAGAGATCAAAACCAAAATATTCTGCAACAAAAAGCTCAGCAATTTAGTTTTCACTAAGAAAATTCAAAAAGAAAGTAAAAATGATTGAAACTGTCTAATCGATTAGTTCAGTCCAACCTTTTACGAAGACTGAGTTCTTGTAGAGTGGAACTGGTTGTCCTACTGTAAAGTCCATTGGTCTCATCCAGAAGATTGCCTTTGTTGGGCAAACACCAATGCATGCTCCATCGGAGATACATCTCTCTGGGTAAAAGACAAATGCTTTACCTCTCTTCCAGCCTTCAACTGGTTTTACTCTGAGTACATCAGGTCCCAATGTTGTACAGATTTCAACACATAGTGCGCATCCAATACACATTTGTTCGCTAATGTCTGGTAAAATTGCTACTGGCATTACGAAGATTTTTTGTTTTTAGATCTTAATATAACTTACCCAAAAAATGGGAATTATAACGGCGTTAGCCAATTTTATAACAGTGTTAGAAATTTCTGATCGCTAATTTAACTTTCAAAAACTAGTTCAATCTGATTGAATCCCTAATCGTATTATCTTCATTCAAGACTTGTAAGTCATAATTGGAATTGTCTTTTTTCAGGAATATCTTTGTCATTTTTTTATTTTCAAGAACATGACGACTAGTAGGAGATAAAACCCATTCCTTCTCATCATTTTTTCTTGCCATAGTAACAAACAATACATTTGATTTAGTTTGATTCGCTATACACACCATCAACATTATGTAAGCATTAATCATTCTACCCGCGTCTTTTCCTTCAAATAAATTTGATAGACCATTCAATGAATCAATAATAACTAAACATCTTTCTTGAGAAATTTTTAATAATATTGTTTTGAGAGTTTTATTCCAATCTTCTTTTGATGGACGCCATAATGAGATATTTTCTTCCAAGGATAACATTTCCCCAGTAATGTAGCCACTAAACATTAAATCAAAATCAAGATAAACTACTGGAATCTCAAATTTTTTAATCAAATTTACTAAAAAATTCATTTTAACAAATGGTTCATAACATAAAACTGAATTCATAGTATTTTTTTCAATAATTTCCTTTACATTATTTATTCTGCTTAAAACTTCATCAGGATTTTTATCCAACACCAAACCAGTTCCTAGCTGATATAATAATGAATTCTGATGAAAACATACTTGAAGATTTTCCAAATGATGGAAAAATTTACTTGAATAATGCTTCTGTCTCTCTAACACCCTTAGAATGTATTAGATCCATGACTGATTTTTTAATCTCTTATAGCTCTATGGGTCCAGATTCTATAGATTCAGAACCTTATGTTACTGAAAAACTAAGAAGCACTCGAAAAATAATAGCTGAAATTGTAAAATGCCAGCCTGAAGAAATTATTCTAACACAAAGTACAACAGATGGAGTAAATGCAGTTGCAAACGGATTATCATTTAATTCTAATTCTAATGTAATTATTAGAGGGGGAGCACATGAACATCACGCAAATTATTATCCTTGGTTACGGTTGGAAGGAAAAACGCAAATCAGAAATCTTTCTATAGATGAAAACGGTTTTTTTGATATTAAAGATCTTGAGAATCTCATTGATAATAATACAAAACTAGTTGCCCTAAGTCATGCTCTGTATAATACAGGTGCAATTCTTCCAATAGAAGAAGTAGGGGAGATACTAGAAAAATCCAACATTCCCTACTTTTTGGATACAGCACAAACTATTGGTTGCATTGGAGATTTTGATGTTCAAACAACAAAGTGCAATTTTATGGCGTTTAATGGTTCGAAGTGGCTTTGTGGTCCTATGGGTACTGGACTTTTTTATTGTAAAAAAAACTCAATCGATCTTCTTGAACCAATTGGAATTGGTGGTGAGTCTGCTATGATTTATGATGAAACAAAACTTGCTTACAAAGATATTCCAGACAAGTTTCAGACTGGTTTTCGAAATTATGTTGGTATGATTGGTTTGGAAACGTCTGCAAAATATCTTGTACAATATGGTATGGAAAATGTTCGTAAAAAAATAATCAAACTTGCAAACCAATTACGCGATGAACTTTCAAAAATTTCTGGAATTACCCTTTATGGGCCAGACGATCCTAATCAAAGAACAAGTATTGTTTCGTTTAATATCTCAGGAAAAGATCCTGATGAAATAGTAAAAAGACTAGAAAAACAAAAAATCGTTCTTACAGTACGTGAAATTATGGATAAAAAACTGGTTAGAGTATCACCTCATTTTTTTAACTCAGAATCAGAAATCCAGAAAGTTATTAATGAAATAAAAAAATTATAGAATTTCTTGTTCTTCTATAACCATCATGGTAAGAGTTGATTGAACTTTACTAATTTTTCTAATCTTATTTGTAATCATAGAACGAAGGACATTGGTGTCATCGGCAGTAATTTTTAACACAACGTCATATACGCCATAAACCCCTTGTATCTCATACTTTATCTCACTTTCACCTTCAAGAAGCTGCTTTACTTCCGAAATAATTGATTCATCTGTACCTAGATCGGAATTTAATAAAACATATGCAGTTGGCACATTCCAGATTTCATGGGACAATATTTAACTTTTGATTTAACTTTCAAAAACAGATTAATTACTTCCTTCATTAACTAATGTGAAACCTATAGATCTTACATTAACGATCTCAGAAAATTTACCTAGCTTTCCTGGCTCACCAATTCCAAAATTTATCCCTTGGGCAAAAATCAAAACCGACGGTTACAATCTTGAACTTCTCTTTTTGAGTTCTCATTCAGGTACTCACATGGATGCTCCATTCCATTTTGTTAAAGATGGCTTGAAGATTCATCAAATTGACACTAATCGATTTGTGCGAGATGCAGTAATTCTCAAACTAAAAAAAGGACCAAATCAATCCATAACAAAAAAAGATATTATTCAATTTGAAAAAAAATTTGGAAAAATTACTAATGATGCAACAATAATCATTGCTACAGGTTGGTACAAGAATCTAACAAAAAAAACATATTTTGAAAAAAATCCTGGACTTTCTTCTTCAGCTGCAGATTATTTATCTTCAAAAAAGATCAATCTTGTAGGAATTGATTCTCCAAGTATCGATGTAGGCTCTAACAAAGAATTCTCAGTGCACAAAATATTATCCAAGAATAATATCATAATTGTAGAAAATCTAGCTAATCTCGAAAAAATAAAGAGTTCCAAATTCAAGTTTATTGCTTTGCCATTGAAACTCAAAGATGCTACAGGTTCACCAATTAGAGCAATAGCAGTCTAAGAAACGAATTGAAATCGATTTTGCTTATGCTTTTCTGATAATTTACCCACAATTGGAATCTTATTTCCACAAAACTTACATTGATTTTTCTCATCAAGATTCCACTCCATAATGTCGAATCCATATCTCTTAATTGCAATATTTTTGCATTCTGGACAGTAAGTATGTTCAAGAGGATGACCCGGAACATTTCCAATATATGCATACTTTAGACCAACTTTTTTTGCAATTTCATAATGCTTTTCAAGAGTTGCAACTGGTGTTGATTCAAACTCCATCATCTTATAGTCAGGATGAAATCTTAGAAAATGAATTGGCATTTCAGATCCAAACTCATCAAATACAAATTCACTCAACTTTTTTGCGTGTTCTAAACTATCACCTACTTGAGGTACTATCAGATCAGTTATCTCAACATGAATGTCAGTTTTATCACGAATTTCTAGAAGAGTATCAAAAATTGGTTGCGGATCTGGAATGCCAATATACTTGCGAACAAATTCTGGCTCAGCACTTCCTTTAAAATCAACTGTAATACAATCTAAAAATTCTCCCATCATCTTTACAGATTCAGGAGTATCATATCCATTTGATACAAAGATATTGAATACTCCTTTTTTTCTTGCTTCTACCCCACAATCTCTAGCAAACTCAATGAAGATTGAAGGTTCATTGTAAGTATATGCAATACCATCAGCTTGGTAATCTAGAGCAGTCTGTACAACCTCTTGTGGAGTCATATCTACGCCCTCAATCTTTCTTCTCTGACTAATATCATAATTTTGGCAGTATTTACAAAGCCAATTACAACCAGTTGTTGCAATCGAAAAGATTTTTGATCCAGGTCTGTAATGAACTACAGGTTTTTTCTCAATTGGATCGACATGTCCTGCAATCACTTTTCCATAAACAAAGAGATCCAGTTTCCCATCTACATTTCCTCTAATTCCACAGAGACCAATCTGTTCTTTACCAATCTTACAATATCTTGCACAGGCTGTGCATATGACCTTGTCATTTGGTAATCTCTCATATAATATGGCCTCTTTTCCCATCTACCAATATACCTCATTTACCCATATAAGGTACAACCAAATTCGCAATGCTAAAAAATGTAGAAAATCTAGTTTTCTAATATGAGCAAACCAGGAAACGTGTGGAGAAAAATTCATGGTAAAATTACAAAAAAACCTACAAACTTTTCATGGCTAATTGATGAAAAGTTAGCTGGTTCTGGAATGCCAACTACATTTGATGAATTAGATTGGGTACTAAAACAAGGAGTCAAATCAATAGTTACTATGACTGAAAATGCTCTACCAGAATCTTGGATTGAAAATATCAAATACCTCCATATTCCAACAGAAGATCTAACGGCACCTGACATGGACAAAATTGATTCGACTGTAGATTTTATTCATGAAAGAATTACCAACAATGAAGCTGTAATGGTTCATTGTGCTGCAGGGATGGGCAGAGCGGGTACTATTTTAGCGTGTTATCTAATAAAACACCAAAAACATTCCGCAAAAGATGCAGTCAAAAAAGTAAGAAAAGAAAGGCCCGGCTCTATTCAATCAGAAATTCAAGAAATAGCTATTACACTTTATGAAAAACATCTAAGTGAATAATCACTCTGGTGTTGATTCAGACACAAGTTTACCATCAACTGCTTTAATTTTCAAAGTTCTATTATCTTTAAAAATTAAGGTTAGTCCACCATCAGCATCTGGATCTTCAACTTTTACCAAATCTTGCATTCTTATTCCATCAAATTTTACCATTTTTCATCTACTCCGGAATTGAAACAGTGTCAATTTTTCCATCCACTACTTTGACAAACAAGAATCTATTGTCTTTGAAAATCAAAGTTATACCATCTTCTTTATCAGGTTCTTCGACTTCTAGCACTGGTTGTCCTAACAGTCCATCATATTTTGCCATGCCAATAATCTGAAAAAGCGCTTTATATCCCTAATTGATTTTGATCTCAATCTCTTTGGAATTATTTTTAGCATTATCTTGTTCAATATACTGGTGTTTTTGCCATGATGCATAAGCTTCTGCAGCAATCTTATGATTTCCTGAACCTAATTCTGATGCTTTGAAGGTAATCTTTTCATCAAAATCAAATAACTCTTCTCTTACTTCTTCTTCAGATAATCGAATAATAGGTTTAAAGTTTTTTGCAACTTGAACCCAAATTCTTTTTTCCTTATGTGGATTCACAAGTTTTGGATTTCTGGTCCAAAAAATAGCTGCCTTTCTATAGGAATCTACTGGTTTCCCAACTGTGTGTTTTCGCAGTCCCCCTGACACGAGTTTTATTCCATATTTCATTTTGAAGGTATTATCATAATTCTTGTATGCGTTTGTCCAGTTTTTTTCATTGAAGACATCCCGAATATTCCCCTGAACGGAAAATTTTACGTTAATTGTAATATCTTCATCAGAAGAAAACTCTTCCTTATTTTTTATGAGTTCAATATCTGAAATCTTACTTGTGCCCATATTGTTCGCAGATATTGATTTATATCTACAATAAGTTCTTTTTCCGAATACATGGATACTCAAGTAATAAACTCTACCCAAAAAGAAGTACATATCTTAATCAAGGGTTCAGAAGTTGGTATTCTATACATCATCCAAAATGAGCTACTAAAAACTTCAGGCATAGATTTTGCTGGTGTGATCTTAAAACACCCACTAACCAATGAAATTCGGATGAGAGTAAGCTCATCAAAAGGAAATCCAATTAATGAAATTTCTAAAGCGACAGACACTGCAATAAAAAATGCAGCAAGTCTCAAAAAATTATTTAATTCAAAAATTAAGGGAAATTAAATGAAGTTTTGCCCCACATGTGAGGTACGACTAAAAAAAAGTGATTCTGGCCTCAAATGTCCTAAATGTGAATATGCTGAAGGAGATTCTAAAGACACAAAAAAAGTTAAAGAAGAAGAGGAATCTGTTTCTGAATTTAATGTCTTAGAGGAAAGTGAAGGAAAAGAAACAATATCAACAATTAAGATAGATTGTGAAAAATGTGGTAATGATCAAGCGGTTTGGTGGATGCTACAAACACGAAGTGCAGATGAACCCACTACACAATTTTATCGCTGCATAAAATGCGGCCATACTTGGCGAGATTACTCATAACGTTTAACTTGAACATTAAGAACATGTGATTGATTTGGTGTTTTCAGCTAAAACAAGCGGATCAGACGATCTCAAGGCAATCATTTCAGCAATTTCTACTTTAGTTGAAGAAGCAACCTTTGTTGCAAATGCTGAAGGAATTACATTCAGAGGAATGGATCCATCACATGTTGCACTAATTGATATCTCATGGCCAAACTCTGCTTTTGAGAAATACGAATGTGATAGCGATATCAAGTTTGGCGTTCGAATTGATGAATTTTCCAAACTGATCAAAAGAGCAGAGAAAAAAGACAGCATTGAAATTAGTATCTCTGAAGATAATATGCTTCTAGTTACAATTGGTAAAAATAAAAAATATAAAATGAGATTGATTGAGAGTTCAGCTACTGATACTCCTTTACCTAAAATTCCATATGATGCTAAAATTGAATTATCCACTACGGCCTTTGATAAAATTCTGGGAGATGTTCAAGTAGTCTCAGATTATTTGACAATAAAAGCAGTTGAATCTTCTGCAGAGTTTTCAGGAAAAGGAGATTCAGGTGAAGTAGTAATTAACTTGGAAAAAGATAATGAAGAAATTCAAGATTTGACTGTAAAAGAAGACAGTGATGGAACATATAGTCTGGAATATCTTAATCCCGTAGTAAAAGCAGTTGGAACTACTGCAGGAACAATCACGTGTGAATATTCAAGTGCAAAACCCCTTAGAATTGAATTCAAAGTTGCAAATATTGGTAGAATTCACTTCTATTTGGCTCCACGTGTTGAAAATTAAAGCATTTATGGATAGATTTGAAGAGGTTAAACTAACTTGAGAATTGTACTAAAATATGGTGGTACTTCGATATCTACTGCAAAAAAAATCAAAGATACTTCAAAACACATCAACTCATTATCAAAGAAAAACCAAATCGTTACAGTATGTTCAGCTATTAGTGGAATAACTGATGATTTAATCTCAATACCTGAGTTAATCAAAAAAGAAAATAAAGGTAAACCAAAACAAATCACTGCAAAAATAATTTCTCAACATAGAAAATTAGCAGAAGAAACTATAACCAAATCTAGTAACAGGAAAAAATTACTACAAGTACTAGATGATGATTTTGCAGAGCTCAACGAATTAATTGATGGAATGGTGTTAATTGGTGAAGTAACGCCCCGTTCCCGAGATTATCTCTTATCATTTGGAGAACGACTTTCAATCAAAATTGTTGCCCATACATTAATGGATCTAGGGAAAAAATCCATGGCATTTACTGGCAAAGATGCTGGAATTCTAACTGATTCAAATTTCGGAGAATCAAAACCATTAATGGATACAACTAGATTACGAGTTTCAAAAACATTAGAGCCTCTTTTGTCAAAAAAGATAATTCCTGTAATTGGAGGATTTACTGGTGCTGATCAACATGGTAGCATAACGACTTTTGGACGAGGCGGTTCAGATTATACTGCAACTACAATAGCTTCATGCATTAAAGCTGATGAAATTTGGTTGATGAGTGATGTTGATGGTCTGATGACAGCTGATCCAAAGATTGTAAAAAACGCCAAAGTTCTCAAAGAAGTGTCATATGTTGAAGCTATAGAGATGGCTCTTTTTGGAGCAAAACAGATCCACCCACGCACTTTTGAGCCATTATTGACAAAAAAGATTCCTATGCGAATTCGAAACACATTCAACACAAAAAACGAAGGTACACTTGTTATAGCAACTCCTGATGCTTCAACAAAAAAGACAGTAAAGTGTGTAAGCTCAATTCGGCATAATGGATTGATAGATGTTAGAGGAGGCAGTATGGTTGGTGCCCCAGGAACTGCAGGAAAAATTTTCACTACATTAGCTAACGCTGGAGTAAATGTGATGATGATCTCACAAAATCCATCAGAATCAAGCATTTCTATTGTTATAAAAAATTCTGATTTAGACAAAGCAGTTAATTCATTAGAAATTGAATTACTTGGAAAGATCATTAAAAAACTTGAGATAACTCCTGATGTCGCAATAATTGCTCTGATCGGTTCTGGAATGAGAGGAACCATTGGAGTAGCATCTAAAGTATTTGGTGCTGTTGCAAACAAGAAGATAAATGTTGCAATGATCACACAAGGATCTTCAGAACTTAACCTAGCTTTTATTGTAAAAGATTCCGACTCAAAATCAGTCGTCAATGCATTACATGATGAATTTGAACTTGCAAAAATTAACTAAATATGCACAAAAAAATTTAAAGAAACAAGTAATCTTATGACCATGAACAAAATCATTCCAATTATCGCAATTAGCATCGTAATTGTTGCCATTATTACTATTCCTGTAATGACAGAACAATTTGCAGATGCTAAATCACGAAAAAAGATTGATTTTACTCAAACAATTACCTCATCAGCTGATCCAGGTCAAGGTCATGAAGGTCATCAACTTGCTTTGATTTTATCTCCAAATACTGGAACACTTTATGATGGATCTTTTACATATGGCGCAAGTGAACCTGTTCAAATTGTTGTTTTACATGAAATTAGTAAAGATGAGGCCAAAGGCCAGCCAATATGGACTGTTGATGGCGATACAGTTTATGGATTATCACTAATTGACTCTGGAGCTAGTGCAGGTTCCTTTGAATTTACTGGTGCAGCATTAGCATTACATACACCTAACACAAATGAATTTACTGCTACTGTAAGTGTTGATGGGTGGATTCGGGGCCAACCAACCGAAGTGATTATGCAAAAAATTGAAGTAGAAAAAGATGAACCTTCTTTAAAATTATCAAGAACTAATGTTCCGGCAACCATTCCTATGCATAAAGGACTCTATGAAGGTGGAGAGATATTCTATATCATTACTGATTCTAGTGATCAACAACTCGCTAATCTTATTTCAGAAAAACAAGGTTGGAAAGTTGAGCTTGCTCCGGTTCTTAATAAAACATCAAATTCTGCATTAGATGATGTGTACATGTTTACAAGTGGATTAGCCGGAAATGGAACTCACGGATATCAAGATGAGGTCTTCTCAAGTACACCAGTTCAATCAGATGAATACAGTGCACTAAGAAAAATAGTTCATGTTGAATGGAAGTTAGGTCAAAATGCTGAGATACTAAACTCTGTAGAAAAAATCAAAGAGGTTGAAGAAGATGGAAGAATAAAACTAGAAGAAACTGAGACTATACTCAACATGCCTCAAATAAAATGGCCTGATGGGCAGATGGTTATCGAAAACAAGACCATAAGTGATGATATGCCATACGGCGAAGCACAAATAATTGATTTCAATTCAGATAATATGACTGTTACATTTATCGCACATAGAGGATGGGGACCAGACGGTCAAACAATCTATTACATTGTCACAGATGCTACACCAACTGGACCTGCAGAAATGATGGGTGTTGTTGATTCACCAACATCTGCAAATCTCATTGCAAGCTCTGCTGCAGCTGACTTGTTCCAATTCAAAAATGGAATTAAGGGTTCTGGCCCAATAGGATTCCAACCAGGAATTGCAGCAGCTGTACCTGGTGATGAAACATATAGTCCAATGTGGAGAATATTCCTAGTAGAATGGAACAATCCTAATGATGCTAGAATTTTAGAAACTAGGGCTGATATTGATTTTTACCAATCAGAGGAATCAATCATGGTTAATCTTGCCCGTCCAATGAACAGTGATCATATTGTTAATTGTCCCTTCATTGATCCATTTCAATAGTCTACCTATAATCTAAAAGGATAAAATATCGGAAAAAACATTAGGGCATAATGGCTGGTAAACTCTTCATTGTCGGTGTTGGTCCGGGACATCATGATCACATGACCTTTAGAGCAAAGCAAGCTATTGAAGAAAGTGATTCAATTGTTGGTTATCAAACATATGTAAACTTAGTAGAAGATCTTATCGAAGGAAAAGAAGTGTTCCGATATGATATGACACAAGAAGTTGAACGAGCGCATCAATGTATCAACATTGCAAAATCCGGCAAGAACGTCTCTTTAGTATCAAGTGGTGATCCTGGAATTTATGGCATGGCCGGTTTAATCTACGAAATTCTTGCTGAACAGGGATGGGATCCAAAAAACGATCTTGAAGTTGAAGTTATTCCTGGTGTTTCTGCACTAAATTCGTGTGCATCAATTATTGGTTCACCTCTAATGACTGATTTTGCAGTACTGAGTATGAGTGATTTGTTAGTACCATGGGATATAATAATAAAAAGAGTAGAGGCTGCAGCTCAGGGTGATTTTGTTATAGTGATATACAACCCATCTAGCAAAAAGAGAATTCACCAACTTCAAGATACCAGAAAAATTTTGCTAAAGTACAGAAAACCAAGTACCCCAGTAGCTATCATCAAAGGAGCCTTTAGGGAATCCCAATCAGTTGTTATCACAGATCTTGAAAATATGGAAAATTTTGCTGACAAACTGGGAATGATTAGTACTGTAATTATTGGGAATTCCTCTACATATAATTACAAAGATTTGATGATTAACCCAAGAGGTTACAAATCAAAATATAATATTCAAGAACAAAAAAATCCTGCATTAAAAGTTTAGACACTGTTTTTAATTAAATCAGAAAGTTCTTTGTCTAATGAAATTTTATCTCTAATGGGACTGACAATCTTTACTAGGTAATCTGCAACAGTTTGTTTTAGATCAGTTGGATGAAGTTTTTTTGCTGCAAAATCAGATTCTAACTGTGCATAATTAGAAAAAGTAACATTTCCACCAAATTTTTCTGGCCTCTCAACACTTATTTCTGAAAATTCATGAAATATGACGTGTTTTGAAATCTCTAGCAACGGATTATTCTGAATATTTCCTTCTTCACACCAAGCCTTTTTGATCTTTGCTTTTATCTCATCATCTGAATCATGAATGAAGATACCTGAATTTGGATTAGACTTACTCATCTTTCCAAGAGTCTTTGCATCATCACTTTTTACAGGCTCAGTTAATCCTGGAATTAGTCTATGATGAATAGCTACTGGAACCTTCCACTTCATTTTAGGAAATAACTCACGTACTAACATGTGAATCCTTCTTTGATCCATTCCTGCATGTACGATATCAAGATCCAATGAATGAATGTCTACTGCTTGCATTGGCGGATAAAGAAGTTTGGCAAGATCAATCTTCTCTTCATTTTCAGATCTTCCCATAATTGTTAGTGTTCGCATAGTTCTTGTAAGTGACATATGTTTTGAGAATTGCACAAGTTCTGACCAGTACTCTTTTCTTGAATCGTAAAGATCCGTACCTAGGACAATATCTATTCCTGGGCAAACAAGCTTGAATGCTTTAGCATAATATTTTGAAACCTTTGAGATAGTCTCCAAATTTCCTCCTAGCTTCTCATTAATCATAGTATGCCAATCTGCCAGAAAAACAGTACATTTTACTCCGGCTTTAAGAAAATCATTGATCTTAAAACCTGTACTAATCAAACTACCTAAATGGAGAAATCCTGAGATCTCAATTCCAATGTAATGTTTTGGTTGTGAATTTGTTTTGAATAACTCTATTAATTCATCACGTGTAACGATTTCTTCAGTTGGTGGCCTCTCGATAAGTGCAACTTTTTCTTCTACATCCATCTTTGATCAAACCAACATCTAAGACTATAAAGTTACGTATCAAGCTCATCCAAACTTTTTCGTGGTCTGGTACTTAGATAAAACGCATGTGCACTAATTAGAAAGCCCATCAAGAAAACTTTGGTTGCAAAAACTAAATTCCATGGTCTATCAGGATCTGGATATGCAATAGATAGCTTATCAATATCAGGAACTTGTCCATCAATAATACCAGCTGTTATCTGTGCGTTGAGTATAGTAAAATTGTACAAGACTTCGTAAAGACAAATTATTGTAAATCCAAGTAACATTAGTTGTAACAATGGCATTCTCACTCCTTTGATTTTATCTCCCGCAGTTCTTTTCCAGCCGATTCTTGTAACACAATACCAACTAATTATACTAGAAAAAAACAACCACGTAGTCAATCTAGCAAAATTCTCGAATGGAATTGTTGTATTGTGAATTTTTTCACCCATAACGTATGTACCATTTTCCTGCCATTCATCTAGAGTTATAATAATTCCAAATACTGTAATTGAGACCATTATGGCTGAAGAAAGGTAGAAGATGTAGAGAAATACTTTGTAACTAATGTCTGTTTTTTGCAGATGATGTCTTTCCATTTATGGCGTCTGCCAAACATAGAGATATAAAAATTCATTCGAGTTAAGGAAGTTTATTAGAGTAATTGTGAGCAAATCACCTGTGAAAATTCCAATAAATATCCCAATTTTAGGAACTGAGGAAATCAAGGCTGTAACTAAGGTCTTAAAAGAAGGGGCTCTTACTTCAGCTGCTTTTTCAGGAGGCAAAAACGTTCAGGAATTTGAAAAATTAATTTCATCATTTGTAAAATCAAAATTTGCAGTTTCAGTTAATTCTGGCACTGCAGCGTTACAAGCAGCACTTTATGCTCTTGATGTAAAAAAAGGTGATGAAGTACTTTTACCATCGTTTACATTTGTTGCAACTGCAAATGCTATAGTTGCTACTGGAGCAACACCAGTCTTTGTTGATATACTCAAGGACAACTATACAATGGATCCAAATGATCTACAAAAAAAGATTACCAAAAAATCCCGAGTTATCATTCCAGTACATCTTTACGGTAACATTGCACACATTGATCAAATTTCTGAAATTGCAAAAAAACACAATTTGCAGATTATTGAAGATGCTGCTCAATCTATGGGTTCTACGTATAAAGGAAAACAATCTGGAACCTTTTGTGATATTGGATGTTACAGTCTTTATCCTGCAAAAGTAATGACTTCAGGAGAAGGAGGATTTTTGGTTACTAATAATAAAAAACTACATGAAAAATTATTAATGATTAGAAATCACGGAATGGTACATGGTTATGATACTAGAATTTTTGGTTTGAATTTGAGATTACCTGAAATTAGTGCAGCAATTGCAAAAGAACAAATTAAAAAATTACCAAAATTTTTGTATAAACGAAAAAAGAACGCACAAATATTATCTGAACTTCTTTCTGAATTAGATATCCAAATTCCAATAGAAAGAAAACATGAAAAAGTAAATTGGTACTTGTATACAATCTCAACTAAAAACAGAGATAAAATTTTAAAAAAACTTAATGATAATGGAATTGGTGCAGCAGTTTATTACCCAACCCCAGTTCACAAAACTCCATACTACTACAGTAAAATCAAATTTAAAATCACAGAATGGGCAGCTTTACATGTTCTATCACTGCCAATTCAACCAAAAGTAACCCCTCAAAACCTGAATTTTATGGCTAGAATTGTGCGTAAGGCATTGAAATGAAGACTATAGAATACGTTTTAGGTGAAATTTGCAAAGTAATACTACCCATTCCAGAGGAAACATTCTATGGAAATCAAAATTCCTCAATTGCAGTTTGTATGCTTTCTAGTATCGATTTACTAAAGGAGATTTCGGATTCAGATCTATTAGATAAAGTTGCAATTGTAGGACGACTCTTTTCTGAAAATAAAGGAATTGATTCAATGATTCGCTATGTAAATTCTAATAAAAATATTAAAAACATAATTCTTTGTGGCAAAGAAGTTTGGGGACATAAAACTGGACACTCCTTAATGGAACTTTATGAAAATGGAATTGATTCTAATGGAAGAATAATTAATTCATCAAGTCCTGATCCTTTTCTTGAAGTCTCACAAAATAATGTGAACAATTTTCGAAATCAAGTGACTATGATTGATAAAATTGGCGAAACTAAACTCCTTAACATCAAACAGCTAATTGATTCAATTGAATCCTAGTAACCGTTTCTTTGTCTTTCCCGATTAATCTCGTTTTTTCTCTTATATTCTTCTAAAATTTCATCAGGCGTTAAATCAAGCTCTAGAGAGGCTTGAACTACAAAATGCCAGATATCAATCAGCTCCTCTCTTGCCTCTTCTCTATCAAATGATGCTGGTTTTTTCCACCATTTCCAATTTGTAGTCATCTGGAGCTCAACAGCTTCATGAATTATTGCTGTACAAAGTGCTGAAATTCGTTCTTCATCGTCTTTTGGATATCTATCCAAGTTCATCATATCTGTAAGTCCTTTTTGTAAAGCAAAGATTGATTCTAAACGATCTTTATATTTTTCAGAAATCTCTTGTGTCAAACTTCAAAACTAATACAATGCATACAGAACTTAAGTGTTTTTTTAAAAACGGATCATTTTTTCATATTGTTTAATTCGTTTTGAAATGTCCATCTTTTTTAACTGAAGTAATCCATCTAAACCATATTTTTCTACTGCAAATGAACCTAAAACATTACCATATGCGACTGCTTTTTTGATAGATGAAAAGCTTGTAGAATTTTTACTTGCCAAATAACCAATCATAGCTCCTGCAAAAGAATCACCTGCTCCAGTAGGATCCACTACATCTTCAAGGGAGAATCCCGCAGAAGGAAAAATCACATCATCAAAAAACATCAGAGAACCATGCTCACCTTTTTTTATAATTACATATTTTGCACCCCAACTCATCATCCTTTTTGCACATTTTATCAGATTGTGTTCTTTTGTAAGGAGCTTCGACTCCTCATCGTTTATCACAACTGCATCAACAGATTTTATCATCTTAATTACAGAATCTCTTTTAGTTGATATCCAAAACTCTATAGTATCACACATCGAAAATTTTACATTATCAAATTCTTTAATCAAAGAAGCATTTTGTTCAGGATCATTATTAGCAAGATAAACAAACTGAGATTTTTTGTATTCTTCAGGTACTGTAGGTTTAAAATTTGCCAAAACATTAAGTTCTGTTTTTAATGTCTCTCTTGTGCTTAATGTCTTATCATATTTTCCATCATAACGAAAAGTTTTACCATCAACAATTGATAATCCACGTAAATCCAGATGTTTAGCTAAAGTTTGATAATGTCTTTCTGGAAAATCCTTTCCTACAACTGCAATAAGTCCTGTCTTGACAAATTTACTTGCAGAAATTCCAGCAAAAGTAGCTGCACCACCTAGAACATTCTTTAGAGTTTTTGTTGGAGTTCTTATAGTATCAAGTGCGGTTGAACCAAATACTGTTAACACGATTTTGAAAAGCTAGTTTTAATGTATAAATTCGCTTGCTTGGTCTGCTGTTGGATAATAAACAAAGGGAACATCAATTGAGGTAAAAAATATGTCATATTTTGTTACACCACTAATCTTGATTTCTGTTGATTCACTATCTGAGGAATCTGAATTAGACATGAAAGTTCCATGTACTGTGACTTTACTCAATGCAGGTAAAACAAATGGTTCCAAAGTTCCATCTGCGACTACTTTGTTATCAACAGATACAACAAAGTCAGTCTCACCGGCTGTAAGCATCAATAATGAAGGATTATCAAATTCTAATTCAACATTATAGGTTGAACCTCTGCTAGTTTCTTCTAGGAATTCACTCTCAGTTATAACCATACTAATCTGTGAAGCAAAAGCATACTGTGAGTAACCAAATATGCCTATTCCTAAAACCAAGACAATTAATCCAATTTTTTTAGATCTTTGCACGTACCAGATTTTGAAAATTACTTTTTAACCGATGAGGAAAAAAAACCAAATAATATGTGTAAAAGTTTTGATCTATTCTTAAACCAACTTAGAGCTGTCAGGATAAATCAAAACCAACTAAATGTAAATTCAGATGGCTAAGATTAAGATTAAATTTGGAGTAAACGAAATAGAAATCGATTCTAGAGACTTTTACGTTGATAATCAATCAATTGGTTCAGTAATTGATGACGTTACAAAACACATGCAAGAAAATAAAGCAAGAATTGTTTTTGATGATCGATCTCTTGCGCAATTGGGAAAAATGACCGAAGTCTCCCAACCTAGCTTTGATACTCTAAATGATCTAGAAGATATTGAGGCTAATGAGCCAGAATTCTGTGAACCCACTCCAATTTCACCAAACGAAATTAAAGGAAAATTGGAATTTCTAGCATCAAAGTCATTCTTTGATACACCAAGAACAGTTTCTGAAACAGTAGAACAATTAAGAGAATATGGATGGGCTGCAAGTTTACTTGATGCTTCTAAAGTTCTTGCAAAGATGGCATTAAAGAGAGAAATTATGAAAAATTCAAGTGAACACCGAAATTATTACTTTGTAAAAGAAGCATTACTAACTAATTAGATTCATAATTACAAATTTTACAAGATTCAAAAACATCTCCTTCTAAATGATCAAAATGCGTATTACAACTCTTGCATGTATGATGCATATCAAAATAACCATCACCTTCCGTCTTACTGACTTGTTTAGAATCTAGCTCAGTACTATCACACTTGATACAATGGCATCCACATTTCATATGCTGGAAAAAATCTAGTAATCTATTATAGTTGTATTGAGAAATGTTTTCTATGGCAAAAAAACGTGAAATTCCCATAGAGATTGATGATCATTTCAAACTTTTTGGAAAAGAACCGTGGGAAGTAGATTATGGGGAGAAATGTCCTCTTTGTCATACAAGAATTGATGAATACGGATTTTGTGCGTGTGGCTCTAGTGGAGATTGATTTTACTTCTAAATTGTAGCGCTACTACTAGCACAATTCCAATAACTAATGGAGCAAATAATGGAAACTCAGGAACTACCGAAGTTCCAATAATTTGAATATCTCCTGAAGATTCAGGCCTAAAATTTAATCCAACATGTGTATCATCAATTTGAAATTCATGCTTTTTGACAATCTTTTCATCTCCTTCCATTACCTGATATGGATTCCATAACAATTCTAGGGGAATTATCAGTGTTACAATCTGATTATTTCCATTTACATCAAAACTAATGCTTCTTGAAGGTTGATCAAAATTAAATGATTCTACATTGGATAATGTTCTGATTTCAACATCAAATTTCTTATCCTCCCATGTAATCTCTTTCAAAATCTTATTTTGGTTGGGTACAAACTCTAAAACCATCTGGCATCCATGACAATTAATTTTTTTCAAATCCTTAATGTAAATTGGACGTTCATTAGTAAAGATTAATTCAATATTGTCAGGAAATACAAATTTAGTGGGATCCGAATCAGTATAAAGAAAATCCCATCTCAATACACCATTATCCTGAACTAAAACATCTTCCAGATCATATTCCACTAAAACATTTTCATCTGATGGGAAAATTGTAAGTATCCTTTCTTCTTCTAGAAATCCATATTGAATCTCTTTACCATTAACGTCTATCACTGTAAGATTAGAATCAACTCCTTCAATCATGGTAAACGAACGAGCAATCCTAGAATCTTTTTTTATCTCATGTACAACATGGACTCCTCCATCTTCATCTATTATAACATCAGTACGTTCTTGCTGAGCATAATATCCAATTGGTGATTGAGCAAAACTTTGAGGAATAATTGATAATAACATCAAACCAATTAAAACAAAAACTATCTTATTCATTTTTTTCATTACTCAGATGTAGTAACACGAAGCATTCTTACTTCTTCTTTAGGGCAATCATTACCGTCCCTAGGTAAATTCACAATTTTATCAGCAACTTCCATTCCTTCTGTAACTTCACCAAATGCTGTGTATTGACCATCTAGAAATGTACTATCAGTCGTAACAATGAAAAATTGTGAGCCTGCACTATCAGGATCCATGGCTCTTGCCATAGAAACCACACCACGCCGATGAGATTTTGAATTAAATTCAGCCTTTATAGTATAACCAGGGCCTCCTACTCCCCAGATACTCTTGTCAGGACCTTTTGTGTTGGGATCTCCTCCCTGAATCATAAAGCCAGGAATTATCCTATGAAATAAAGCCCCATCATAAAATCTAGTGCTTGCTAATTTCACAAAATTTCGAACAGTTTCAGGAGCAATATCCGAAAAAAGTCTAAAAGATATCTTTCCAAAGTTGGTTTCGACAGTAGCACTTGTCATTTTTGAATAATTCCTTGTTTAATCATAAGAGTCTTTTTATTCCTGTGAATTATTTGATGTAGAAATTACTCAGTAATATGAAAATTTTATCGATTTTCGTACAAAGGTACTATTATTGTGAAAAACTGTTTAAAATTCTTAAGATATGAATTTCAAATTTTCATTATTTTGTTTTTAATCGATCAAGAAAGGCATCAGACTTTGTCGCAGACAAATTTTTTTATAATTTTTTTTGAAAAAAATCTGTAGTAACTTATATGTTAATAAATTCATCTGAGAAAGTAATCTTATATAGAACAAGTAAAGTTTAGAATTCGTGAATCGTACAAATCAAAGCACAGTCATAAAAGAAGCAATTAATTCTTATCTTGATAAGGGCCTTACTGACAAGCAGGATATTTACACTAAAGTTGTAGATGAACTTGGTGTGCCTCGACCTACTGTACGAAGGGTTGCAAGAGATCTAAGAAATGAATTGTTAGATAAAATTAAGATTTTACAATCAGAGATTCCAAAACCTGTTTCTCCAGAAGCCCAGCAAATCTAGGCTTTTCTCCTCTTTTTCATTTTCATTATAATTTGAAATTTTTAGCATTACTATTATAAGCAATTAATTGTTTGATTACAATTATGGGCTATCTTCATAACAACTTAGCAACTGTGGCAACAGGTGCTTTTGCAGCCATTTTAACTGGTCTATGGCCAATCTTCGTAGACATTGCTCCAATTATGAATATCATCTTCTTAATTTCAGTTCCAATAATGTGGTTTATTACTCTCACTTGCTGGTTTGCTCAGATAAGTACAGACTATAATCACAAATACGGAACAATCTCTGGTGAAAAAAAAAGATTGAGTAGTTCGGGTTCTTCAACCGTTCCAGTTTACACTTCAGATGGAAACCTAGCAACATCTAAATGAAATTAAAGAAGCAAAGACAGAACCTAGTGATAATCTAAACTAACTAAAAGAATCTCTTAAACTAAAAGATAGTGAAATAGAAGTACTAAAACAACGGTTGCAGGTCTAAAATATTAGCGTCAAAAGAAGAATCAAAACGAAAAACATAGAACTAGTTTTTCATACAATCCTCACAATGAACTGAATCTTCATGATTATTTTTACAGCTAGGACAGCTTATAGCTCCACCAAAATGACATTTGCATGAACAAGATTGTGATCCTTCTTCATTTTCCATAGTAAGTACAATTTCTACGTCATGTTAATATTTGACTGTTAAATTAAAAATTTTAATGAACAAGCAAAAGAAAATTGGAACAAATTTTTTAAATAACATCCTAGAGGAGTCTAATCATGAATAAAGCCAATATTCTCTTTGGTAGTGCTTTTGCAGCAATTATGTTAGTTACATTAGTTCCTATGACATCATTTGCAGATGAACAAATATCTGAAACAATAATCATTCCACTAGATGCTATTACTGCAATTGAAAAAACTACCATTCAAATGAATATCTCTGAGGATAACACATTACCTTGGGCTTTTGTTGAAGGAAAAGTTGCAAATCCTGTATCTAATTATCCAGTAATTATCCAGATTTATGATACTGATGATCAACAGGTATCTGGCAACAATGTTGGTGCAGTACATTTTGCCCAAACTCAATTAAATACTGATGGAGAATATGAATACAAATTCAGAGTCTTAGCTTCTAGTGATAATACATTAGTGAACATATTTGAAGGCGATTATACTGTTAAAATCTTCAAAGTAGTTTACTTGCAGAACCTAGCTTAATTTGGTAGCCAGATCTACAGTCTCATCTACAAGTTCTTTTAGTCTAGCTTTAGCACCATCATCTATTATTTCTCCATTTTTTGTCATATCAACAGTCATGTAAACCGCTTTTGGATTAGCTACAACACGAAAGTATGACATCAACTGAGTTAGGAGGGTTTGAACCGAAGTAAAACCGATACTTCCAGATGCCATAATAGCGAATCCCGCAACCTTTCCGGGAGTTTCTTTGTAATTTATGTACTCAAAGAGATTTTTTAGTGCAGAGCTGAAAAACGAATTGTAAATTGGAGTTGCAATCAACCAAATATCAGCTTGAGTTAGTTCGCTTGCATGTTGTTTAGTGATCTCAGAATAATCTTTATTTGGTCCTCTATAGTAATCAATTCCATCAGATGATAGATCAACATATTTTATTTCCAAATCTTTAGTTTGGGCATAATCAAAAACATATTTTGCCATAATCTGAGTCTTCGAATCTTTTCTTGGACTTCCTGAGATCACAACAATTTTCATAGAGTGCTACCATATGCATTTGTATTTAAATTAAAGCAATAATTTAGAATCCATTTGTAAAACGGGCTTGGAGGGCTTCGATCCCTCGACCTGCAACTTAGGAGGCTACCACGCTATCCATATTACGCGTCATTTGACTCTGCGCCACAAGCCCAGCAAAAAACATGCATGTAATTATTTAAGCGTAATCAAAATTCATCTTAATCAACTTTTGAATTTCATTCCAATCTAGATTTTGTTTCTGTTCCCATTTTTCATAATACACTACATCTTTAAGATCTAATCTTGGAAGCCATCCTGCAGTCTCAAGATCTGGTTTTAACGCAAATTCTTCAACATAACCTAAACAAAGGTAAGCAACAGGAATTACATGTTCTGGTAATTCTAGAACTTCTTTTAAGGCATTATTTGAAAGAATACTTACCCACCCTAAACCTAAACCTTCAGTCCTTGCAGCTAGCCACAAGTTTTGCACAGCACAACAAACACTGTATATTCCTGTTTCTGGTATGCTTGACTTTCCTATCACAAATGGACCAAATCTAGTTGGATCATAAGTAACACAAATGTTGACAGGAGAATCTAGTATTCCTTCTAGTTTAAATGAAAGATATTGAGATCTTTTTGGTTCATCTACAAATTGAGAAGATCTTTTTCGTTCTTCATCAAATGATTCTTTGATTTTCATTTTGGTTTTTTTATCTTTGATCAAAATAAAATTCCATGGCTGTGAAAATCCTACAGATGGAGCATGATGAGCTGCATTCAAAATTCTTGTTAAGATTTCATCATTGATGGATTTTGATGTAAAACGTGATCTTACATCTCTTCTCGAATAGATCGCTTTGTAAAAGCCATTTTTCTCATCATTCGTAAAATCGTTATTCATCTATAACACCAGTTTTTCTCCTTTTTATTCATCCTTTCTTTTGTTAAACGTTAATAATGGTTTCAAGAAGTTTTGTGTTCATTGGGCCGGTAGTCTAGTTGGTTAGGATACCGCCTCGACACGGCGGTGATCGTGAGTTCGA
Source organism: uncultured Nitrosopumilaceae archaeon (assembly GCA_963920015.1). Classification (GTDB taxonomy): domain Archaea; phylum Thermoproteota; class Nitrososphaeria; order Nitrososphaerales; family Nitrosopumilaceae; genus CAWTZF01. The sequence goes on along the minus strand of CAWTZF010000012.1, from coordinate 17,124 downwards.
ATCTCTCTCGGCCCACTTTTTTAATTTAATATTGCAAAAATTTCCTTTACTAGAATTCTTTTTCTACTATTGACCAGGCAGTTTCAACTGTAATGACACCACTTGCGCTAAAATCAACACCTTCTTCATTGATTATTGCTCGATAGATGTCTGAATCAACAGTTTCTTCTTTAAGAGTAAATTTACTCTTCAAAGGAATTTCGACTCCTGATAGAAAGGATGCTCTACCTGGCATTGCTATATCTTCAGTTGAATACTTTCCCTGACCAAGCCCTATCCCATTTCCAGAAAGTTCGTAAGCAATGAGAGGAACTGTAAATGTTTTTTCACTGGGATTTTTTACAAGAAAAGAAACTTCTAGTGTTGCGCTATTCTCTACACTGTTAACTCGTAAAACTTTTACACTCTGTAACTCAATTTCAACTTGTTCTAAATACGGGTTATCCAAACTTGCATAATACACAAAACCTCCCATTAAAGCAAGCAAACCTACTATTGCAGCATAAACAAGCCCTTTACTTTGTAATCCCAAATCATTCTAAACAGAATCTGTTTAACTAAAAAACGTTATCAAGATCCAAATAGATAATATCTGTTTAAGAGAAAACTTTGACATGACACTAGAGCAGGCAATAATTACTTGGATTCATCTTGTGTCAGCTGCTGTTTGGGTAGGTGGCTCATTATTTCTTGGAGTGGTACTTGCTCCAATTCTAAAAAAAATGTCAATGCCTTTAGAAGAAAGACTACAAATTATGATTAAAGTTGGACGTCGTTTCAATCGAATTGCAGTTCCATCTTTAATAATTCTGATTGCAACTGGCCTTTACACCTCATTTCCACTATTGAGTACTCCTGGCATCTTATTGTCAACTAGTTATGGAAGCTATCTTGTAATCAAAATTCTTCTTGTAATAGCATTAATCATTGCTTTTGCAGTTCATGTACGAATAATCCGAAAAGACGTGGAAGAAAAGATCATGTCAAAACAAATGTCCGAAGACCAAATCCAAAAACTAAGGAAAAAAATCATCATTCTAGGTGAGGTTACAGTTGTAATCTCCGTTGCAATTTTGTTCTTGGCAGCAGTATTAGACGCTGGAGTCTGAGTTTCCAGTAATTCTAATCTCAAAACCATCGTCAAGTTTTCCTATTCCATACTTACATCCAGTCATCTTTGAGGTAATGTACAAGTTTGTTTCTAGATGATGTGTAATCTTTTTTGTTCTAAAAACTGACATTTCTTTTGAAAAAGCTGTAACTAAAACAAGCATATCTGCTAAATGATCATCTACACCCAGATTCCATTTTACAAAATTCTCTAAAATTTCATTTGAAAACCTACCCAACTTTATATCAAACAAACCATCTGAACCAATAATTGAGTCTGAATCATTGCTGTATAGTAATAAAGAACCTCCTTGGTTTAATGCTGATTCTTCTTTAACTTCAAGTTCAGCTGAAAAATTTTTTTGCTCTAACATTTTTTTTGTGGCTTGTACATGTTTATCAATTAATTCTGAATCAAGTTTTGAAAATGAACAATAAAGTTTTGCATTTCTTTCATTTCTCTGAGAAAGTATTATTGGTTTAATTTCGTTACATGGAAAAACGTTAAGATCAATCACCCCTCCTCCTTTTGGATAATATCCTCTTTGTTTGATATCCATAGAAAATTTTATGCCCATTCGAGAATGTGCCTCGGCTAAAACATACTTGGTGTAATAAGCCGTAGGACTCCAGGAGACATCTGTTCCACCAGTAATAGATAATCTTAATTCTTTTTTTGCAATGGCAACTGCAGGAATTAATCCCTGAAAAATTAAAGATATACTTCCTGCCGTTCCAATATCCTCCGTAATGTGACTGTTTTCAAGTTCTCCTGGTTCAAATTTGATAGAAGTTGATCCAATCTTCAAACCTTCTACATTTGCGTTACATAATTTTGCAAGAAGTCTTACTCCAGTAAGATGCTGAGCTCTCAATCCAGGAACTTTTCTTTTAGCTCTTATGTCATCAATCTGAACTGGTTTTTTTGTAATTGTTGAAAGAGTAATAGCAGTTCTAATAATTTGTCCACCGCCTTCACCATAAGAACCGTCAATCTTTTGGTAATCCATAAACTAAATTCTTCAAGGTGCCTTATGATAGTTTTTTAAATTATTCAACTACAAGGGCAGACATGAACGGACTCTTGATAGGAAGATTTCAACCATTTCATTTAGGTCATTTGGATGCAATAAAATTTGCATTATCTAAAGTGGATAAATTATGGCTAGGAATAGGCAGTTCCAATAAGCCTCCGCAAAAGAATAATCCATTTACCGCCGAAGAAAGAAAAGAGATGATCTTATCTTCAATTGATGATTCAATTTCTAATAGAATTCAAATATTCTTTATCCCTGATCTTGAAAATCATCAAAAATGGATAGAAAAAATTGATACCATAGTTCCAAAATTTGAGATCATATTTTCTAATGATGAATTAACAAATCATCTCTTTTCCAAACGGGGAACAACTGTTCAATTAGTACCATTTACTCAAAGGAATTCTCTATCAGGTACAAATGTACGAGACAAAATAATTACAGATCAAAAATGGGAACATCTAGTTCCAGATGGAACCAGAAAAGTTTTGGATAAAACTGGTGCCAATGATCGTTTGAAGAGTATGTAATTATAAATAAAGCCCCCAAAAAACCTCTCTCAGGCGAAATTATTTGGAATATTTAGCTATGTTACCTGGTCCAACAAACGTTCCTGAAAGAGTAACTAGAGCTATGGTTACCCACATTATTAATCACAGAAGCCCTGACTTTGTAGAACTTTATAGTGACGTAATTGAAAAAACCCAAAAAGTTTTTCAGACTCAAAATGATGTTGTTGCTCTTACCTCGTCTGGAACTGGAGCAGTAGAAGCTTCAGTTGTAAACCTAATCAAAAAAGGTGATAAAGTAATCATTCCTGTTAATGGAGAGTTTAGTAGCAGACTATCTCAAATGATAGAATGGCAAGGAGCTGATGTTGTTAAACTTCAAACAGAACCAGGTACTAATGCAACTTTTGATCAGATAAAAGAAGCATTTGATAACAACAAAGACGTCAAGGCGTTTTATGTTGTACATAATGAAACCTCAACAGGAACTATGGTAAATTATCTTGATAAAATCTCAGATCTTACTTCACGAAACGATGCATTCTACGTTGTTGATTCAGTTTCATTACTTGGAGGAGTTGAGTTACCAGTAGACAAATGGAACATTGATGTATGTATGACTGGCTCACAAAAAGCAATTGCTGCACCACCTGGCATATCACCAATCTCTGTTAGTCCTAGAGCAAAAAAATACATGAATGAAAACCCACCTCCAACAATGTACTTCAATTTGTCAAGATACTTCAAATATTATGAAGAATCAAAACAGACTCCATTTACTCCTGCACTACCACTCTTGTACGCATTCAGAGAAGCACTTGATATGATTCTTGAAGAAGGACTTGAAGCTAGATATCGAAGACACAAAATTTGTTCTGACGCTTTGTATTCAGGACTAAGTGCTATTGGTCTAACACCATTTGTAAAGACAGAAGAAGATCGTTCCATCTCAATTATTGCACTAAATTATCTTGAGGGTCTTGAAGATAGTACATTCCGAAATACTCTTGCAGAAAAATTCAGAGTTCTAGTAGCAGGCGGATTTGGAAATCTAAAAGGTAAAGTTTTCAGAGTTGGTTGTATGGGTGAGGTACATAGATATCATGTAATGCGAACAATTTCTGCAATTTCATCAACTCTTTCTATGATGGGTTACAAAACAAATTCAGTTGATGCGCTAAAAACAGCTGAAGAAAAACTCAAAGACCTATAGAGTCCTGTTAACTTAATATTAGGAAATTCGAGAGCGATCACATTGACTTTCGATAAAGGCTCATTAATTTTAGTTGATTATACTGCAAAAGTAAAAGGATCTGAAGACATTTTTGAAACTACAATTGAAGATGAAGCGAAAAAACATTCCATTCATGATCCTGATGTAAAGTATCAACCAAAACTTGTTTCAGTAGGAGAATTATGGGTACTAAAAGGATTTGATGAAGCTTTAGCAAATACAAAAGTTGGTGATAAACTAACAGTAGAAGTTGCACCAGACAAAGGATTTGGTGAAAGAGATTCTGGTAAAGTTCGAATGATTCCTTTACGAAAACTTGGTGAAGACGCAGAAAAAGTATCAGTTGGTGATACAATTGATATTGATAACAAAACAGGAATTATCCGTTATATTGGTTCAGGAAGAGTTCAAGTCGATTACAATCACAGATTTGCAGGAAAGACTATCCTTTATGATGTAAATGTTCTAAAATCCTTAGACAGTGATGATGATAAAATCCTTGGAATTCTTAAACGACATATTCCAGTTGATGATGCAAAACTAGCATTCAAGAAAACTGGAAATGCAGTTGATATCACCATTCCTGAAGAAATTTTCCGTTCTGATGGACTACAAGTTTTGAAACATTTCATACAGATGGATATTTTCAAATTTGTTCCAAGTCTAGAAAAAATTAACTATATTGAAACTCATGTAAACAAACAAGCAAAATCAACAGAAAAGAAAGAACCTGAAAAGAAACAAGAAAAACCTGTTGAACAAAAAGCCAGCTAATCTAAATTACTTTTGTACTCTTTGCTAATGCAAGTGCTCTTCTTTCAGTCATCTCTTCTTCTTTTAGAATAGTATATCTTTCTGGTCTCAAATCCTGAGCAATTACTAGTGCCTTAACAACATCTTTTGGTTTTAATCCAATCTGTTTGGCAGTTGTAGGAGCGCCAACATTTTTCAAAGTTTGTATAACCTTTTTCCAATCCTGTCTTTGCAGCTTTGCCATTAAAATTGCACCAATTCCACATTTTTCTCCGTGCAGACCAATACCTGGAACAATTTTATCTAGAGCATGTGAAAACAGATGTTCAGCTCCTGAACAGGGTCGACTACTACCTGCAATACATGATGCTACACCAGCACTGATCAAAGCTTCAACAATAACCCTGACATCTAATCCCTTTTTTGCAAACATGTTAGAGTTTTCCATTATAATCTTGGCACTCATTAAAGCCAAATTAGCAGCATATCGTCCGTAATATTCTCCTGTTTTATCACGTCCTAACTCCCAATCTTTTACAGCGATGAGATTTGCAACAAGATCTCCACAACCGCTTGCTAAGAGACGCTTGGGCGCTTTTTTAATAATATCAATGTCGACAAACACTCCTAAAGGAGCAGTAGCAATAAGAGAATGGGGTTTATCGCCTTTTATTGAAACAAAAGGACTTGCAATCCCGTCATGTGAACCTGCTGTTGGAACGCTAACAAATGGAATCGATAAGTTAAATGAAATCATTTTTGCTGCATCCACAGAACGTCCGCCTCCTATTCCAGCAATCAGATCACTTTTGTCTTTTTTAACAGAATTCTGTAATTTATCTAGAGATTTTTTCTCATTTTTTACTGCTAAATGCCAAGTAAAACGAATTTTTTTTGAAGTAAGAGATTTCTCAATTTTTCTCTGGACGATTTTTCTTACATTAACTCCTGAAATCAATGACATCTTCTTTGGTTTTGCCAGAGATACCATAAACTCGCCAATATTGCTGATATTCTTCTCTCCTACAACAATTAGGCGAGGTAATTCCATTGTGTGTGATAACATGCGATCTTGATTTTTCGTCACTATTTATCATTTGAGAGGAACAAAAAGTTATTTAAAAGGGTGTTATACTTTTTACAATATCTTAAACGGTGTGTTTTTTGTCGAATAATGTTGAAGAAAAAATATTACATGGAACTACTACTGTAGGTATCAAAGCCAAAGATGGCGTTATCCTTTGTGCAGACATGAGAGCTAGTGCGGGATATTTCATTGCTAACAACAATACAATGAAGATTCAAAAACTAGATGATCATGCTGGCATGACAATGGCAGGAGGTGTAGCTGATGCACAAAACATTACTGATATTTTGCGATATCACGCAAATCTTCACAGAATTCAAAAACAAGAACCAATACATATCAAATCATTAACAAGACTTTGTTCACTTATCTTTCATCAAAATCGTGGTTATCCTTTCATTGCTGACATTCTTGTCGGTGGATATGATAACAATGGACCAGCCTTGTTTAATATCGACGTGTTTGGTTCAGTAGAAGAAAAAACATACGTTGCAACTGGAAGTGGCTCTCCAGTAGCTTACGGTTTACTTGAAGAAGAATACCGCGAGGGCCTAACAGTAGAAGAGGCTAAAGTAATAGCTCTACGAGCAGTAAAGGCAGCTATTACAAGAAATATTGGAACAGGCGATGGAATCAATATCGCAATTATGGACAAAGATGGATTCCGTCTTTTGTCAAAAGAACAAAAGAAAGCCATCATCGTACTTTAGTGATTTAATGCAAAGAAGACAACAACAAAAAGAATTACCTTCAGGCCAACATATCATGGCAACCATACTGCAAAGTATTCCCAAAGAAGCTAGTATAACTAAAATTGAATATGAAGGACCGCGTATCGCTCTTTATACAAACACTCCACGCTACTTGATGGAAAACAACGACATTATTTCTAATCTAGTTAATGTTATCAAAAAACGAATTGTAGTTAGAACGGATGAAACAATTAGAAAGTCTGAAGAAGATGCAAGAAAGATCTTAAATGAAGTCGTTCCAAAAGATGCAAAACTTGAGAATACATTTTTTGATACTGCGACTGGTGAAGTTTCCCTAGAAGCAAAAAGACCCTGGTTGCTTCAAAGAAACGCCGAAGAATTCAACCATACTGACGTTACAGAAAAAATTGGTTGGAAACTACGAATTAGAAAAGCTACAACAATTCCTTCTAGTACAATTAAAACTATAAACTATAATCTAAAAGTTTCATCTGCTGAACGCTCAAAGCAACTCCGGCAAATAGGAGATGAGATATTTAGACCAAGACTAGCACAAAAATCTGAAGTTTCACTGTTCACTCTTGGTGGGTTTGGTCAAGTAGGCCGTTCTTGTATGCTCTTATCAACATCTGAGAGCAAAATTTTGATTGATTGTGGTATTAATCCTGGTGCTAGAACCCCATCAGAATCATTTCCTAGACTTGATTGGCTTAACATTACTCTAGATGATCTTGATGCAGTTGTAATAGGTCATGCTCATCTTGATCACACTGGATTCTTGCCAGTTTTGTGTAAGTACGGATACAAAGGACCAATCTATTGTACTGAACCAACACTTCCAATGATGAATCTAATTCAACTAGATGCGATTAAGGTTGCATCCGCACAAGGAAGGACCCCAATGTATTCTGATAGAGATGTAAAACAAATCATGAAACAAACTATTACACTTCCTTATGGAACTGTAACTGATATCTCTCCTGACATTAAACTCGTCTTAGCAAATGCAGGTCACATCTTGGGTTCTTCATTATGTCATTTCCATATCGGAAACGGTGATCACAACTTTGTTTATTCTGGTGATATAAAATTCGGTAAAAGTATATTGTTTGAGGCAGCCAACTGGAACTTCCCAAGAGTTGAAACCTTACTCATTGAGAGTACATATGGTGCAAAAGAAGACATACAGCCATCAAGACAACAAGTAGAATCTGCCTTCATTAATGCAATAAATAACACACTTACTGATGGCGGTAAAGTGCTAATTCCAATTCCTGCTGTGGGTCGTGCCCAAGAGATCATGCTGGTAATCGATCACTATATGAAATCTGGTGAAATGGTAGAGGCACCTGTATTTACAGAAGGAATGATATCTGAAGCATCTGCAATTCATGAGGCATATCCAGAATATCTTGAACGAGAACTAAAACAGAAAATTTTAGAAACAGACGATAATCCATTTGATTCTGAATACTTTACCAATGTTGAACATCAAGACGGTAGAGATGAACCACTAAGAGAAAACTCTCCATGTATCATTTTGGCAACATCTGGTATGCTAGAAGGAGGACCAGTACTAGAATACTTCAAAAACCTTGCACCTGATAAAAACAACAAGTTACTCTTTGTCTCATACCAGGTCAATGGTACTATGGGTCGCAGAGTACTAGATGGCGCAAGACAAGTCTCAATGCTAGGAAGAGAAGGCAAAGTTGAAGTCGTTAACATTAATTGTGGTATAGAAAAACTCGATGGATTCAGTGGACACAGCGATTATAATCAATTGATATCATTTGTCCAAAGACTAAGACCAAAACTACGAAGAGTCCTTGTAAATCACGGTGAGAGAAGAAAGTCAGAAAATCTTTCTATGTCAATTAGACGGATGTTTAGAGTTGCATCTCATTACCCACAAATTCAAGAAGCAATAAAATTATTTTAGATCATATTCTGGTTTCCAGATCTTTACACTAGTTGGTGTAACAATAATTCTTTCTTCACCTAATCTAGCAATATCTGCTCCAGAACTTTTTGCAATAGAGTATAGCTCTTCTACAACTTTGCGTAGTTGCTCAACGTCTTTTTGAGCCAATGGTGTTACCCTTAGAATCAATATCATATTCTTTTTGATATCTTCTCTAATCGAATGCACATCACTAGGGTCTCTAATGGTTATTGCCTTCAAGAAGGTTGGAGCTTCATGCTTTTGCATCTAGCTGAGAAGAGCGATCTACTTACACAAAAACTCTTCTTTGTCAGGTAATATTACAGACAGGCATACATGCCTAAATTCTAAAAGGTAAGTATACTTCTTCTTTAGCACTAGTTGTAGAAATTTCTGATCTTGTTTCTCCTTTCTGAACTGAAACTACACTTGTCTGCTCGTTTGGCGCATCAGAGTATCGTAGAGTTACAGAAGCTGCAAATTCAATATGAGAGTCTGCATTTGTTCCACGAATAAGAGAGATTGGACCTACATGGTCTTTTGCTTCTAAAACAACATCATCTGGTAGTGCCAAGGACTCTATCATTACGTTTTCATCCTTGTCTCTTCCAACAATTAGTTTTGCGTTGTCATCTAATCTAAAATGTCTTCCAAGCTTTAGAAGATCAATGTCATTAATTGTTGGAGTTTCAGTATGACTGAAAAGATCTTTTGCTCTTAACCCAAAAGCAGGATCAGTTAGCAGGCATCCACCTCCAGCATTGGGTGGGTTTTCTATACCAAACTCTTTTGCCATCTGTAGCTGTATCTTTCTTGAACGACCTCGAATCATTCCAAGATCTTCTCTTTTGATTAGACCGTCTTTTTCTGGATCAGTTGCTGGCAGCAGTGCAGCTGATAACGGTCTTACTATCTTTCCTTTAAGATCTGAATCTTTTTCTATTGTCCTTAGTGCAGGTCTATGTTGACTCATTGGTCTTTGACCAACAACTTCTCCTGAAATAATAAAATCAGCACCAATCTCTTCCATGTGTTCTTTTGCAGCCTTGAACATCATTGCTCTGCAATCAATACATGGATTCATACCCGCACCAAATCCATGCTTTGGGTTCTTTAACATCTCAATGTATTCATCGCCAAGATAAACTGTTTTTAGATTAACTCCTAGATCATCGGCTCTCTCTCTGATCTCAAAACCACATCCTCTACCACAATCAAAATCACAAAATGGTGTCTTAATAGCAACAGCAGAAACATCAAAGCCTTGTTTTTGCATCATTCTAACTGCTAGCTGACTGTCTAATCCACCTGAGAGTAACGCTACTACTTTCCTTTTAGACTCTTTTTTTTCAGACACATTCAATCAGCTTGATCTGCAATATACAAACTTTGCATCAGACATAAATGCAAAAGAGTAAGATCTTGCATGTGAAACAGCGCCGCTCAAATCTCTTGAAATTTGCCAAGAAGATTAACTGTGATAGTATAGTGACATTTGAGCCTGAAAATCTGTTTTACATGACTGGATTTTGGGGCGAAGCGATCGGACTCTTAGAAAAAAGTGGTAAGACCACAATTATTGCACCAGAGCTAGAGGTTGGAAGAGCAAAATCTGAATCAGTTAATTGTAATGTTGTAACATCAGAACGTGGTACAGCACTAATCTCATCAGTTGTTTCTAAAATTAAAGGAAAGAAAGCATGTGTTGATTGCCAAAACTATTCTGTAATGCAGTCTCTCAAAAAATCAGTACCAAAGATAAAACCATCATCACAGCCTTTCTCAAACGCACGAATCATCAAGGATTCCAAGGAAATCTCGATTCTAAAGCAGGCCTCAAAGATTATCGATGAGATGTTTGAGTTATGCACCAAGAAAATCAAAAAAGGACAACGAGAATCAGAGCTTCAGGCAATCCTAATGTCTTATGCAATCTCTCGGGGAATGTTTGATACGGGATACAAGTCAACTCTAAACCCATTAATTATTGCAGGAGGCTCTAATGGTGCTCTGCCTCACGCACAAGTTTCAAACAGGAAATTTGCAAGCGGTGATCTAATAGTAGTTGATCTTACACTTCGATACAAGGGATATGTCTCTGATGCGACTCGCACCTTCGGACTCGGAAAAATTTCTACAAAGACCAAAGAAGTATATGAAATAGTAAAAGAATCCCAAAGACTTGGGCTCAAAGCAGTAAAACCAAATGCTACTTGTAAATCAGTTGACGACGCTTGTCGGAAATTTATTGTTGATAACAAATATGGAAAATACTTTATTCATTCTACAGGTCATGGAATAGGACTTGATGTTCACGAGCTTCCAAATGTATCATACAGAAGTAATACAAAACTTTCAAAGGACATGGCAATTACAGTAGAGCCTGGAATCTATATTCCAAAAAAGTTTGGCATTAGAATAGAAGACTCACTTATTGTAAAAGAAAAACCAATTGTAATGCACAAGTTTTCAAAAGAGCTAATTACAATCTAAATTATTTTGTTGCAGTTAAGATCAAAACCTGCCAGGGAAAAACAATCTTATCTTTTTTTGTAAACGGTACTACATTTTCTCTTACTAAATTCTTTATCTCTCTTCTCTGTTTTGGTGAGAGTGCGAATAATTTTTCTCTAAGAGGTTTTGCAATGTATTTTAGATAATTACTCCAATAATCTTCTAGAGTTCCTGGACTGTACTCAAAATTGTATTCTCTTACTTTGATTTTGTTAAATTTTGCCTTCTTTACTATGTCTTTGAGTGCTTTTTTTGTTCCAAATCTATCTAGATCGGGCGTGCCTGGTGGAATATAGTCAGGAATGAATTTTGTTACTGCATCTAAGATTGCCCCAAAGTAAGGAACGTTTTGCTTTTCGCCATGAACAATAATTGCTAATGTCGCTTTATCTTTCATAAAGCTCCTAATGTTTCGTAGAACTTTTTGCGCATTTGGAAAGAAGAATAATGCATACTGACAAGTAACTAGATCAAATTTTTCTTCAAAGTGAACCGTTTCAGCATCAGAGATCACAAACCCAACATTTTTTTTGCCGTTTTGTTTTTTTGCTATCTTGATTGCTTCAAAAGAAGAATCAATACCAACTACCAAACCCTTAGAACCAATCTTTGGTAATAAATCACTGATTACTGCTCCAGTACCACAACCAAGATCTAAAACCTTACTGTCTTTTTTTAGCTGAGTTAACTTTAGGAGTTCTCTGCTGCTTTGAAATGGACCTTTTTTTGTTCCTGCCCATCTCTTATGATATCTAGGTGCTACCTCATTCCATATACCAATATTTCGTTTTTTGTATGAAACTGAATCAATTTTCTTTTTTTGCAATCCTTTTTTCAATTTCTCTTACTATTAATTTGGCTATCTTTTCTTTTCTCTTCCATCCTGACGAGAAAGTTTTCTTAGAGTCTACAATTAGCACTTCATTGTTTTGTGGGTTGTCTTTGTATCTCTTTGAGCCAATATCATTTGCAATAATTAGATCCGCACCAGTTTCTGTAATCTTTTTTCTAGCTTCTTTGTCAAGTGCAGATTTTGATAAGTTGGTTTCTGCCTTAAAGCCAACCAGAAAAACATCTTTTTGGAACTTCTTTATCTGTTCTATAATCTTTGGAACTTTTCTTAATTTTATTACAACTTTGGACTTTGAGCTTTTAATTTTGGAACGATTTTGATTTTCTGGCGTGTAATCAGCTGCAGCTGCTGACATTATTACAATATCAAATCTTTTTTTCATCTGTTTCTTTACCGCATCTGCCATCTCCTTTGTAGTCTTTACAGGAATGATCTTAGCACCTTTTGGAGGCTTTTGTGAGCCTGGGCCATAAACTAGAGTGACCTTTGCGCCTGCAGAGACAAGTTCTGAGGCTAGTAGCACGCCAGTTTTGCCTGTACTAAGGTTAGTAATCACTCGTACAGGATCGATATACTCTATTGTTGGGCCTGCAGTCATGAGTACTTTTTTGTTGTGAAGAACTGGTGAATGACCGAATTTTTGTAAAACATAATTTAAGACATCTTCTGACTCAGGAGCCTTTGCTTTTCCCTCAATAAAGTTTGGTGTGATAAATGAGATTTTGTTTTTGAGAAACTCGATATTTTTTTTCACTGCTACATTATCATACATTGCTTCATGCATTGCTAGACACACAATAATTGGAATCTTTGAGCCAAATCCAACAGTTAGAACTGTTGAGATTGGCGTATCATCAATTCCATTTGCAAGCTTGCCAAGTGTATTTGCAGTTGCTGGATAAACTACAATAAGATCTGACTGTTTATAGTCAGCCAATCGAATATGTTCAAGATCACCTGTAAGCCTTGTAACTACTTTATTTCCTGTAGCCCACTGAAAATAATCTGGAGTGATTAGCTTTGTTGCAGCATCACTTACAACACAAGTAACATTAGCACCATGTCTCATCAAGAGTCTAGCCAGCTCTATTGACTTGTAAGCGGCTACACTTCCTGCTATACACAAGACAATTTTTTTTCCCGAAAGTTCAGTACCATAAGACTCTACTATATCTAATGACGGATGCGGTTTTTTCTTTGCTTTACTCTTCAATTTCTTTCTTTAATTTTTCCAGCTCAGCCTCATCCATTGAAAACATGTTTTCCTTTGCAGGAAATTGTTTTGTTTCAATATCTTGCTTGTAATTTTTTATAGCATTAACAATGTCTTGTGAAAGATTAAGATATTTTTTTACAAACTTTGGATTAATTTTTTCATACATGCCAAGCAAATCTTGTATAACAAGTACTTGACCATCGCAATCAACTCCTGAACCAATTCCAATAGTTGGTACCTTCACTGACTCTGTGATTAGTTTTGCAACTTGGTGACTAACCATCTCAAAAACAATGCAAAATACGCCTGCCTCTTCAAGTGCTTTAGCGTCTTGAATTAGCTTCATTGCAGCCTCTTTTGTTCTTCCCTGTACCCTGTAGCCTTCAGTAAGCATTGTAGTCTGAGGCTGAAGGCCAATGTGACCCATGACTGGAATTCCAATCTCTACTAATGCGCTAATGGTATCAGCCATCTCTGTGCCCCCTTCTAGCTTTACAGCATCAGCTCCTGCTTTGATTAGTTTGCCGGAATTTGTTATTGCATCTGTAACATTTGTCTGGTATGACATGAATGGAAGATCTGCAACAATCAATGCATTTTTTCTTGCAGAGCTGACTGCACCAGTAAAAAGAGACATCTGCTCCATTGTAACAGGAATTGTATTTTCATAACCAAGCATTACCATTCCTGCACTGTCTCCGACTAGTAGTACATCAATGCCAGCATTATCACAAAGAGTAGCTAAAGTGTAATCATAGCTAGTTACCACAGAAATCTTTTGCTTGCCTTTCATCTCAACAATATCTTTGACAGTATTATGCAACCCGAGCCCTCCTTTTGAGATATTTTTGGATTTGTACTATTGATTCAGAAAGAACTTTTTTGTTATCATAATTTTTTACAATCTTTTCAAGTGAGGCGTTGTTTTGCTTTGAGAGACTCTTGCAGGAATCAATTAGCAGTCTCATACCACGAATTACATTATCAACAATTGTAATATCTGCAGCCTGGGCGGTTCGAGAAAGTGGATTTAGATCAAAGGTTACTACTGTCTTTCCTGACTTTGTTAATGCCAAAGTGCGATCACCGTCTTCAAGTGGGACCAGTACAAGATCAGCAGCAAAAATTCCATCTTTATCTACAAACCTTCGAGCTGAATCAAGACCAGACAATTTTTTTAGCGATCTACGATCAGCACCTAGGACCTCATCAGCTCCATTTTTTTTCAAAGTCTTTACAATGTTTTGTCTTCGTTTTTCGTTTGCATAAAATAGATTTACTTCGATCTTTGACTTGGAGGCTTTTGCAAGCTGTGTTATCTCTTTTGGACAAAGTGCTGCAATGTTTCCATTTACTGAAATTATTGGAAAATCAGCCAAAAGCATGGCTGCAGCTGCTGCCGTGATTGCTTTTTTTGCAAAGCCTGATGTTTTTTCGCCTATTAGATAGTCATAAGCCTCACCTCTGCCATGAGCCAAGAGTCCTTCCTTTGCTACAAGACCATTGTCAAATCCTTCAACTAATTTTTCTCTGATTAGAAGAGATTCTGCACGTGGATGACTTTTGGGAATTAATGTCATTGCAATTCTTAAAAATAATAATTATTCTAGTCTAACACCAGAATTGTCTATTCTGGACTTGATAATAATTCCGTCATCATATTTTTTTAAGATATCAAGAACTTTTTGTTCCATGTGAGATGGAATCATAGTAAATACTGTCTCACCAAATAATGCTACACCACATTTTATTCCCTCTTTGTGTAAATCAGCTACAACAGATTCCATCTTTGGTGTCATTACCTGAATATATTTTGAAAACTTTATCGACATGTCTTGAAAATCATCATAGTTTCTAGTTTTTCTTAGCTCATCTACCATCTTTCCACCAAGTCCATTAATTATCTCAATTTTTTCTGTGATGAACTTTTTAGTAGAGATTGGAGAAAAACAGATCAAGACAACACTAGAATCTGTATTGATCTTTTCTAAAATTCCAACTCCTGGCGCACCAGCCTTTGTTCTAATCTCAAACCCTCCATGATAAGATGCTAAAACATCACCTAAACCTGTCTTACACATGATTTCAGCGTTGTGTGCAATCTGTCCAACTTCTTCTTTTGATAAATTAAGATTCAAAGCTTTGTTTAGTGCAACAGCAAGTGATAGTGCAACAGCTCCACTAGAACCTAGACCATAACCAACAGGAACTGAAATTTCATGATGAACACTGATAAAATATTTTGATCCAGCGCGTTTGATAAAATCATTAATTACAAATTCGGATACAGTTGTGTTTTCTGTAGAATAACCATCAGTTGTAATCTTGTAACCAAATTCTTCTGCAGGAGATGCTTCTACTTGTGTTGTAACTCCATCTTGAATTGAAAACCCTGCCCCCAGGGAACCTAGTTCGTTTGTTTTGAGATTTTGGTCATCTAGCTGTGCTTTGAAGAATCCAGTCACATGTGCAGGACAAAAAGCCGCTCCCCTCATTGATCTTTGTTTAAATTTTAAGAAAAATATAAGAATATGGCTTAAATAATTTAAATTGATATAAATTGCCTAAATTCATTCGGCGCCTACAAAGGATTGGAAGTAGCACTCTCGTTACACTACCAAAAGAATGGATTGATGCAAACAATCTTAAAAAAAATGATACAGTAGAGATAGAGACAGGACAGAACACTCTTTCTATTACACTTAATCCAGAAACAAGACCAACAAAAGATGTTGTAATATCATATCCATTACCAAAAGACGAAAACATTGTAGCTGATCTTACAGGTGCATATCTCTTAGGTTACGATATGATAAAGATCAAAAGCAAATCAACTATTCCAATCAAAGATCGTGAAAACATTAGAAATTCTTTGAGAAGACTAGTTGGAATAGAAATTGTTGAAGAAGATGCATCAACAATACAAATGCAATTTCTACTTGATGCAACTACACTTAACCCACAAAAAATTCTCAAACAAATCAGTACAATTGTTTTAGGAATGTACAATGATGTAATGTCATCACTTACTTCTATTGACAGATCAAATCTTCAAACACTACCTAGCAGAGATGATGAAGTAAATAGACAGTATTTCCTTTTAGTTAGATTAATTCGTAGTACTA
The DNA here is from genome assembly GCA_963920015.1 of uncultured Nitrosopumilaceae archaeon. Taxonomy (GTDB): domain Archaea; phylum Thermoproteota; class Nitrososphaeria; order Nitrososphaerales; family Nitrosopumilaceae; genus CAWTZF01. The sequence continues at coordinate 1,028 of CAWTZF010000012.1, read as the reverse complement.
TGATCGATAAACGATTAGCAAATGCATTTAATCTAGAAAATATTGATGTCTTAGATTATAGAATAGCTGCAAACCTTCTTGAAGCTGTAGGTGATACAATAGTTGAGCTATCAACTGCATTATATAATGCAACACTTTCTCAAAAAGATCTAAAGAGGATCTATGAGGTTACAAAGAACTATGGTGTCATGCAAGAAAAAGCAATTGATGCATTTGTCAACAACAATAGAAAGCTTGCCATAGAGGCAATATCATTACACAAGAAAAATCAGAGTAAAATCTCTTCATTACGTGTCTCACTTGAGAATAAAAGTAACATTCCCATTGATTTTCTTGATATTGTCTTCATGTTTGATAGAGTAGAGCGTAATATGGCTGATATTGCTGATCTTATCAAGCCAATATATGGAAAATAATGTTTCTTAGTACGGAATAATTTGGATTCAAACTTTATTCATCAACATCATGAGTTGACCACTTTGGTACCAAAAAATGTAAGATAATTCCGTCGAATTAATAGGAAATTTTTCCTTAAGATAGGTATGATTGGAACTAAAACAATAATCTACATTCCAACTAGACCATCTCGAAGATCTCTTGATGATGATGATGAATTAGACTAGAAAATATTCAAACCTATCATTAACACTTCTGACATTATGTAAATGAGAGATACGAACTGTAAATTGGAAGTAATTTGGATAATCCCTTTTAATTCAAATTTACTTGCTGCTATGTATGGAAACATCTAGCGAACTTGAATGCCCATTTTGCCATGAAGGCGCCATGAGAGAAGACAGTTGTGGTTGTCTTACTTGCAGGAAATGTCATCGAGTTGAAGGAACAAATTGTAATATTGCAGGATGTCAAAATGCTCGATTTTCGACTTGAGATAAAATCAAATAACTCGATTCTGATCATTACACATGTCTAACATCCTTCAAAAAAGAAAGACGGAGCTTAGACTTACCATTATCATAATTATTCTTAGTGGGGCTTCTGCAAGTTTTGTGATTTTTGGACCTTTG
>CAWTZF010000011.1:0-8510 GCA_963920015.1 uncultured Nitrosopumilaceae archaeon | reverse complement strand
ACAATTGTTGCAGCAACAATTTTGATATTTTTTCAATAATTGTTTTCCTGACTCGATTTCTAGAAACTATTATACATTAACCAAGGTAATGGCTTTTGATGAAGGTATTCAATGCAAAACAAGCAGCGACTGATTACATGTCAACTCATACTCTTGCATTCTCTACTCCAGAATTAACCCTTATGAGATATTCATTTTGGTTAGGAGAAACAGTTCGCGATCCTAACAATAAAGAGAATGCAGTTCCTAGAATGTATACTTTCGTTGAAGAGAAAGATTTTCAGCCAGTAGAGATTATTGATGATGACGTATATGTTCCAACTGGGGCTGTAAGACAAACTAGTATGTATGGAAATCCACAAGCTAAAACTGGTTCTGAACAAAAATTTTGCTCAGAGTGTGGTACAAAAATTTCAGCAACAGCAAAATTCTGTCCTGATTGTGGGACAACTCTGGATTAAATTTTCTAAACTTTAGAACCACATGTGGTACAAAATTTTGCATTAGCTCGTAGTGCTGCTCCACAAGATGCACAATCATTTCCAGTTTGTGGACGTTGTATCAAAGATGGATCCGGTGAAGGTAAAGTTCCTGCTTCTCCAAAACCTTGTTGAGCGGAAATAATACTAGGTGGACTGCCAGCAGGATTTTGAGCTGTTCCAACTCTTGGTGGAGGTGCCATTCCACCTGCCATCATACCCGGCGAGTCCATTCCAGGCATTAATCCAGGTGATTGTGTTCCACCTGGTGCTTGACCACCTGATATTTTATCAAGAGCTTTTTTAATTTCTAAAATTACTTTGATTGAAAGAAATTCAAGAGCAGAGTATGCTACTACATAGTCACCTAATTTTTGAAAGAATTCTTTGTCGCTAATTTTTCCATTCTTGTATAGATTGTTTGTATAAAGAAAACTTTCTTAATATCCCTGTTAATCGTCAAACAAACTTTCAAGTTTTTCAGTTAAAAGATTTAGCGTATCAACTTCTCCAAGGGACATAAAGATTTCCAGTTTTTTGTATTATTAATTACTTTAGATTAAAAAATGAAAAATGCGTTAATAGTTTTAGGCATTTTCTAATGCCTTGTCAATCATATTTTTGTATGATTCTTTAGAGGCTGCGCCAACTTGCTGACTAACAATTTTACCTTTATTTATTATCGCCAGAGTTGGAATACTAAAGACATTATATTTGGATGCTAACTCGTTTGCCTCATCTACATTTACTTTGACAAATTTTACTTTGCCTTCATACTCACTTGATAATTCCTCAACTACTGGACTAACCATTCTACAAGGACCACACCATTCAGCCCAAAAGTCTACAAATACAGGTAGTGAAGATTGTATTACGTCAGTTTCCCATGTTTTTGTGTCTGATACTTTGGTGATTCCCATTTTACGACGGTAATGAGATTAAGTTCCCTAAATATATTCTACCAAATTACGTTAAACCTTCAATGATTATTCAACAAATATTTCTAGTTGAAATATACTTAAATGACCTTTGACTAAATTGGAAACATGAGTGCGGATCTCAGACTAAAAAAATTACGAGGTTCTGGCGGATTTATTATGGCTACCATTTCGGATGATCAACAAAGAAAAGGTAACTTGGGCGGACCTGATCTGTTTTTGGCCCCAATTGGAAGATTAGATTCAGAAATAATTTCAAAGTACTTTTGCAATACTTGTGAAAAAGATTATCCGGGTAGTCCTAGAATTGATTATGAGAACCCAAATGAAGAAGTAGCTGATAATTTGATATTAGTTGAAAAGGGACAATATACTTGTTCTACTTGTGGTTCAACTTTAGCAGAGTATAGAGAATTCAAAAAACCTGCAGAAGGTAGTGATGTAGGAAATGCAAAACCATTAGAACCGTCAATGAAATCGTCTTTTGAACCAACTTCTCCTGATTCTCTTTTTAAATCTCAACCACCACCTATGACAGAATCGTCCCCTACATTCACTGAAGCACCTCAAGAATCACCAACTCCAGAATTTCCTAGTTTTGATATGCCTGAAACTACACCACAACCTACTCAGCCAACTGTTCAAACACAATCAGGTTCAGTAAACTCGATTGTTGGTATGTCAGTATATGATGAAAGTGCTAGACGTATTGGAATAGCAAAACAAGTGGGAATTGATGCTTCACAATCTCTTGTACTTGTTATTTCTAGAGATGATGGAACACAAGTTAGTGTTTCATGGGACAAAATTAAGAAGGTAGGCGAAATTGTTTTGCTTGGAACTCCAGAGACAACATCACAAAATCAGCCAGGAAAATGTTCAGGATGTGGATTTGTTAACAAATTAGGTTCAAAATTCTGTGAAGACTGCGGTACAAAACTTTAGCACATAACAATTAGGCAAGATTTATCTAATGAGATTTTTGGTGAGAATGTAATTTGAAATCAAGTTCACGAAAAAGAGGCTTCGTAAAAGACTTAATGATTGTCATAATTGGTGTCATAATTATCTGGGTAGGTTTACAATTAATTTTTGGTACATCAAATCCATTCTATGTTGTTTCAAGTGGAAGCATGGTGCCAAAACTTCAAGTCTTTGATGTTTTAATAGTTCAAGGTCATGATCCTTTTGAAACAGTTGAAGTAGGCGATGTTATTGTTTTTAACAGACCCTCAGGTCATGATAGGGTTATTGTGCATAGAGTAGTTTCAATAATTGATGATAATCCATTAACACTTAGAACAAAGGGTGATGCAAATCCAGCTTCTATACCTGGAACAGATTTCCCAATCACTGAAGAAGAGTATATTGGTAAAGTTCAATATGTTATTCCACAAATTGGATATATTACTAGAATTCTTGCACCTCCAATAAATTACATAATTATTGTAATCATTATTGGTATAATGGTTTTCAAACAATTTACAAAAAAGAAACATCGAAATGAAGTACATCTGACTGATCCCTTCGATTCACCCGAAGAAAACGAAAATCAACAAAAAGATGAACTTCCATCAAATCTAGATGATTTTGATAAAATTCCTAAAGATACAGCATATGCTGAACCTATGGATCATGTTCAGAATTTTAGAAAGTTTAAGGAGGAAGAAAATTCTGAATCAGAATTAACCGACAAAAAAGAAGAATCAGATAAAAAAGAATCGTAGGTTAGTTGTCAAAGTCTAATTTGAATACTCGTTTAAAGTATTCAGAGTTTTCTTTAGGTTCTTCAAAGTCATCCTTAACATTAGCTAAATGTTTTGCAAGGTTTCTCTTGTAACCTAACTGCATTTGTCTTGCAATCTGAATTCTTTGGGCCTGTGGAGAACCTGCCCCATGCATGGATTCAGTTAGATATCCAACTGCATTTCGGCCCATTGTCATATTTTCAATTAGTCTAAGTATTCTCATTCTATTTTCAATATCAACGCCCTTTCTTCCTACTAGATATTTTCTTAGCATTGGACCTGCTTCTGGATGCCTAAAGTCTTTTTCAGACGGCAATGTGACCATTAATCCACCAGCAATGTCTTGAGCTAGTCTTCCAATTTCATATGGAAATCTCGTCACATTATGTTTACAAACCTGAGCCAACATGTCATCGTTGATATAAACTCCTGACTTCAGCTTATGTGATTGATAGGAAGATGCAATTCCTGCAGCAAAGATTGATTCGTTTAGATGAGTCATTTCAATAAGTTTGTCTTTGATATGAGAAACATTTGGAACTCCATTATAATCAGAAATTGTAGATGCTGCACCAATTAGAACATCACCAAGTCCTGTCTTGCAAACATAACTTCTTCTATGATAACATGTAAATCGTTCCACTAGCATGGCAGAAAATTCGTATTCGCCATGCATGAATATTTTATCCCAAGGAATGAAAACATTATCTAAAATCATTAGTGCTTCTTGTCCTGCATATTGTGAGTTTCCAGAATCAATGTCACCTTCTTCCATACTTCGGGTATCACAGGATTGTCTTCCATAGATGTATGTAAGACCCTCTGCATCTGCTGGAATGGCACCAACAATTGCGTAATCTTTATCATTTTCTGTTAGTCTCAAAGTGGGCATCAGTATAATCCAATGAGAGTTTATGCATCCTGTCTGGTGTGCTTTTGCACCTGTAACGTAAACACCTTTGTCATCTCTTTTAACTATATGTAGATACAGGTCAGGGTCGTTTTGTTCTGATGGTCCTAAACTTCGGTCACCTTTTGGATCAGTCATGGCCCCACCGATTACAAAGTTTTCTAATTGCATTGTTTTGATAAAATCTAATAGTCTTTGATGATAGTTTGTCCCATGTTTTTCATCAATTTCAAAAGTGGTTGAATGAAGAGAGTTCAAAGCATCCATACCAACACATCGCTGAAAACAAGTACCAGTGTTCTGACCAAGTTTTCTTTGCATTTTATTTTGTAATACAAGATCTTGAGCGCTTTCAGCGATATGCAAAAATCGATTTACTCGTTGACCAGAAATTGAAGAATGAGCTGAAGCAAGTTCTTCCTCCCTTACTGCTATATCATAGGTTTCAGCTACTGCATTAATTGATGGTCGAATCATGGGATGATCGACGTAATTTTCTACAAGTTCCCCAAAAAGGAATATTTTGAGTTTCCTTCCTCTAAGACTATTGATGTAATCTTCTCCAGTCGTGATACTCATAAACAGGATTCATCGAGGTTGTATAAAAATTCTAGATTATGATTCATGGAATTTAGGCAGTTTAAAGACCAATTCTGACATCAAGGATTTTGCATCCTTTGTTTTCTTCCATCACCAGTACTGGATTCATGTCAAGTTCTTTGATTTCTTCAAAGTCAGTAATTAGTTGTGATAATCTTTGAATACATTCAGAGAGAGCTTTTAGATCTGAGGGTTTTTCCCCTCTTACACCCTCTAACAATTTTTTAGATTTAATTGATGAAATCATATCGTTTATTTCTTTGTCAGTAACTGGCGCTAATCTAAAAGTAACATCTTTCAAAACTTCAACATAAATTCCACCCATACCTAACATGATAACAGGACCAAAACCAGATTCGAGTTTTGAACCAATGATCATTTCTTTTCCTCCTTTAACCATCTCTACAATAAGAACTCCTTTGATCTCAGCTTTCTTGTTGTATTTTTTAGCATTTTTTACAATTTCATTAAAAGCAGTTTTAATTTCTCTATCATTTTGTAGATTTACCCTCACACCACCTGCATCAGATTTATGAATTATTTGTGGTGATGCAATTTTCATTACAACGGGATAACCAATCTTCTTTGCTAATTTGATAGCTTCTTTTTCATTTTTTGCTAAACCACTTTTGGGTAAAGGAAGCCCATATGCCTTTAAGACTTCTAGACCTTCTTCTTCAAGAAGATTTGGTCTTCCTTCCTTTTTCACTTTGTCAAAAATTTCCTTGGCTTTTGTCTTGTTTACTTTGAATTTTGCTATCTTACCTTCTGGTGATTTAACCCAGTTTGCATATCTGAGCATTGCAGATAGAGTCCTAATTGCGCCTTCAGCATATGTATAGAATGGAATCCCTCCGTCAGATAATATCTTCCTATTTTGTACACCCTCATCTAGTCCCATAAGGCTGGCAAGCATTGTTTTTTTGTATTTTTTTGAATTCTTTACGATAACTTCTGCCAATTTATCATAATCAAGAGTACCTGATGGAGTACACATAGTAATTACAGAGCCTACGTTTTTGTGTTTTAGGACATGATTTAGTACATTTTCAAATCGATTAAAATCAGCATCACCTACAATATCAACAGGGTTTCTAGAGCTGCCCCAGGGTGGAATTACTGTGTCAATTTTGGATTTTATACTTGTAATGTCTGCCATCTTAATTCCATATTTTTCACATGCATCAGTTGTGATAATAGCTGGACCTCCAGCATTTGAAACAATTACAAAATCTCCTTTTAATGGCAATGGTTGTTTTGAAAATGCAGTTGCATAATCAAACAATTCTTCCATTGTATCTACTCTAATTGCACCTGATTGTTTTAACAATGCATCATAAATTTTGTCAGAACCCATTAAAGCTCCAGTATGTGACATTGCAGCCTTTGCTCCTGCAGCACTACGTCCTGATTTCAAAACGAAGATTGGTTTTTTTAGCTTTTTAGTAATATGTTTAGAAACTTTTAAAAATTCTTGACCATTTCCCATGTCTTCAAGATACATTACAATGACTTCGGTTTGTTTATGATTAGCTAACATTTTTAGTACATCAATTTCATTTGTGTCTGCTTTGTTACCCATACTAATTACTGATGAAAATCCTATTCCTTGTGCACTTGCATCTTCAACTAGTGCAGCACAAATAGCACCACTTTGTGAAACGAGTGCAATTTTTCCTGATTGTGGTGTGATTTTAAGAAAAGTAGCGTTCATCATAGTCTTGGGTTCAAGATTCATTACACCAAGACAGTTAGGTCCAATAATTCGGATTTTGTATTTTTTGGCAATATCTTTGAGTTTCTGTTCTAATTTTTTTCCTTCCTCATCTACTTCTTTGAATCCTGCGGTGATAACAATAGCGCCTTTAATCTTTTTCTTACCACATTCTTCTAATACAGTTGGAACAATTGTATTTTTGATTACTATTACTGCTAAATCTATTGGTTCTTTAACATCTAGTACACTTTTGTATGCTTTTTTGTAGAATACTTCAGGTCTAGTTGGACTGATTGGAAAAACTTTTCCTTTGAAACCATTCATAATGTTTGATGTGATAGTTCGTCCAACACTTCCTCTTTTATCAGATGCACCAATTATTGCAATAGATTTTGGAGAAAGGAAAACAGATTCAGCCATCTTAACGAACTTTGATCAAAGGATTTTCCATAATAAAGTTAACCATGAAATCCCGAATGATGATTTAACTGCCAAGCATTTTTCCAGCCAAATTTTCACTTCTTGGAACCCAAGTCAGTTTAATTTTAGAAAATTTTGCTAATAGTATCCAAGATTCTCTTGCAAGTTCTCTTAGCTGCTCATTATTAATTGCAAATTCATGATTTAGTTGTGAAACAGTATTTTTTGAATCACTAAAAATTGTAATTTCATTATCAGTGCCTTCAAATTTTTTCAATGCAGCAATTATGGCAAGATATTCAGCTTGATTATTAGTTATGTTTAGTTTCTTTTCATAATATGACTCTCCAGTTTCTTTTACAAAAAATCCATAGCCAGGATCACTACCGCCTGAACCATCAACATATACACTAAGCATCATTCTTGTGTAGCCTCATAATTTTTACACTTAAGTTCATTAAAAAACTCTCTAATTTTTTCTAATTTCAGAAAATGGCGCATTGAGAACTTGTTTTCGAATTAATCCAGCAATATCAAATATTGTCTTTTTTACAATTTCAGTTTCGTTTCCAAGTATTCTAACTAAGATGCCAGAATCGTTTTTCATAATGCTTGCTCCCCCAATAATTTTTTTGTTCTGAAAAACTAGCGAACTAATTTTGTCATGTATTCCAAAAACATTCTCCTTTTTTGTTAGAATGTATACTGAGCCAACAATTGTATATTTTCCCAAAATTCCAAATGAAGACATCTTTTGTATTTTTGGTTCAAGATTTGTAATATCTATGAATCTGAGATTTTCATTTTGATTGGTGGCTCTTGTTTTAAGATAACACACATCATACTCAAATGATTCTCCCATGGCGACTCGTCCAGGTGTAATTATCTCAGAGTAAAACAACGTTGCAGAATCATGAACATTAAGATTCATTCTTTGGTAAAATCTAGAATCTTGATAGGGAATTATTTGGTCAGGGATAAACTCCAAGTAAGAATTTTCTTCTAGAGTAATGTTTACCATTTGTGTTGCACTATTAGAATTCATGCTGTGAATTCGAGTGGCTCCCTGTGTTGTAATATGTACCATAGAATTTTTTTTCAAACGTACATCAATTCTATACCTGTCTCCTTGTAAAATTCCTCCAGATACTGAAACAATGTAAAGAAATGCTAAATTTGAAAAAGATTCTTCGCAATATAGTGCTCTTTGGGCAAAAAGCGGTACTTGTGAGAATTGTTCTCCTACGATAGTTTTTCCGTTATTATCATTTTGAAAAACTAAACGAAGATAACCAATTTTTCCAGGTTTTCCTACTGCAAGTTGTTTAACTTCTGAATCAAAAGCCCTGATTTGTTTTGGGATATCTGAAGGAGTGTAAAATTCTAAATTGTTCATTTCTCAGCATTAACCAATACAGATTTTGGATTTGCGTCAAATAAGAGGTCATGAATAATGTGATCTGTTACCTCTTCAATTCCTTGATCAGTCTTACAATTAATGAACAAGAATGGTTTTTCTTTTCTTACACGCTGAGCATCATTTTTCATGACATTCAAATCTGCACCAACATGAGGTGCCAAATCAATTTTATTTATCACAAGAAGATCACAGTTCACTATCCCAAGTCCACCTTTTCGAGGATACTTGTCTCCTCCAGCAACATCAATTATGTAAATAAAATAATCTGCTAACAGTGG
>CAWTZF010000010.1:0-30080 GCA_963920015.1 uncultured Nitrosopumilaceae archaeon | reverse complement strand
GCTGCAATAAATTCTGTTTCTGGATAGACTTTTTTACCTTTTTTTAAGGAATCAATATTGATATCAATACCAATTCTTTGTTTTGCGTCAATTGTATTGACATTAACTCCAACACTACAACCAATATCTAATACTCGATTTGCCTTTATTTTTCCCAATTGTAAGGCAACAAAGAACCTAAAATCAAATGGATCCCCCCAAAAAAACTCTGGTAATTTTTGCCATTCCAAAAATACTTGTTGGAAAATTGATTTCACGATTGTTTAAACCTATAACAAATTATTAAGAATTCATAAAAACTAACTCTGAAATACATTCTTAAATTTTTATACAGATTAAACCACTTTTCAGATATATCCCATATCTTGCAAGTGTTTTCGAATTTCAGCTTCCTCTTCTTTGTCGTATGATTTTGAAGTTTCTTCTTGTAATACTTTTTCACTATTTTCTTCAAATTGCATCTCACCTTTTGCCAGGGATGATTTTTCATTAAAAATTTCAATATTTACTCGTCCGTCCATGTATTTTGGAATTTTATTATTCAAAATATAGAGAATTATTGGAGAAATATCCCAAGTATACAAATCATCTTTCAATGAATAATTTTGTTTAATATCGGGACCACAAGCAAAGAAAATTCCTTCCGGTCTATGATCACCAGTTCTGATTTTTGAGAATTCTGACTTGGTTAACAAAAATTTCTCTCTTATGGCAGGTGACCAACAATATCCCTCATTCAAAAGAATTTGAACATCATATGCCCTATTTACGAATGGCCCATGAAAAGCATCCTCTCTTTTAATGGCCTTTAGAACCACTTTCTTCCCCTCATCCTCAATTTCGAGTAATTTCGTAATTAACTCATTTCGAATTTTGTCATAATCAGAATGATTGTCCAATTTTACAGTGATTTCATTATATGCCTCAGAAAAAATCTTTGTATCACTATTAATAAAACCAAATTCTTCCTTTTCAATTGGAATCATTCCTTTAACAGATTGAGGAGTTAATTTTGAAGCTAATTTTCTAATTTTGAGATCGGATAATTTTTTTCGTACAAAATCTCTTTTCACTTTTGTCTGTGATAATGTCTTTCTTATTTTTCCAGGCTTTTCAAATTTTGTAAAACCTTCTTTTTCTAACCATGAGTTAACCAGAAAATGTTTTTTTATTGGTCCAAAACCATGATCAGAAATAATTAATAAATTAGAGTTTACAGATTTTCCAACATCATAGAATTCTTTTATTACTTTATCTAACCAACCGTAAAATCGTTCTAAAAATTGTTTATTATCCCAGAAGAAATGTTGTATGTAATCCGGATTTTCAAGCATTATTGATAATACATCCCAATCATTTTTTTTACTTAGATGAATACTTGTTTTAACAACTTTGTTCCCATACTCTTCAACTTCATTGAAAAATTCTTCAAAATTTCCCTGCTGTGCATTTTCAAGAGCTTTCTTATCGAGAGAAGGAGTATAACCCCCTGTAAGAGATTCGATTTCTTCCTGTAGTGATTGAGGATGCACATAATTTTTTGATGTTGGTGGGGTTGAAAATCCACCAGAAATCATTATTCCATTAATCTTCAAAGGAGGATAAGTGATCAAATCATTTACAACGATACATTTTATTGAATTATTAGAAAGAATTTTCCAAATTGAAGGTAATTCCTGTTTCCCTTCTGTTAAATGATGAGGTATTCCATGCTTTCCTGGATTTGCACCTGTGAAAATTGTTGTCCAGGCTGTCCCTGAGGTAAATGGAAAATTTGACTGTAAAGTTCCTCTTGTTCCTTCTTTTACAATTGATGTAAAATGAGGCATAAACCCCTTTGAAGCGTATTCATCTAACTTGGTCCAATTTGCACCATCTAGTCCGAGTATGATTAATTTTCTATTCATTAGAAATTATCAAAATTTGTTGAATTTATAATATTAAGTAAAGAAATTATATCTTCCTTAGTAGCAGAAATTGGATTATTATCTAAATGTTTTCTATCAGTCAAGATTAATTCTGCTGCTTCATCAAGATCTTGACTTAGAAAAATTGGTTTGAATTTTAACTTTTTAACTAAATTAAGAAATCTCTCATAAAAGATTGATTTGTTATACTGATGCGCTATAGTTGTTGTAAACGCTAAAGCATGTCCATGTGACACTCCTTCGTTTGAATAAACATATGATAGGGCATGACCCAAAGTGGTTGAAGAGTTACCAAAACCAAGACCAGAAAGCAATGAACCATATACTATTTTTTGCCTTTCATTTTTTAAAATACCATATTCCAAAAAGTCGAATGCTTTCTCACAAAGAAATTTTGTATATGGATTACTATTCTTACTATCGAAAGCTTCTGTACATTGTGCACATGCATCTATTACAGAATTTTTAAAAATTTCATCAGGAGTAGTTTTAATAAAAAATGGATCCACCAAAGCTACATCAGCAAATAAAGCATCATCATGAAAACTCTTTTTTTTAGCATCAACTTTTAAAACTGATATTCTGGTTACTTCACTTCCACTCCCAAATGTTGTTGGAATTAGAATTTTTGGCTTTCCCATTTTGTATGCTGAAAATTTTGTAACATCCAGTACACTTCCACCTCCTAATCCTATAACCGAATCAAGTGCTTCATTCTCAAATTCCCGCAGAATTTTTTCAACCGTATTCATTGATGGATTAGATTCCACCTGATCATAAATGATGTAATTTGGTTGATTGAGGTGATCTAACCAACCGCGCGATTTAGCGCCTTTTGATGTGACAATTAAACATTTGTTAGGAAATTTGTAATCATGGGTACAGTTTTCTCCTACAATTATTTTTGAGGGTTGTTTAATAGTCCACATATACAAAAATAAAAAAAATCTATTATTATAGGTTGAATTAACAACCGCTAATGAACCAAAAACCTGCTTCAAATGCATCGTTGTTGAGGCAAAAATTAGAAGAAAAATCCATTGTTAGAATAGGAGGAGCTTTTGATGCAATGTCTGCTAAACTTGTAGAATTAAACAATTTTGATGGTGTATGGGCTGGAAGTTTTGCTATTTCAGCAACTCATGCATTACCAGATGCTAGTATATTGACTATGACTGAATTTTTATCAGCTGCATCAAACATGGTTGATGCTTGTAGTATTCCAATAATAGCTGATTGTGATACTGGATTTGGAGGACCAAGTAATGTTAGCCATATGGTAAAAAAATATGAAAATGCTGGAATTGCAGCAATTAGTATTGAAGATAAAATTTTTCCAAAACAGAATAGTTTACTCGATAATGGAACACAAGAACTTTTATCAGAAAAAGATTTTGTTGCAAAAATTATTGCAGCAAAAGAAGCAAAACAAAATAAAGACTTTATGATAATTGCAAGAGTTGAAGCTCTTATTGCTGGAATTGGAGTTGATGAAGCTATTAAACGGGCACATGCATATGAAAACGCCGGCGCTGATGCTATTTTAATCCATTCTAAAAAAAATACACCCGATGAAATTTTTGAATTCTGTGATTCATGGAATGGAAATTTACCAATTATTGTAATTCCAACTTCATATCCATCTGTTACCTTGAATGAATTAACAAATCATAAAATAAGAATGGTAATATATGCAAATCAAACTCTTCGTATTGCATATACTGCTATGTCAGAATTGTTACAACAGCTCTCAAAAGTCCAAAGTCTTGATCAAATCAATTTTCCCATGTCATCAATGGAAGATATTTTTAATTTACAAAAAATGTATGAAATTACAAAACAGGAAGGTGATATTAAAGAAAACTTAAAAAAAATGGGTTACGTAGATTGAAAGAGACTACACAAAGAAAATTTTTTAAAAATTTGAATCGTAGTATAGATAATTTTATTGGAGTTCCGGACTCTACTATGAAATTTTTTATTGATGAGGGACTAAAGAAAAAAAAAATTTTAATCACAACCAGAGAGGAAGAAGCTATTGGAATTGCTACTGGAGTATGTTTATCTAAACGAAATGCTCTAGTCTTTATGCAAAATGCAGGATTTGGTAATTCAATCAGTACTATTACTTCACTTGTACAATTGTATAAAATTCCAATTTTGTTTTTGATTAGCTGGAGAGGATATCTTAAAAGCGATGCACCAGAGCATATAAAATTTGGAAAAATTCAGCCTCAAATCTTGAAAACTTTGGGTTTAAAATCAAAAATAATAACAGATGAAAACTGGCATAGTTGTTGTAGTTGGGCTTGTAATGAAATCAAAAAAAACAATTCTTGTGTTCTGATTATGAGGAGAACCTTTCATGATTAGAAAACAAGCTATTGAAATTGCGGAAACAGTAATTGGAGATCAGCCAATTATTGCTGCAAATGGATTTATCAGTAGAGATTTATTCGAATCAAATGACAAAATATCTAATTTTTACATGATTGGTTCTATGGGTCTTGCATCTTCAATTGGTCTTGGGGTAGCTATGAAGAACCCAAAAAAGCGTATTTTTGTTTTTGATGGTGATGGAAACTTACTAATGAATTTGGGAACTTTAGTTACTATTGGCAGTGTAAAACCAAAAAATTTTGTCCATTTGGTTTTTGATAATAGTATTCATGAATCCACTGGAGGCCAACCAACTAATTCAAATCATATTTCTCTGTCTAACATTGCCAAAGCATCAAATTATAGAATTTTCCAAGTAAATTCTGCTAATGGATTGCGCAGAATATTAAATAAAATTAAAAAAATTAATGGTCCAATTATGATTTTAATTAAAATAGAAAAAAGTGGATATAAAAGTAAACGTGTGTCATGGTCACCCAATCAAATCGCAAAACGATTTTCAGATCATATTTCCTCTGATTAGTCATGAAAGCCATAATTATTGCAGCAGGCTCTGCTAAACGTTTAGGTGAAAAAACAAAAAATTTACCTAAATCATTATTGGACATTAATGGAAAAACTATTCTTGAAAGACAGACTTGGCTTTTAACAAATGTGGGAATCCGAGAAATTATTGTAATTACTGGACCTAATGATAGTCAATTTGATAAATTTCCCTTCATATTTGTGAGAGATGAAGATTTTGATAATCATGATATTTTGGGCAGTCTAATGGCTGCTAAAGATTTCTTTAATGATGATTTGATAATTTTGTATTCTGATATTTTGTTTGATGAAAAAATACTTGAACAAGTAATGAATTTTGTTTGTGACGTTGGTATTGCCATTGATTTAGATTGGGAAAAAAATTATGAAAATAGAAATGAACATCCTAAATCTGAAGCAGAGAATGTATTGCTAGAAAATCAAAAAATTATTAAAATTAAAAAAAATATTTCTAACTATAATAGCGATCAAGTTCTAGGAGAATTTTTAGGAATAGTAAAACTATCGTCTACAGGCGCAACAAATTTTGCTAAAAGATATAATTTTTTACAAAAAACCCATTCAGGATGCTTCCATGAAGCTCCTTCTTTAGCCAAAGCATTCATCACAGATATAATTCAAGATTTAATAGAATCAAATATTTTAGTTTCACCGATCATTGTTAAAGGTGAATGGTGTGAGATAGATACTAAGCAAGATCTCGAAATTGCTTTAAAAAAATTCTAATTGTTCTAATGTATTTCTCATGAACGAATAATATCCTTTAATTTAGTCAATAATTCCATTTCTATTTTCAAACCTTTTCCAATTAAATTATTATTTTCATGAGGGTCTTCTTTGAGATTATACAATTCTTTTTTGCCATCATGCTCATTTAAAATGAATTTCCAATTACTAGTTCTTACTGATTTTGTATTTGGTTCTTTAGGAGGTTCTTTAGATTTTAATGGATTTCCAGTTTCTGAAAATGCTATTTTTTCTTCTCGTTTTTCCCCGTTTATTAAGGGAATTAGTGATTCACCATCCATTTTCTCATATTTTTCATCAATTTCAATGCCAAAATAATCAAGTATTGTAGGCATGAAATCAACTGTCCTCACTTGATTTTCTACAATTTTATTTTGCATTCTATCTCCCATAAAATATGCGAATGTTCTTAGTGTATAATCATAGCAAAATGCACCATATGCTCGCTCACCAAACTTCTCTCCGATACTAATTCCATGATCTGACATTACTAAAATTAGTGAATTTTTGTCAAATTCTAATTCAATTATTTTATCCAAAATTTTTTTCAAATAATTTTCAGCATTTTTGAACAGCTCATCATAACGTTCTTCATTTTGTTTTTTCTGTTCAAAAAATTCTTTACTAAAATTATCATATTTTTTTAAAACCTCTTGCATAATCCCTGTATGAATATTACTATAATGCAAATATGTAAAAAATTTTTTACCTTTAATATTTTTCTCTTTTAGTTTTTCTAAAACATCTGAATGTCGTTCTGTTAAATCATCTTCTAACTCATTATGAACAATATACTGGTCAAATCCTTGTTTGGGAACAACTAATTCATTAATTACATCAGCATAGGTAAAATATCCCTTTTCATGAAAATACTCTGTAATTGTTTTGAATTTTTCTTTTTTAAATTTGTAAGTAGACCAATAACTGTTTGTACCATTTCTATTACCATAACTTCCACTAAAAACAGCATGCATAGCAGCAATTGTATGTGGACCATAGGTAATTGCCTGTGTAAAATATGTAGATTTTAATTGTAATTTTGTAAAAATAGATGAATTTCTTACCCAATCATATCTTCCACCATCAATCATTATAATTATTAGATTTTGCTTTTCCATGATTTGTCTTTCAGAAATATCTCTTAAAAATGTGTAAATTTATGATATGACTGTGTTTGTGACTTAAAACATAGACACAAATAAAAAGATAGATTGCAAAATAATTATAGAAAAAATGACTAAAGTTGAAGAGCAACTGGATAACAAAAATACCGAATTAGTCAGAATGGGCTTAAATTTTCTAGGGATTTTAAATGACATCAAAAGAAGACCTGAAGATGCTTCACGTGAATTAGGCCTTCCGCTAGATTATATCAATGATATAATTAAGGGTAAAAAAGAGATTTCCGAAGAATTAATCTCTAAGGCAATAAAAATTTGGCCAGTTAACGCGCGTGATTTTTTCCTGATGAAGGATGATGCACCAAATGGTGTTAAAATAATGTCTGCAGAAGATTCTAAAAAAACTAGTAGGATTATGAATAGAGCTGGAAAACCCTACTATGAATATAGAGATACAGCAATGAGTAGTGTAGCTCCATTTAGACCTGAATGGATTTTAGAACTATGTCGTGCAGAAAATAATGATCCAGAAAATAAACTACTTCAATGGAACAATGGTCATTTCATGCATCAATTTACTTATTTTATTGGCGAAGTGAATTTTTACTATTTAGATGAACATGGTAACAAACAAGTTTCTGTAATGAATACTGGTGATACTATGTACATAACTCCATTTGTTCCACACACTTTTGCTACAAGAAAAGGAGCATCTGAAAATGGATTAATTTTAGCTCTAACATATGGAAACAAATTAACTGGAGATCCTCAACAAGAACTGTCTGCTCTTAATATTGAACTTGGGGCAGAATTTGTTTTGGATTTTTCTTCAAAAGAAAAATCTTCAGGCTCTTTAGTTAAGTTTCATAGGGAACTATGTTCTATGAGCATAGAAGAAGTATCACGATTAACTCATATCTCAATTGACAATTTAAGAAAGTTCGAAAATGGAGAAGAATTGATTTCAATTGATGACTACAAAAAATTAGCAAATGCTTTCGATGTCAATATTAGAGATTTAATGCCAAATGACAAAATTGAAAAAAAAGTTATTGTTGAAAAATATGAAAATGCTAGAAAATGGCCCTTTCCTGAGTCTACTAAGGCTTATGAATTTGTTGAATTGTTATCATCAAAAAATTTACCATTTTCTAAAGCCTATGAAATCAATATCTTACATTCTAATGATAATTCATTAGATTTGAAGGTTGGATTACATCAATATGGATATAATATCTGTCAAGAAAATATAGAAATTTCTTGGAAAATATTTGGTCGTACCTACAAAGAGATTTTACATCCGGGCGATTCATTTTATATGAAACCTTTTGTACAACATAATTTTCGAGGTTCTGGCAAGCTGTTAGTACTTAGAATTGGTGGTAAAGTAGCCGGCGAATCTCAACGGGAGCTTTCTCTTGTTGGCAAAGACAATGTTCATAGAGCCATTGCAGAAACTATTCAATGGTTTGATAATGAAGGAAAAAACTAACTAATTTCACTTCTCATTTTTACGCTTTTCTTTAAACCATCTTCTAAACTAGTCATTGTCTTGTTACTTAGTAATTTGAACATTTTTTTCAAATCTGGCTTGAAAAACTCTGACTCAAAATTAGGTTTTTTAGTATATTCAATTTCTAAATTATAACCTAACACCCTTGAAAGGATCTTAATAAAATCATTTAAACTACAAGTATCATTCGAACCTATATTCAAAATTTTTACCGGTTGATTTTGTGCAATAGCTATATAGTGAATTATTTCTATTAAATCATCTATGAAAAGAAAATTAAGAATTTGATTGCCACCGTTTATTTGTAATTTTTGTTTCTCTATCGCGCGGATAATGATATTATTTATTCCTGATAATCCTGAAGGACCATAAACATTTGTTGGTCGTAAAATCATGTAAGAAAGGTCATGTTTGTTTCCTGCATTTTCTATTAATTCTTCAGCAATTTTTTTAGTCTTGCCATACACATTCATTGGATTGAGTTCATCTTCTTCTTTACTTTCTGTATTTTTAATTTCCCCATATACTTCTCTTGTTGAAATAAATATTAATTTTGAATTTGATTTTATACATGCATCAATAATATTTTTAGTTCCATTTACATTCACATTATATGCTTCGTCTTTATTTTCTTGACAATTTTTTAAACCAGTTAAGGCACCAAGATGAATTATTATATCTGGCTTAATTAGAATGATATTTTTTATAGTATCTTTTTCTAAGATTGAGCCAATAATTATTTTACTTTTATTTCTTATTGAAGAAGAGATTCGTTTATCTTGTTTTGCAATGATTATTAATTCATATTTTTCATAATACTTTTGAAGAAATTTTTTTCCAATAAACCCTAGACCTCCTGTAAGTAGAATTTTCATTTTTTTATCTTCCATAATTAAAAATCTGAATTAGCTTTTTATTTTTTTACTATATGATTATATGAATATTTTAGTGCATCAAAATATGTGTCAGGTACTCCAATATCAATACAGGATTCAGTTGAGCTCATAAGAGAACCTATTACATTATGATTTTCTTTAATTAATGTCTGTATTCCATCAGTAAGCTGAATTTCTCCATTGACTCCTGGTTTGGTATTTTTTATAGCATCAAAAATTTCTCTTTCGAATATATTTACACCAGTTAATGCATAATTGCTTGGAGGATTTTTTGGTTTTTCAACAACTTTTATAATTTTTAGTTCGTTTCTATTTTTTTTTATAGTTGCTACACCATATCTCCTAGGATCTTTCACTCTTTTTAGCCCAATAGTTGCTGTGGGTTTGGACTTTTTGTGCACCCTGATAATGTTTTCAAGATATTTTGTTTTTGGTATATACAAATCGCCTGCATGAAAAAGGAATGGTTTGTTTCCAACATAATCCTTTGCTAGTATGGTTGCTGGCCCAATTCCTTTTAGCGAATGTTGTCTTATCCAAACAATAGATGATTTTTCAATTTTTTTATACAAATTTGAAAGAATTTTAGCATAATCATTTTCACTTTTTTTCTTTAATAGTTCTACAAAATCATAATGCGGACTAAGATGATTCTCTATTGTTTCTTTCCCACGTCCTACGATAAAACAAAAATTCCTAAATCCAGAATCATACAAATTTTCAAAAATTATTTCTAAGAGAGGTTTTAATAGAATAGTTCCATCCCCAGTTTTATAAAAAACTGGAACCATTTCTTTGGGAGTTTCTTTTGTTACTGTAAACAATCTTGTTCCTAAACCTGCAGCCGGAATCACGACGGTATTCACCATTAAAAATTCCTTATTGATCTGGCTATAAAAACTAGCGAAGAATAAACATTGATTTTGAAGAACGAAATAATACCATCAAGAATATGTACTCCAAATTAAAATTCAAATCATGAAATATTTGGTTACAGGTGGTTCTGGTTTTATTGGTAGTAATTTTATTCATAGAGTTTTTGAAAAACATCCGACTATACAAATTATCAATATTGATGCAATGAAAGTAGGTTCAAACCCACAAAATTTCAAAAATTTTTCTAACAAGAATTACACTTTTGTCAAAGGCGATATTTGTAATAAGATACTTATGCAAAAATTAGTCAAAAAAGTAGACTGTGTTATTAATTTTGCAGCTGAATCGCATGTAGATAGAAGCATATCAGATTCAACTAGTTTTTTGAAATCAAATGTTTTTGGCGTACATAATATATTGGAAATTCTAAGAGAAAGAAAAAAAGTTCGCTTCTTGCAAATATCTACTGATGAGGTTTATGGAGAGAGCCTCAAAAAAAATTGTTTAGAGCATGATGAACTAAATCCCTCCAATCCTTATGCTGCCACAAAAGCTGCAGCTGAAATGTTAATTCGTTCATATGTTAGAACCTATGGAATACAAGCAAAAATTACTCGTTGTACAAATAATTTTGGTCCTAGACAGTATCCCGAAAAACTAATCCCCAAAACAATAATCTCTGCCATGAAGAATAAAAAAATTCCATTACATGGAAAAGGGTTAGCTAAACGACAATGGATACATGTTTTTGATCATTGTGATGCATTAGAAAAAATAATTTCAAAGTGGCCTAAATCATTAATTTACAATATTTCTGGAAATTTTGAAACAACAAACTTAGATATTGTTAAAAAAATCTTGAATCAAATGGCCAAGCCAAGAAATTTGATTATGTTTGTACCTGATAGGCCTGGACAAGATAGAGGTTATAGAGTTAATGCAAATTTAATCAAAAAAGATACTGGTTTTCAACCTGTAATGCAGCCTAAAAAATCACTTGAATCAACAGTTGATTGGTATATGCAAAATAAAAAATGGTGGCGGGCAATTCCATTCGAAAAAATAAAAAATCCTACTCCATGGAAATAACCTTCTAGATCATATTGTATATTTTCTCTAATCCTGCAGCAATCTTTTCTATACCGTATTCTTCATTAACAAATTTTGAACCTTCCATGTTTAGTTTTGGTTCATCCAAAATCTCTTTCAAGGCATTTTTTAATTCTTCAAAATTTGTAGCTTTTTTGCAAAATGGAAATTCTTGTGAGAAAATAAAATGTCTTCCCATAGAAAGAGCTTCTATTATAATACCTGGTTGTCCATCATGAGTTGAAATCCGTATTACTACAATAATTTTTTTATAAATTTCTTTCATATCCTTAATCCATTCATGGCATTCAACATTTGGTTCATCAAAATGCTTTCCAGAATTTCTAACTATGATAAAATGAACATCACTGAATTCTTTAACAATTTTTTTTATTATTTCTCCATTAAATCTACTCCAATAATATTCAGTGATATCTGGCGCATAAACAAGGACTTGTTTTTTATCAGGCAAAGGTTCTATTTCAAAATGAGTTGCTACAGGCAAAGGATGAATGATAGAATCTATTCCAAGTTTTTCAATTCTTTTTGCTAACTCTTTTTCAATTGCTACATGCAAAGAAATTTGTGTTTTAAATAATTTCGTAAACATTCTAGGAAAAAAATTATTTGTAGCCATCCAAGAATCTGCACCAACCCAATGTACTATTATTTTTTTACCATATAGCCTCAATCGTATTAAAGTTAATACTCCATGAAAAGAGACAGTTGGTGAGCCAATATAATGAATAGTTTTTACATCTTTGATTTTTTTCTTAAAAGTTACATCTTTTAATGATGTATACAAAAAAACTATTGATATCTTATTGCTTAATGAGTCTACTATTCTTTTTCCAAAAAAATCATTCCCCATAACTCCAATCATAAATTTAATCTACATCTAACAAATTATTCTTAAAATATTAGCATTTTGATTACTAAGTGATATTTCATAATGATAGAAATATATCAATAGATTATTTTCGTTAAAATCATGAAGGATGTGATAATTGGTTTAGGTGAAATAGGCAGACCGATTTATCGATTACTTTCAAAGAGAAATGCTGTAGTTAGTTATGATTTAAACCCTAATCTGATGGATTTAAAAAAATTTGAGAAATTTAAAGATGAAAAAACCTATTTTATTCATATTGCCATCCCATTTTCTAATAAATTCGAAAAATCAGTGATTAAACTCTCCAAAAAATTTAATCCAAAAGGCATCGTTATTCATAGTACAATTAGTCCATATACAACAGAAAAAATTCAAAAAAAGTTAGACATTCCAGTAATCTATAGTGCAACTCGTGGAATTCACAGACGTATGTCTAAAGATCTTAAAAGATATTCAAAATTCTATTCAATTTATGATTGGGCACCAAATAGTAAGAATGCACAAAAAGAATTTAATAAAAAAATGAAAAATGCTGGAATTAAAACCAAAAAGATGTCTAGTCCTTTAGTTTTAGAACTTGCTAAAATTGTTGTTGATACATCATATTATGGATGGTTAATCAATTATGCCCAGTTAAGCAATATGATTGCAATTGAGAATAAAGTCAATTATGACGAAATGTGGTCATTTGCAGATGAAATAAACAAATTTGTTGGAAATCGACCTAAATTATATCCGGGTTTTATTGGGGGGCACTGTGTAATTCCAAATTTAGATTTAATTCATAATCAAACACTAGATTTGATTAAAGAAATTAACACAAAATATATCAAAAAAGTCCCCAACGCAAAATCAATTAATAAAAAATATGAAAAATCTAAAAAACAATCATATTCTGTTTAGATTTATTTTTAAATATCTATAATTGTTTTTTAATAAAATCTATAGAATTTACTGGAGTAGGGTCTACTTTATTTAGAATTGCATGATAAATTGATGCATAATCTAGAATATAGATCAAGTTAATCAATTTAGATAAGATATTCCCTTTATTGGAATATATTTCAAAATAATTTATATCATTATTATCAAAAAATTTCTTTAAAATTTTCCAACGCTCTTTTGTTTTGATAAAATCATCATTACCTTGTATTAATATTGGTGAAATAATAGATGGGTTCTCCCATGCAACAATTCCATTATGACATGCTTCTATAACGTCTTCTGTCATACAATGAATCTTTGCATTTTCTTGAAGAGAATTTTTGAATCGAATTGCAGCGGCTTGGAGTCCCCAAGGATAATAGATTATTGGAATATCTTTAATCCATTTTGCTAAATTTAATGCCGTATTTGTCTCTGTTAGATTATTTGATGAAATAATTTTTTGCTGGTTTTGTAACTCATTAATTGTTTCTTTTATGTCATTTTCTTCTATAGGAATAATATTTTCCAAAATTTTTAGCATAGAAAAGAGAAATGTTGTAAAAGATGCCCTAGGAGAATGGGTTTGAGAAATTTTAAAATGTTCAATTTTATTTTTAGTACAATACACTTCCATTTTTCCACCTGCAGAAAATGCTAAAATTTTACAACCAATTTTATTTGCTGAATCTAAAACAGTAAGTGTTTCTCTAGTGTCCCCAGAAACACTTGTTACAATTACTAATGTGTTAGAATTGGCAGTTTTTGGAAGTAAATATCCTTTGATAACGGTTGTATGAATATTCGTTCGTGAAAGTATAGCAGAAAAAATGTCTCCTATTGCACCTGAACCTCCCATGCCTGTAAAAATTATATGGTCAATTCCAGCATATCCTGCCAAATCAAAATCTTTATTGTATGATTGTTCTGCTATGTCTGCCCAACAATCATAAACTTGATACATTTTGCTAATATCATATCTCTCTATTTCTTCAGGATTGAGCAATCTATCAAAAGTTATACAGCTCTAATATAACGTTTAAAATTAATTTATTATGAATTATTGTATGGGTTTAACATTTTTAAAAAAAGTTGAAGATAAACGTGGAAAAATTTTCTTTTATTCATTTGATGGGAAGCAAATCAACTTTGTAGAAATAAAAAAGAATTTTGCGAGAGGAGGACATTACCATAAATTTGGTTCAAACCATCTCTTATTATCAGGAAAGATCAAATACACTGAAAAAAATTTAGATACTAATCTTGAGACTATTAAAATAATCACTGCGCCAGATATCATTCATACACCTTCAAAAATAGCTCATCTACTTATCGCTTTAGAAGATACATTATTCATCGAAGTATTTGATGGCAAATATGAAGCCATTATCTACCCTCCTTATAGACAAATAGTTCAAGAAAGAGTCAGTTAATGATTTGCTTTAAAAATGGGTTTATTTGAGCAATTTTAAATTGAATAACTCTGAAACGTTGACTCGTTCATCATTAAAAACAGTAGAATGGAAAAAGAACAAAGTAGTGATGATTGATCAAACTAAATTACCAAATGAACTTGTTTTTGTTGAATATGATGATTTCAATCAAGTAGCTGAAGCAATACGTACTTTAGTAGTTAGAGGTGCTCCTGCTATAGGCGTATCTGGAGCATTTGGTTTAGCACTTGCTGCTTTACAAAGTAATGCTACCTCAAAAGATGAATTATTGAGTGATTTAGAAAAAGCAAAAAAAATTTTATTTGAAACAAGACCAACTGCGATTAATCTAAAGTGGGGCTTAGATAAAATCATGGAAGTTACAAAACAGGGAACTGAAGTTTCTCAAATTAAAGATGATATTATTGATGCAGCTAAGCAGATGGCTGATGACGATATTAAAACAAACATGGCTATGGGGAAAAATGGTTCAGAATTATTTGAAGACAATGATACTATAATGACACATTGTAATGCAGGAGCTCTAGCTACTGTTGCATATGGCACAGCTTTGGGAGTAATTAGAGCCACAAAAGATAGTGGCAAAAACATCAAAGTAATAGCAACTGAAACAAGACCTGTACAACAAGGTTCTAGATTAACTGCGTTTGAGCTAAAACATGATGGAATAGATGTTAGCTTAATTCCTGATACTGCTGTAGGCTATTCCATGGCAAATGGTCTAGTTGACAAAGTAATTGTAGGAGCTGACAGAATTTTACGAACAGGTCATGTATACAACAAAATTGGAACCTATCAAGTAGCAACTATGGCAAAACAACATGGAATTCCATTTTATGTAGCAGCACCACTATCTACATTTGATCTAAAAAGTAATCCTGAAGATGTAGTTATAGAGCAAAGAAAAGCTAGTGAGGTAACAGGAGTGGGTGACAAAAAAACCGCGCCTGATGGAATTAACGTAATTAATCCAGCATTTGATATGACACCTCCAGAACTAATTTCAGGCATAATTACTGAGAAGGGTATCGCAAAGGCCCCGTTTGAAGAATCTATTAAAAAATTATTCACAGCTAATTAATAGAAAGTTTTTATTGTTTTTCAAAGAGTCTTTAGAAATATGAGTGTATCTTCTGAGGAAGTTAGAAGTTCATTAAAACAATGTATGGATCCTGAGGTTCCAATCAATATTGTCGATATGGGCTTAATCTATGGAATTGATGTTACTGATAGTAATGATGTGAATATCAAAATGACAATGACAACTCAAGGTTGCCCACTCCATGAAACACTAGTTTCAGATGTTACAAGATATGCAAAAAAAGTTCCTGGCGTAAATAATGTCAAAGTCGACATTGTTTGGGATCCTCCATGGTCAATGGATAAGATGTCAGATGAAGGAAAAGCAGTTCTCAAAAATATGGGTCCTGGTCTTTCAACCCCAGCTCCAATTGATTATGAAACAGCCATGCCACAAGGAGTAGGAAATCTGGTTAAACAAGAAGACGGTTCCATGGTTTTAGCAAACGAACATGAACAAGGATTTATGGTAAACCAAGCAATTATTGATTTCTGGAAATCTTGTAATGGAAAAAGAAAGATTACAGAACTAGTTGATGTTTTTGCACAACAAACTGGTTTACAGAGAAATCAAGTTGAAAAAGAAGTCATGCAATTAGTACAACAGCTTAGTGATGGAGGGCTACTTGTTATTTCAAATCAACCTGATGCACCAAATGTTGAATTTAAGAAAAACTAGATTTTAAAATAAATAAATTGAGTTAGCACCATCAAAGTTTATCACAACACCAGATAGATACTTTATTTTGTTTTCAACAATAGATTTGACAAAATTTCCAATCTCTTCAGGTTCTCCAAGTCTCTTCATCGGTAATGTTTTTTCATATTCTTCTATATTATCTACTAGTTCGCGTGCTCTGTCTGTATTTATTGGACCTGGGGCGATGTTAATACAACTGATATTTTTCTTTGCAAAATCTTTACTAAGAATCTTAAGTACGCTTGAAAACGCTACCCTATAAGCACTTGAAATAATCAATTTTGGGTCTGGTTCTTTAATCACACCTGAGCTAATCAAAAAAACATAGCCTCCATCTCTAATTGTGATATTTTGCAAAATAAGACAGAACCCTAAGAATAACTGATTGTGGTATTTTTTCCATTCATCTTCAATAACATCATAGAATTCTTTTGCAGGAGGACCCCCTGTATTAAGCACTAAAACGTCAGTTTCAGAATTTTTTTGCGTAAATTCTTTTACACTATCTAAATTGGATGTATCTAGTTCAGATTTTGATGTAGCAACAACTTCTAATCCGATCGATTTTAAAGATTCTGAAATGGCTTTACCAATTCCTCTTGAACCTCCTATTACAATCGCTTTTGCCATGATTAATTCTGAATATGAAAATAGATTATTAAATTTCTTTAATCTCAGTAATTGTACCTTGAACAGAATCCATCTTAATTATCGCTCGTTTTTCTTCCCATCCTAGAGCAACATACCAGTCTCCTGCATCATCATCATATTTTGTTTCTAGAGTTTTTGTTTGGTCTAGATTTATCTTGTATTTTTTTACAATACCTGATATTGCTAGAGAAACGGCATCTTGTTCTTTTTCTAATCTTCTCCTCATTAATCCGATTCCTGGACTCATAAAAAATCTCAACATTGTCTTCTAATATAGTTAATTGTTTAATTCTGTAGGTAAATAATTATAATTCCTCAGATTGAAAAGTTACAGTTATAGAATATCACCTAGGATAAGAGATGAAAAATTGAACTTAATTCAAAAATTAAATTCTACAATTCTAAAACCACAAACCCTTCTAATTCTGGTATCAATACTTGCTGTTTTTGGAACAACTCAAATGCTTTTAGGCGGTGTTTGGGATGCAACATCTCATGCATTACATGAACCTGAAAATTTTTGGTCAATTCAACATATTTCAGTCTATGTTGGCGTTGGAATGATTGCAAGCTCTGGACTTGTTGGCACCTATTTATTAAAAAATAAACAAATCAATGGAATTCTCAAAAAAGGTGCCCAAATAATTATCGTCGGCTCTATTATCCAAATTGCTGCAGGATATAGCGATTCTCTTTCTCATGATGTTTTTGGAATAGATGGATTACTCTCCTTATCTCATCAGCCACTAGAGTTTGGTATAGTGTTAAGTGCTTTAGGTGGATTCTTAATTATGAAATCAAATCCCAACAAAACCATACGAAAATTTTTGCCAATTTCTATAGTTACTTTGATTATGTCAATAAGCTGGTTAGGATATAATTTTGCATTATTAATTGGTGGAATAATACTTTGTATTCCAATTTACGAGCTGTTTTCTTCTGGCTGTGCAATTTTATGATTTTTTAAATAATTATAAGAACTAAAAATCATTAAAATTATTCCTACCAAAACAACAATCCCAGAATATTTCATCTCTGAAACATTTGTTTGACCAAATTCAATATCAACTATCAAAGAGTTTTCAGAAAGATTTGTAACTTTAATTGTATAGATATCACTATCTTTGAAATCAAAATAATTTACTGCTGATTTTGTCTCTATTTTCTTATCAGTAATTACATTTTCTTTAGAATTTTGAATTTGAACAAATACAGAATCCCCAAGTGAAGGTAATGATATTTTGTAAAATCCAATATCTTCACCTATTAAATCAACATCCAAAGTCTTAGTTTGAGTAGTATCTAAGCTGAAACTTTGAGAAATTTTGTGATTTTCTGAAAAGGTATAAGCGCTCAAAATTACTCCTAAAATGGTCAAAATCAAACCTATTTTGAAGAGAGAGAGTTTCATTATCTCATTAAATGAACATTTTCCAACATAAATCTAGTAAAATCAACTGAATTTGATTAGAGGGCTCGGAGGGCTTCGATCCCTCGACCTGGCGGTCCGAAGCCGCCCGCACTATCCAAACTATGCAACGAGTCCAAACAAGTAAAAATAAAGCGGGCCTAAATACCTGTCTAGATACTTGAAAGTTTCAAAAAAAGTTGCTGGAGTAGAATATGCAATTAGAGATATTGTTGGTGCTGCAATAAAATTAGAAAGACAAGGAAGAAAAGTAGATTATCTCAATATTGGTGATCCTGTTCAATATGGTTTTCAACCACCACAAAATGTCAAAGAAGCATATATCAAAGCAATTCAAAACGGTGAAAACTATTACTCTGCATCTGAAGGTCTTACTGAATTACGAGAAGCAATTGCAAAAAAAGAACACGTTAAAGGTCTTGATGTATCAGCTGATAATATTCTTGTAACTAACGGCGTCTCAGAAGGTCTTGATATGGTAATTTCATCAATAGTAGAAGAAGGTGATGAAGTTTTACTTCCTGGACCTTACTATCCTCCTTACGCATCTTATGTTAGATTACATGGAGGAATTCCAGTAGAGTTTGCAGTAGACTTGGATAACTCTACTCCCAATATCAATGATATACGAGCTAAAATTACTCCGAAGACAGTTGCAATCTGCTTAATCAGTCCAAATAATCCAACCGGTGTTGTATTCAATGAAAACTCTCTTAAAGAATTAGTTGATGTTGCAAATGAAAATAATCTCTACATAATCTGTGATGAAATTTATGATCAAATTGTTTATGATGAAAAATTTACTGGAATTGGTAAAGTAGCAGGCAACTCTCCAGTTATAATTCTAAATGGATTTTCCAAAGTTCATCTAATGTCAGGATGGCGAATAGGATACATCGCCTTTAACAATTCACCTCAACTTGATTCTATTCAGGAAAATCTCCCAAAACTAGCCAGAGTTAGAATCTCAACTAATCTTCCAGTTCAACATGCCGCTCTAGAATCGTTACGTGGTCCTCAGGATTACATTGCTGATTTTGTTTCAGAACTAAAAAAACGAAGAGACTTGGTTGTAAAAAGACTAAATTCTATTCCAGGTTTGTCATGTCCTAATCCAAAAGGTGCGTTCTATGCTTTCCCAAAGATAGAAAATAACAAGTATTCTTCAGATAAGGAGTTTATCTTAAAGTTACTTGATTCACAAGGTGTTTTGACAGTTCATGGTTCGGGCTTTGGAACAAAATATGGCAGCGATCATTTTAGACTAGTATTTTTGCCTAGTCTTGAAACATTGGATTCTTCACTAAACAAAATTGAAGCGTTCATGTCTTAATAATTCCAAGCTGAAAACTTTCTAGGTACAATCTCTATTATACAATTTGTATCCTCAAGTAATTCCTTTGCTGATGGATTTTCTAAAGTCTTAAAATATCTGCAAAGTATCTTTTTTGTAATTCTAGTAACTTTGTTTTTATCTAGAATCAAATTCGCCTTTCCTTGTC
Source organism: uncultured Nitrosopumilaceae archaeon (assembly GCA_963920015.1). Classification (GTDB taxonomy): domain Archaea; phylum Thermoproteota; class Nitrososphaeria; order Nitrososphaerales; family Nitrosopumilaceae; genus CAWTZF01. The sequence goes on along the minus strand of CAWTZF010000010.1, from coordinate 10,332 downwards.
CCATAATGCCGTGAATGTTAGGTGCTCTAATTCCTACATCTATACAAAAACCAACGCGATTATTTTTTCTCAAGTTTTTTGCTTTTTTAGTTCTAGTGTTTGTTCCAATATAGAATTTTTTTCCACTATACAAATACCAGACAGGTACTATGTGAGGAACTCCTTTAGAATCAATTGTAGCTAACCGCAAAATCTTTTGGTCTTTAAGAAATCTATCTCGAGATGACATCTTTCTTCCTAAATCCTAGAATTACAAAAATCAAACCAATACAAATTGTAGCTACTGCAATTTTTTCACTGGTTATTTTATCATTTAGCAAAAATTCTATTACAAAATCAGGGGTCCAAACAATAATTTGACGAACCAAAGTCACTAGTGCAACTAAAATAAACATTACACCCATTGCTGTAAACCAATTTCTACCGCGACGATAGTGTTCTGAGCTCATTGTTTTTCTGCTCTTGCAGACTTAAACGATTTTGATTCCAGGATTTTTTATCTTGTTTTTGATCATTGCATTAAGCAATAATGGTGTTGCAATTTCTGTAAAATAGGATAATGAACCTCCTCCCAAGTAAATAGGTCTTAGACCCTTAATTTCGTTTATCAAACCATTAACAACTTCAACAGAGTCTTTATCGTCCCCACAAACAAAAATATCATAATCTAAACTAAGTTTTGGATTCGCGAGTTTTTTTTCTGAAATTACATGAAATGCTGAAACTAGTTTTGATTTGTTTTTCATATATTTTAGAACTAGTTGGTATGAGAATGGTTTATTTTCTTTTATTGGAATAAATTCAAAGCCTGCATCAGTTTTTGTCATCGGAACTATAGGTGAAATTACTACACAACTATCTTTTACCTCTGGAAGAATTTGAGAACAAACAGAATCAATGTTCTCATATTGAATTGAAAGAATTAGAACATCGCTGTCTTTTGATACTGAAATATTATCGCTACCTGAAATGCTTCCATTGATACTACCATATTCTTCTTGGGCAAGTTTAGTGTATTCTTGTGCTGAATTTGAGGCTCTTTCTGCATCTCTAGAACCAATTAGAACATCATGATTAATGCACCATCTGAGAGCAAACCCTTTTCCCATTCCACCAGTTCCGCCAATAATCCCAATTTTCATCTATATTTTTCTGGCAATGTTATTATTATCTCTATATTCTACTCGAGGCAATCTTGGGTTTACTAATTTTTTTACGACATGGTCAGGCAAAAAATAATACAGAACACCTCCTTGCAGGAAGAACTCCTGGAGTTCCTATGACTGAAACTGGCATTGAACAAGTTCAAGGCGCATCTAAATTATTAGAGAAAATGAACGTCTCTACAATTTATTCTAGTCCAATTGAGAGAGCAAAGAATTCTGCTGAAATTGTTGCAAAAAATAATTCTCTAGAGTACAAAGCTGATGACAGATTAATTGAACTTGATATGGGAAAATTCACTGGAATGAAATACGATGATATTTTTGCAAGTCATGGTAATGTATTTTTAAAATTCTATTCCGGTGATATTGAAATTGCACATAATGGTGTTGAAACATTTACTCAAGTCAAAAAAAGAGTACTTGAAATAGTTGAACACGTCATACAAGAACATCCTGGAGAAAATGTATTACTTGTTACACATATGGATCCAATCAAAGCAATGATATCTACAGTTTTGGAACTAAAACCTCAATCATTGTTTGAGCTAATAGTTGCAAATGGTTCACTTACAGTCTTCAAAGAATTTGAAGGAAAATTTTCTTTGAAAGCAATTAATCTGATGGAATCACACCGCTTCGATCAAGAATGGTAACTGAAAATCATCAAAACTCTTAAATAGAAAATTGAGGCGCAGTCAAATCAACCGGTAATGAGGGGCATATTTGGATTATTCATAGTGTTGTCAATTCTGGTTATTATGCCAGCAATAGAATATGCTTTTGCACAAGCAGAACCGGGGGAATATCTTGATAGGAGAGTTGAGATTTGGAATCTTTTCTTTAGAATGATGGTTGTTGCATTTACTATTGGTGCAGTCGTGGCTGGAACTATGATTTGGCAGGTTTTACGATTCAGAGAATCCAACCCAAAATCAAAACCAACAAAATATGAAGAAGCAGGAAGTTGGGATGAAGGCTAATGAGTGGACATTCTAACTGGCCTGAATGGATTTACATTGGCGTCATATGTGCTATTCTTGTTTGGGTAGGAGCAGAAGCTTGGAACGTTGAAAGAATTGTAGAACATGTTCCAGAAGATGCTGAAACTATCCAAGTTATAGGCCAACAATGGTTCTGGACTTTTGTACATGAGGATGGTACTACAGAGATTGGTGAATTACATGTAGAAAAAGGCAAAGCATACAGGTTTGAAATAACTTCAAAGGATGTAAATCACTCATTTAATATTCATGATTATGTTGTGTTGCTTGATGCTGTTCCAGGTAGAACCAATATTGTTTGGTTTGCTCCGGATGCAGTTGGTGAACATGATATTCAATGCAGAGAATATTGTGGATTGATTCATTATAATATGCGTGGTAAATTATATGTGGAGGAACCATCATCTTGACAAAATTTTTAACCTCATTAAAAAAATACAAAACACTAAAGGGAGATAAAATATGGTTCTAGAATTACAAAAACCAAGACCAATTTGGTACATAATGTTTTCAACACATCACACTGATGTGGGATTACTCTATATGATTACTTCAATTGCATTCTTCTTCTTAGGTGGAGCATTAGCTCTTACAATGAGAGCCGAACTGTTCTTCCCTGGTTCTCAAATTATTGCGGATTCAATGACATTTAATCGAATTTTTACAGTTCACGGAACTACATTGATCTTCTTATTCATACTTCCATTTGCTTCAGCTGTTGGTAATTATCTTGTTCCAATTATGGTAAGGTACAAAGATATGGCTTATCCAAAATTAAACGCAATAGCATTTTGGATGATTCCACCTGCAGGTGCTCTCATTTGGTTAGGCTTTGCTGATTTTACTTGGTATGCAACACCACCTTATTCGGTAATTAGTGCTCCAGCTCCAGCTGCTGACATGTGGATATTTGGACTCAAAATTTTAGGAATATCCTCAATTCTGGGCGCAATTAATTTTGTTGTCACTATAATGAAATGCAAGCATCCAGACATGTCCTTAGGTCAAGTACCATTGCTGGCTTGGTCATTCTTAGTGACTTCACTAATAATACTTGTAGCCATTCCTACTTTTGCAGCAGCACTCTTAATGCTGTTAACTGACAGACTAGCAATTTCGGGATTCTTTGATCCTACAATGGGCGGTGACCCAATTGCTTATCAACACTTGTTTTGGTTTACTTTTCATCCAGAAGTGTATGTTCTTGTACTCCCAGCTATTGGAATGATGTATGAAATCATTCCAAGATTTTCACGAAAACCAATCTATAGTAAAAGTTCAGGAATCTTTGCATTTGTTTTACTTGCAATAGTTAGTTTTTCATCATGGGCACATCACATGTTTGCAACAGGAATGTCATTTACAGAAAAAACAGTTTTCATGGTTGGAACCCTAGCTGCCGTTCCCGCATCTGGCATGCATGTCTTTAACTTTTTAGCAACAATGTGGAATGGTAGAATAAGATTTGATACTCCAATGATGTGGTCAATTGGCGGAATTGCATTATTCTTTTCCGCTGGTGCAGGTGGTGTTGTAAACAGTGCTATGCCATTAGACTTTATTACACATGATTCTTACTGGGTGGTAGGACACTTTCATCTCTTTGTGATGGGAACCATTGCATTTGGTTCGATTGGTTTCTTCTACTATCTATTCCCATATATTACTGGTAGAATGTACAATGAGGCCTTAGGTAAGGTTCACTTTGTCATGTCATTTGTTGGTGCCATCTTAGTATTCTTTACTCAACATGTTCTTGGTCTCTATGGAATGCCAAGAAGAGTCTTTGACTATCCTCCAATTCCAGAATGGATAGCTATGAATCAAATAGCTACTGTTGGTGCAATGATAATTGGAATAAGCATGGTTATCTGGTTAGGAAATATGATTTACAGTACAGGAAAAGGTAAACCCGCAAATATGGACGATCCATGGGAACTTGGCTCCAAGTATTACTATCCATATGAACGGAAAAATCCACATCATTAGGTGAAAATAATGAGTGAAACAGAACATCCTAAAAGCGAACCAGCACATCCAATTTACAGAACATCTCCTGAGCGAACTGTCAAGATGTTGGTAATTGTGCTTGGCATTTGTATTGTGGGTGGTGTTATTTTCTTTGGAATGTGGGATTATTGGATCTCTTCTTTATCTCCTGCTGGTAAACTTCGTGCAGGCGTTTCTGAAGCTGCTGCACCTGTTGCTCAAACAGGAATAGACATTCCAGTATCTTTATCATTTATTGAATCATCAGACTTTAGGACTCTGGCGTTTAATTCTCTTCCAGGAGAACCTGATCATAATCCTACAATCCAAGCTGAAGTTGGAGATAGAATAATCTTTGATGTAATCAATGACGGAAAATCATTTCATGCCTTTGGTGTAACAGCAGCAGATGAAGGATTTGGCGGAATTATTCCAGGTAGTGACGTTGCAGCTGCAACTAATCCATTAAAACCAGGTGAGGGAGGAACATCCGAATTTATTCCCGGTGAAGAAGGTGTTTACTATTACATTTGTACTGTTCCTGGTCATCGACTACAAGGAATGGTAGGTCAAATTATTGTTGGTGATGTCTCTGCACCTGCTGAAACCCAAGTTATGGAACCCGAACCAATGATGGAAGAAACAATGATGGAAGAACCCGCAGAAATGGGACCATTTTCTGGTACAATCTCACTTCCAGCCGGATCTTCAGTTCCGGGATGTGATGAGACAAGTGAATGCTTTATTCCTGCACAAGTCTCCATAAGTGTTGGTGAAACTGTAACCTGGAGTAACGATGATACTGCAGCTCACACAGTTACAAGCGGCCTTCCAGCTGAAGGACCAGATGGAAACTTTGATAGTAGTTTGTTTATGGCTGGGACAACATTTGAGCATACATTTGATGAAGCAGGAGAATACAACTATTTCTGTATGGTGCATCCATGGATGACAGGAAAAGTCTCAGTTAATTAGAATAATTTTGATTTTAAAATATCTTGCATTAACATCTCTAGTAGTTTTGTACTCACTGATGTTTATTGGTGGATATGTTTCAGCAGCAGGGCTAGGACTTACATGTCCTGATTGGCCACTTTGCCCAAGTGGAGTTTTACCCGATGAGAAATATTTCATTGAATGGACTCACCGGTTAATTGCTGCAACAACTGGTGCATTGATTATTGCTACAACTGTTGGAAGCTGGATTGCCAAAAACTCACATTGGAAAATTAGAGTAACAAGTACTTTGGCAGCAATTTTTGTGGTTACTCAAATTGCACTTGGAGCAATTGTAATTGACCTAAAACTTCATGCTGTATTAGTAGCAGTTCATTTAGGTATAGGGATTCTTCTCTTTGCAATGGTTTTATTGACTACACTGTTTGCTTTTAGGTTGGCAAAAACCTCAATCAAAACTAAGCCTTAGTTCTTGCTCTGAAAAATTTTGGCAGATAAATGTAACCTATTACACTAGCCAACATTATTGCTCCAATTGTAATTGCAAATATGAAAAGATATCCAAAAGGACTTTGAGTACTAATATTGAAAATATATCTGAGTACACCATCAGAATCTGGCATGTCATAAAGTTCAACTTTTAAAATATGGTTACCTGATTCTACAAAAACAAAATCTGTTTCCCAATGACCACCTTGATGGGATTTAGGTCCGTAAGAATCAATTTGTTGTTCATTAAAAAAAATTCGAAATCCTATTGTAAACCGATCCACTTCTTTCAAGTCTCGATCAGTTACTCTAAATAATAACTGCGATGTTTCGCCAATCTGAGGAAATTCTGGTAAAGTTGCAATTTGAACTCTGTATTCTCCAATCGCTTGCTCTGCAGAATTAAACATAGAATGCGCTAATGCATGATCAATTATAGATGATACTGAAACAATGAAAAAAATTAGAAAAATCACTTTGCAGTATTTTTTCATTTTCAAATTATCACAAAATTCGTCGAATATATTGTAAAGGAAATCTTTTGAGAAAATTGTCAAAACCTTTAAATCCTGACTGGCAAAAGATCCAGCGTTGACAGTCGTCAGTAAATCTATTGAAATTCAAGCTCCTGTTGATACGGTTTTTACTTACTTTGCAAGGCCAGAACATGTCTCTGATCAAATAAAAAATGATTCTGTAGGCATGACTGTAGTACCAATGGACATCAAAGAAGGTATGGGAGTTGGAACTACATTTAGAATTATTGGAGACTTTAGTGGTAAACGACTAGAGTGGGACTGTGAAACAATTGAATTTGTTAGAAATGAGAAAATCTCTGCAAAACAAATCGAAGGTCCATTTAAGAGATGGCAAATCATAAATGAATTCAAAGAACTTGGTGAGAATCTAACTCGTGTAACCATGACAGTTGATTATGTAATGCCATTTGGCCCACTTGGTTCTATTCTTGATAAAGCAAAATTTGCAAAATCTGCTGAAAGAGGAATGGAAACTGCACTTTTCAATGTGAGAGGATTACTTGAAGGAAACGGCTCAATTCCAGTATATATCACACTAGATGCATATCGAAAACTTTTGGCAGAGAAAAAAAAGATGAATAATGTTCCAGTTTCAACTGTACTTACACAAATCTTAGAAAAGTACAATGAAGTACAAGCTAAAGTTCAAAACTAAAATCAAATTTTATCTCAACGTTAATAACAACTCTATCGGTTGCTAATTTTATTGGGTCTATAGCGCAGCCAGGTAGCGCACCGGACTCTTAATCCGGTTGTCGTGGGTCCGAATCCCACTAGACCCGCATATATTGTGACTGATTCAAATTGAATGAGGATTCATTCGTACTCAGAATCATCTCAATTATGTCATTGAGAGAATAATACAAACAGTTCTTATAGTCTGGGCAAAGCACCGGGAATAATATATGAAATACATGTGCAGGACCTGTAAAAAAAAATGTGATGACATTCCAGAACATATGATGAAAGTACACAAATTTTCAAAAACAATTGTGGAATCTCAACTCAAAGCAAACCCAGATTGTTATAAAAATTCCTTTGAAAAATTAGAATAATGACGGAATAAGTAAAACTATAATACAAGCAAAAAGTAAAAAACCAAAAAATTTTGACAAACTCTGATTTTATACAGTCTTGATTATGATATCATTATGTATCTTGAAGAATATGAAGAAGCGATTAGGAAAAATCATGAAGAAATGTTTGCTTATATGGTAAAGGCATTGAAAGATAGCAAATCTCACGACTGGTATAACGAATTAGGAGAAATCGATAAGAAGGGTAAACAATTACGTGATGAATTTGAGAAGAAAAAATGTGAATTTATCTCAAGGCAACTTATCTAAATTACAAGATAAAGCAAATCTTTTGGTTCGAGTCTTTTTAGATTAACCCCAATTACTCGTTAACACTTCTGACAAAATGTTAGCGATTAACATCTGTTATGAAATGTTAATGATGCCTTCAAATTAGACAATCACATTATTTACTATTAACATGGAACATGACTCTTTCAAGGCTTGGCTGGATCTATACGGCAAAGCTTGGACAGAAAGAAATCCAGAACTAATTCGGGATTTATTTGTGCAAGATGCAAACTATTTTGAAAAACCATTTTCAACTCCCTTTGATGGTATCGATTCTATCATAGAATACTGGCAAGGAGTGGCCCAGACACAAAAAGACGTTTCCTTTCAATACAAAATCCTTGCCATATACCAAGACCTAGGAATTGCACACTTTACGGCATCATTTTTGCGTGACCAAACTACACAGGTCAAGCTTGATGGAATTTTTTTGGTAAAGCTAAATTCACAAAACAAATGCACAAGGTTTGAGGAGTGGTGGCAAAGCCAAAAAAACTAGGGAAAAATTAGTTTTATTAACATTTGATACGAACTGTTAATCATAAATAGAATGGTTAAGGGATAACACCATGGCAGAAGCAAGTATGGCCGCATTTGGCTCAGCAATAGGTGTTGCAATTGCACTCGCAATTGTGTGTTTTGTTCTTCGTGCAAGGGGACACGCACAAGGAACGCATGATCATACACCTGATTGAAATTAACATTTGATACGAACTGTAATCCTGAAAATTCTTAATTCTTAGTTTGTTCTAATAGTGGAATGGCCCGAGTGATGATTGCAGATGATTCTGATGCAATTAGACATGTGTTGAAAGATATGGTTTCTCTGGGGGAACACGAACTAGTTGGCGAAGCAGCCGACGGTGATGAAGCAGTAGAAAAATTCAACACTCAAGCCCGACTTATTATTACTGGATTTAACTATGCCTAAAAAAGATGGGTTGACGGTTCTCAAAGAAATCAAGGGGAGTAATCCAGACGCAAAGATAATCGTACTAAGTGGAGCAGATAGTGAAGAAGAGATCAATCGATGTCTTGAAGCTGGAGCTTTCTCCTTTATTCCAAAACCATTTGATTTTGATCAAGTTGCAAAAATATTAGAAGAAATCTGATTAACATTTGATACGAACTGTTATCTCAGGATATTATGATTATATTTTTAGGAGAGATATTGAATAAATAATTGTTATTGAAAAGTACCAACAAAACCACTAAAAAAAATCTTAAAGCCACTGATTCATGGAAGGAATATACTGCTGCATTAGTAAAGTGGAAATTAGCTTTTGATTTGTGGCAACAGGCAGGTAATGATGCATTTGTAAAATATAATCAGGCCTTACAAACACTGGGATCCAATGCAAAACTGCCACAAATGTTAGCAAAAGAATGGAAAGAGAAATGGATGAACGCAGGAAACGTAGAAATTAAGAGATTTGGGAAAGAATGGCAAAATATGTTAAAAGAGACAGGCCTTCAGTCCATCCTTAAGTTCGATAAGGATTGGGAAAAGTTTTGGAATACCACATGGACGGATCCGTCTAAAAACTATCTCGAAGTAATGAGACAATTCACTGAAACTTGGCAAAATATGTGGAAAAAATAATCTATCTATGTGCACAAAATTACATTTGATACGAACTGTTGTTATGAAATGTTAACGAGATAGGAAAGAATAAAGCTGACAAGAATGCGGGTTTGGGGCATAGGTGCCAACGCTTTATTCTCTAATACAATCTAGCACAGTTTGAGATATAGGAAGACTGGAAAATTTGCTTCAAAATTGGGTCCAAAACGGATCAGACAATATCCAAATTAACATTTGATACGAACAACTGGGTCTAAATTAGAACCAATAATGGTGCAGGTCTTAAAAGATTCGATTACATTTGATACTAACTGTAAATCACTCTTGATTAATAGACAAAACGCCTTGTTTAACTCACTTTTCAGTTATAGACTCAGTGCTAACATAATAAAAGAATCAGAAACATGTTGACATTTATCCGCCATTTCCTCAATTCCCTCAATCACATCTTTAATCAGTAAGAGTTCTTTTATGTTAGTCACCTCGGATAAAAGTACGATTGTGGCTTGGCGATATCTTAAATCAATTTCTCTCTCTATAGTCTGAGTTTCTTGGGCAATCTCTATAGCATTTGCTGCATTTGTGTTTAAACTACGAATTATCTCATTAAGTTTGTAAATCTGATCAACTACGAGTTCAATTAATTTTGTAATCTCTTTGTCTATTTTTGAACTCTTGAGGGTGGCAGATCTGATATTTGAAAGTTTGAATGCTATGCCAGTTATGTATCCTGCAATTTCATCCATTGTATATGCAGTGTTAAGAAGATTTTCTCTATTCATGATCAAACCTCCAACATCTGCAACTTCTCTTGTAATCTTTCGGCGAAGATTTTCCACTTCATCTTCAATAGTAGAAATTTGTTGAAGAACCTTTTTGATTCCGGCTTTATTTTTTTTCACAACCAATTCAGGCAATGTAACTAATTCCCTTGCCGCATTCAGAATTCTATTAATTTCATCCTGTAAAACAGCGATAGCTTTTCTTTTGGCCTGTACCTCAAGTTCCCCGCTATACATTTCAGAGATTTTTTCTTTTGTGACGCTAATTAAATCCTTGTATAAATATGAATTCATGAAATTAAATTTGCTTGGTGTCTTGGATTACTTTTTTCTGCCCTTTATAGAGAGCAATAACCTCTTCAGAAGTAGAAGAATCTTAAGGGGCCTTCTCCATTCTAATTTTGAAAGTAAACTTTGTAAATCGTAATGCTAATCCGTTATTTTTTCTTATTGCATT
>CAWTZF010000009.1:0-55824 GCA_963920015.1 uncultured Nitrosopumilaceae archaeon | reverse complement strand
CATCTTCAGGAACATGATAGATGTTTTTCAATCCATCAATAATTTCTGCATCACCAGCTTCAACTCTTTTTGCCATACCAAGTATTGGTGTTCCAGTATAATGAAATCCCATTGGAAACAAAACGTTGAATCCTTTCATTCGATAATATCTTGCATGAACATCAGCTAGTGTGTAGGTTCTTCCATGTCCGATATGTTGAGGTGAGTTTGGATATGGATAAGCTACTGTAATGAATTTTTTTTCTTTTTCATTTGGATCCGTCTCAAAGTCTTTTCCTTCATTCCACTTTGCCCTCCATTTTGATTCAATTCCAGACCAGTCTATTTCCATTTCAAAAACCCTTTATTCTAAAACCATTGATTTTGCTTTTTTGATAGCCTCGTCTTTTTTAGATGTGTCCTTTCCACCACCTTGGGCAAATGTCTCATTTCCTCCACCGGAACCTCCCAAGATTCCGGCAATTTCTTTGGCAATTATGCCTGCATTTTTGGTCTTTTCAGCCTCAATTCCTGAATAAACAATGGCTCGAATTGTAGGACCCCATTCAAAGATTCCACAGTAGACTGCATTAGGATCTGCTTTGGTTAGCTTTTTTCCAAAATTGATGTGGAAGAACTCATCAAAAGAGTCACTTGATGTAAAACAAAATCGTCCAGCATCAGTTGCATTAATATCGATTTCATCTATTGTAGTTTTTCCAGAGCTTGCCAAAACCTGCTCAAGTAATTCTGGCATCTTTTCTCTGATTTCTGCTTTCTTTTGATCTCGTAGTTTGTCTCGTTCTTCTTTTGCAGCTTGATCAGCTTTTAGTTTTTCCTGATCGACTTGATGTTGTTTTACATATTCTTGTGCTGTTGGTCCTGAAACAAACTCAATCCTCACTACTCCATCTTGTATTCTCTTTGTTCTTGTAATTTTGATTAAATCAATCTCAGTTGTCTGTTTTACATGTGTTCCACCGCAAGCTTCAATGTCAAAACCCTCAACTGAAACAATTCTAACTGATTTTACTGGAACAACGCCTCCCTGATAAATTCTAAATCCATACTTTTGTTCTGCAGTTCCTCTATCCATGTTCTCAATGTTAACTGACATGTCTTTTGCAACAACAGAATTTGCAACTCTCTCAATCTCTTGGACTTCTTTTTCTGAAAGTGATGAGTGGTGTGTAATGTCTAGTCTTGCGTGATCAGATTCTTTGAATGCAGAGTGCTGCCAAACCCAAGATCCTAAGACTTCTCTTGATGATGAGTTTAAGATGTGAGTGCTTGTGTGATTTTTTGTAATATTGTCTCTTCTATCTGAATCAACTTTGCACTTTACAATATCTCCTTCTTTTGGAGATCCGCCTTCTAATGTATGCACTACAATTTCTGCATGTTTGTTGACATCAACTACTTGGTAATCTCCAATAGTTCCATGATCAGGTTCCTGTCCTCCGCCTCTTGCATAAAATGAAGTCTTATCTAGTACAACTGATTTGTCAAAGACTCGAAGAACTTTGGCATCAAACTCCATGGGGTCATCGCCATAAAACATCAAGTTAGTTTCGGGAAGTCCTTCTAGTGGAAGATCTTCTATTGCTTTTTTCCTCTCAGATTGGTGCAAGTCAGATAATTTTGAATAAAACGTAGATGGGATCTCTGAAATTGCATTTATCTCCTTTAGATAGTCTGGTGTAACTCCGTCTGATTCGTAGAGTGTAATCAGTTCATCAACTGTTGGTGCTCTACCTTTGGCTTTTAGGCTGTTACCAATCTTCTCCATTCTAGACTTTGATTCGGTATATCTTCCTGATTCTATTCTAAGAATCGTTTTGACATCTTGTCTTTTTTCGTCTAGATCTGGGTTGGTCTCTTTTAGATAGTCAACATGCATGTCTACTAGCTCATCAATATCGAGCTTGAGATTCATTCTATCCATTGTTCCAATAATTCGGCGTAGCATCATTCGAAGATTATATCCACCACCAACGTTACTTGGAAGAGCTCCATCTGAAATTGCAAAGATCAAAGTTCTAAGATGGTCTACAATAAGATACATTCCTTCAAGTGGAGTAATAATTCGATTTAGCTGGTCATCTGTCAGCCCAGCAGTATTTACAGCATGCTTTCTGACATCTATCAAGTCATCATAACTCTTAAGATTTCTTGCAATTGCAGTAAAATAATTTGAAAGCAGTTTTGAATCTGAATCAATTCCAAGTTTTTCAAAGAGATGATTTGTAATTGGTCCAAAACAGCAGTCATAGGCAGTTGGAGTTCCCATGGTTATCCATGCAAATCGCTCAAGGCCTGCTCCCATATCGATTATTTTCTGATCAAGAGTAGTATGCTGTCCCAAATCTCCCTGAAATTCTGTAAAGACTGCATTTCCTAGCTCTAGTCCTCTGACAAAAAATTCCAAAGAAGAACCAAAAGAGCCTCCTCCTTCCCAAACATCTTCTACAAAGACAACTTCTTCTTTTTTAATTCCAAACTGTTCTGTTAGTAATCTAAAATCCAAATCAATGCACTCATCCTTCCAGTATCCGTCAGAATTTGGGATGCTGTGCTGTCCTATCATACAGAAACTTGAAAAATGTCTTCCAGTAATACCAACGTTTTCTAAATCTTTGAAACGCAAACAGGTCTGTGGAACTACAAGTGGGTTTGCTGGAAACTCAAAGACAACTTTGGAACCCATAACTCTTTGAAAGTCAACAATAGATGCAATAGTAAAGTAAAGGTCATCACGCCATCGACATACAACAGGATATCTACTTACAGAAGTGTGGTTGTTTTTTACAAAAAATTCTTCGACTTGCTTCCATGATTGAGTATAATCAAACCTCTTTGAGGTTGGAGGATTATCAATAAACGAATAGGTGTCTTCAGAATCCTCAGGACAAGCATCACGATTATCTATTGCCCAAAAATACCTCCCACACTTTGAGCAGGGTTTTCTTTGGAATCCCTGCTCTTCGAATAATCTTACCTTATAGTATCTATCTGGGTCAGCTGAAAACTCTTTGAGAATTTCTTTTTTCTCCAACGAAAGAACTCAAAGCGACGCATATTAAGAATTGTCGATTCCCATGAATTAAATACGATATTAAAAAATCAAATTCATGTTTAGAAAAAAACTAACTCTCAAAGAAGGAGTTCACATATTTTCCTCAAAACCTGATGGCAAATATCGCAAGTTTCTATTTGGAGTTGTAACGGGAGTTGAAGACAACAAAGTAGGTGTTAATGGAATCATAGTTGATCCTGTTGGACTAAAAAACAAAGTAGGACAAGGAAAAGCAGGCCCTCGTTCAGCTGAAATTCTTGAAAAACCAAATCCAGATAATGCTATCATGGCTTTGATATACAGAGTTGAACATGAAAACTTCACTGAAGTTTTAGATTTAGATAAAGAACAACTTTTGATAATTTCTCCAAAAGTGTACGAAGTACTTGATGGATGGATCAAAGAATCATTACCCGAATTAATTAACAATGTTCTTTCTTTGCCACACGGTACTGAAAGAGATGAAGCCAAAAAAGTTCTAAGACAAAGAATGGATACTTTGACAGATAAAAGATTAAAGAAAAATCTTTACTCTGTTTGCCGAAGTCTTAAAATTTTGTATTAATCAAAAACCCAAAACTAAATCGCCATAGTTTTATATTATGCCCCTAGGCAAGAACCGATACCATGGAATACGTCTATGCTGCATTGCTTCTACACAAGCTCCAAAAAGATGTAAGCGAAGAAAACATTACTTCTGTCGTTAAAGCATCTGGAACAGATGTTAATGAGGCACAAGTAAAGGCACTTGTCGCAGCACTGGCTGATGTCAATATTGAGGATGCAATCAAAGCAGCCCCAGTAGCAGTAGCCGCCGCAGCAGCTCCCGCAGCAGAAGGAGAATCTGAAGCAGGTGGAGATGATAAGAAAGAGGCTAAAGCTAAAAAGAAAGACGATGGCAAATCTGAAGAACAAGCCATGGAAGGTCTATCTTCACTATTCGGTTAATTCAAAAAATTTCTAACTATACTTTCTTGAACAAAAATAGATTAACTCCTTCCCAACCATAGTCTATAAAACATCCCAAAGAATTTTTAGCAAGATATTTTTTACTTAAACACTCATTGAGAAACTGAAGTGAACTTACTGCGCCTGTATTTCCTGTTTTTTTCATTAAATCATAAGTAAGATTTACCTTTGAGTTTTCTATCTGACATTTTTCTATAACATATTCAACAAACCTACTTCCTGCCGTGTGCAATCCCCAAATCTTGATCTTTTTGAATTCAGTTGGAAATTTTTTTTGCAAAAATTTTATGTTTTCATAAGACATGTTTGCTACACTTTCTTTGAGCTTTTGTGGTTGCAACTTCATATCAAAGATCATCCTGTGTTTTTTATCAGGCGATATCTTGATTGTGGGTTTTTTGCTATTTTTTTTGGTATCTTTTAGTGTGAGAATATGTTTTGGATTTATTTGGAATTGAGTGTCCTTTGTCTTTTTTGGTGATATGATAACCGAACCTACTATATCACTAAAGATTAGAAAATAAATGAGATTGTAAAAATTACTTTTGTCTTTTTTAGATATTCGTTTTAATTGTTTTATTCTATCTAAAAACCAAGGAGTGTATAAAGTTCCAATTAGTACTAGTGCTTTTTCTTTTCCATTTAAAAGAAAGTAGCCTGCAGAATTTAGCAGAGATTCTGAAAAAGAAGAGCATGCCAAGCCTTGGAAGTTCTGTGCTCGAATATTTTTTTTAAAAGAAAGTTTTGGAATGAGCTCTACTGTTGGTGAGGGATCAAGATACTCTTGGTTGTCATTGATTGTTATGAACAAGCCAATATCATCTGAATTGCAATGGGCCTGAGATTTTTTTGCTGCCCGAAAATAGAGGTCATTTAGGCTAACATCCGGTTCCACAAAATCATCTTTGCTAAAATCAACTCTAGAAAGATCATATGACTTGTAGACGTAATCTATTCCAAGCTCATTTTTGGCATAATCACGGACCTCCTTGTCTAGCTTCTGTTTCAAAAAATCATCGACTAGTTCAGTAATTGAATAACGGAATTTTGGCTTAGTTACTGATATGCCAGATAAGTTTAGAGGCGCCATTTTATTCAAGACTTGATAATAATTTATCAAGTTTATCAAAAAAATCGTCTGTGTATTTTTCTTTAGGTAGATCAAAACCCAAAATAATGCCATCTAATTTTGTATCATTTTCTATACTTCGTATCTTTTGTTTGCAGGCATCAATTGACCCTGAAATTGTTAAATCATTCAACAGTTTTTCACCTACAGTTTTTGCAGCTTTTTTCAATCCAAATTTTCTATAAGTTTCTTTGATGTTAGAAACTTCATTTTGAAAACCAGCCTTTTCTAATGGTGCTGAATAAAACTCATTTGCACCAATGTATCCTGCCAATGTCATTTTAGCCTGAAATTGTTCTTGATTTTCATCTAGATATGTGGGAATAATTGAAATTATTTCAAAACCTCCTTTTGATTTTTCTAAAGATGCTAACTTGGTGCTAATCAGCTCTATGTGATTTAATATCTGGCTTTTAGGTTTTAGAAAGAATATTACTCCATCAACATTTTCAGCTGCAAGCTCTGTAGTTTTTTGACCAACCGCAGCCCAAAAAATCGGACCTTTGTATTCTGATTTGATAAAACTTGAATAATCTATTAAGCGGGCAAGTGGTTTTTTAAATTCCATCTTCCAAAGATCTTCAATTATTGCTGGTGCACTAGTCCCTAGTCCTAAAATAAAATTCTCACCTGTTTTTTTATACAGTTGATTTGCATGTTGTACAATCGCTTCTTTACTTTTTGAAAATACATTTACAATCCCTGTTCCAAGTTTCACATGTTTCATGTTTTCACTAATTTGTTCAAGTGTGTCAAAAGCATCTACGCCATAAAATTTTGGATGAGTTTCGGGTACTAGGAAATATTCAATCGAATATTTTTCAGCTATTTTAGATGCCTTAAGAATAGCTACTTTGGGAGCTCTTATTCCCAATTCAATACCAAGTTTCATTACACTCTTTCCAAATTTTTTAGCGCATCAACAAAAGCCTCGGGAAGCGTAGGATGAGCATGAATAGTTTCGATCACGTCCTTTGGTTTTAGTTTTAGTTTGATGGCCAAAGCAGCTTCCCCAATAAGCTCACTTGCATGTGGTCCTAATATGATAGCACCTTGCAAAATGCCATTTTCTTCAAAAACCTTGACAAAACCTCTTGTATCTCCAAGACAATTTGCTTTTGCATTTACAGAAAGTAGAAACTCAGCAGAATGTCCCTCACATTTTCCCACAACAGCTACTTCAGGATAAGTAAATACACAGTATGGTACAACAGAATAGTCCATCAGGCTTTCTTCTCCAAGAATATTTTGTGCAGCTACTTCTCCTTGGCGTGATGCTACATGTGCCAACTCAAAGCTACCTATAATGTCACCAATTGCATAAATATTTGGTAAACTAGTTTGCATTTTTTCATTTACAATTAAACCATTTTCATTAAATGCAATTCCAAGTTCTCCAAAAGCTTTGGTGTCAAGATTTGGATTTCTTCCAACGCTGATCAAAATTTTCTCTGGGTTTATTTTATTACCGTTTACAGAAACTTCTTCATCAATCTTATCAATTTTTGATTTTGTCATTACCTCAATACCATCAAGTTTCATGTATTTTTCAACAGCTGAACCTACTTCTTTTGGCTGGCCAGGCAAAAGAGTATCTTCCATCTCAACTAACCAGACTTTGCAACCAAGAACATTTAGTATAGATGCAAATTCACATCCGCTATATCCACCACCAACTATCAAGATAGATTCTGGCAGATTATCCAAATCAAAAATTGAATCAGTTGATAGTATCCGATTATCAAAACTATGTTCTTGAAAAGATTTAGGCTGACTTCCTGTTGCTAAAACAATGTTTTTAGTTTCTAAAATTTTTCCATTTACCTCAACTTGATTTGCAGATTTTAAGCTAGCCTTACCTTGAATTAATTCTACTCCACTTTCTTTGAAGAGCAGTCCTATGCCCGAAGCAAGTTTTGAAATAGTAGCATTCATCTTATTTTTGAGCGTAGGATAATCAATTTCCACGCTGCTAGTAATACCAAATTTTTTGGCCGATTTTGCTTTTCTAATTATATCTCCCATGGAATGAAGGTATTTCGTTGGAATACAGCCTTTTTGAGTGCACGTTCCGCCCAAACCGCCTTTCTCAACAACACAAACTTTGGCTCCTCCCTTTGCTAGAGTAGTAGCACACACATAACCTGCGGGTCCTGCACCGATAATTACAGCATCATACATGAATTTAGTGAAATCCAAGTAGCAATAAATTTTGTTAGATTATCTCCTAAAAAGCCAGTCTTTGTTTGAATATCTTTCATCCATTATTTTCTTGCACGACCCTAGATCTTTTTGATCTAGTTGATAGGGTACTAATTCACACTGAAAGTTATCTTTTGCACAAGCCTTTATCGAATCAGCAACCTCTTCAAATTTTTTTGATATTCCCACCACTCTGTCTTTAATATCCAAAATTTTCTTGTCACCAATTTTTTCTGATGGCACATTCAATAACGAAAACATACGTTCAACATTCACCTCCAAAAGAATTGTTCCATGTTGCAACAAGATATTGTTTTTCCTAGTTTGCGCATTACCACAAACCTTCTTTCCATCAATAGTAATGTCATTTAATGGCGAAAATTTTGCATTAAATCCCAATCTCTTCAAGGTGGATATGATTAGCTGACAAATCTGTTGGTAAGACTCAATTATACTATTTGGAAATTTTTTAGTTACAAAAGAATATGTGAGTTCCTTATCATGAAATACAGAACCACCCCCAGTAATTCTTCTAACTACATCAACTCCTTGTTTTTCGCATTTTTCATAATTAACTTCATCAATACTTTGAAAATAACCAATGGAGACACATGGTCTTGACCAACCATATATTCTTAGAATTGGTTCATCAGCTTTGCCAAGTAAAAATTCATCAACTGCCATATTCCAGGGTCCTAAATTATTCCCTGTTTCAACGAGCAGAAGTCTTTCAAATTTTATTTTCTTTTACCTCTCTTTAATACATTCAAGTATAGCATCTGATAGCGAATCAACATCAAATCCATAAAATTGTGAATCTTTCAGAGCAAACTCTATCTCGTTTCTTATCTTCTCTTTTTCTAATTTAACACCAACAAGACTCTCCTCTAACTTTTCAATTGTTTCTTCTGGATGAAGAAAAAAATCTCCTGTTATCTTGATTGTTCTAATCACCATGGATTTTTGACTGTAGCTAAGCTCAATTCTAACTAGCTTTCCTAGTTTTGAAACTGTTTTTGCTGAAATTGTATCCTGATAGTTATCCAATTTACGAATCCTGCTTAGGCATCCATCTAAGGTTCATTTGACGAGCAGCCTTTACCTCATCTAGTCTTCCAACTGGTGTAGTATGGGGAGCATTTTCAACTAGTTCTGGATTTTCCTTAAGCTCTCTGATAATATTTTTTAAAACTTTAGCATATTTATCCAACGTCTCTTTGCTTTCCGTCTCAGTAGGCTCTATCATCAATGCCTCTTTTACAATCAATGGAAAGTAAATTGTAGGAGCATGAAAACCATAATCAAGAATTCTTTTTGCAATGTTTAGAGTACTCTTATCTCCAAAATTTTTAGCAGATATTACAAATTCATGCGCACATGTTCTATCATACGGAACTTCAAAATCTTCTTTGAGCAAACTAAAAAGATAATTTGCATTTAAAACGGCCATCTGTGAAACTCGTTGAATATCTGAACCCCAGGCTTTAATGTATGATAATGCTCTTACTAATATTCCAAAGTTTCCATAAAATGAATGGAGTTTTCCAACTGTTTTCTCTTTATCAAAATCAAAAATAAATTTCTCATCTTCCTTTACAACTCTTGGCACTGGCAAATAATCTGATAAATGTGACTTGACTCCTAATGCGCCAGCTCCTGGCCCTCCTCCTCCATGCGGGGTTGAAAATGTTTTATGCAAATTGAGATGAATCATATCAAAACCTTGATCACTTGGTTTACTGATTCCCAATAATGCATTCATATTTGCACCATCGCAATACATCAATGCTCCATTTTGATGTGCAAGATCTTTTATCTCCATTAAATTCTCTTCAACTAATCCCAAAGTACTTGGATTTGTAATCATGATTACTGCAACATCAGAACTTATTGCATTCTTGAACTCATCCAAGTTCATGTTTCCACGTTCATCTGATTGAATTGTTACAGTTTGAAATTTGCACATAGCAGCAGTTGCAGGATTTGTTCCATGTGATGAATCTGGAATAATTATTTTTGTTCTCTTCTCATTTTTTTCTGCAAAATATTTTTTGGCAATCATTACTCCAAGTAGTTCGCATTGTGAACCTGCTGCAGGCTGCAAAGAAAATGCATCCATTCCTGTTATCTCTTTTAGGCTCTGTTCAAGCTCCCAGATCACTTCTAGTGCACCTTGAGTATGACTGGTTGGGAGGTGTGGATGTAGGTTTGAAAATCCTGATAGTTTAACAAGTTCTTCATTTACTCTTGGATTGTATTTCATTGTGCAAGAGCCTAGTGGGTAAAAATTGGTGTCAATTCCATAATTTTTCCTTGAAAGTCCAGTATAGTGCCTGACTATCTCAACTTCATTGACTTCGGGTAATGGAAGAATGTCTCTTCTTAGGTCTTCAGGTAAATCTAACTCTATTTTCTCATTGGGTGTGTGTCCAGTAGATGCTTGATTGTAATCAAAAATTAATTTCATTTGTTTACCACCGAAATATACGAATCAATATCTTGCAGTGAATTTTTTTCAGTACAACAAATTAGTAAATTATCATCTCCTAACTCTAAACCTCCAAAAATGTTGTTTTCCATAAGCTCAGAAATTATTTTTTCAGTAGGTTTTGGAGATTTTACTAAAAATTCGTTATAAAATGGATTTACATTCAATGATTCAAATCCAATCTTCTTTAATTTTTCTTGTAAAAGATGAGCTCTCTGATAAGATGATTTTGCAACATTTTGTAATCCTGTCTTTCCAAGTAATGCCAAATAAATTGTTGCTGTTACTGCCAACAAAGTCTGGTTTGTAGTGATATTACTTGTTGCCCTCTCTCTTCTAATGTACTGTTCTCTAGCTTGCAATGTTAAAACAAAACCCTGATTTCCATTGTCATCAGTAGTTATCCCAACAATTCTTCCAGGCAATTTTTTTATTAAGAATTGTTTTACTGCCATAAAGCCTAGATAGGGCCCGCCAAAACTTTTTGGAATTCCAAAAGACTGTCCTTCACCAACAACAATATCTACACCAAAATCTCCAGGAGCTTTTAGTATAGCTAAGGATGTTGGGTCTGACACGCAATTAATGAAAAGTGAATTGTTTTGATGAGTTTTTTCAATTAAGCTCTTAGGATTTTTAATGTTACCAAAAAAATCGGGATTTTGTGAAATTACACAAGCAGTATTTTCATTGACTTCATTAGTAATCTCAAGTTCTGTTCCCTCGCAGTATGTTTTCAAAACCTCAAGATATGATGGATTAAGACCATCTTCTATAAAGACGCCATTTCGTTTGGTATGCGAAGAAGACATCAGAGCTGCTTCTGCCAAAGCAGATGCACCGTCATAAAGAGAGGCATTTGAGGCATCCATTCCTGTTAGTAGGCATACGTAAGACTGGAATTCATACAGTGCCTGTAACATGCCTTGGCTAATTTCTGCTTGATATGGAGTATATGATGTAAGAAATTCTCCACGTAAAACCAGATGACTAATTACAGCTGGTATGTAATGATCATATGAACCTCCACCAACAAAATATTTTGTTGTCTTGTTTTTTTCTGATAACTTTGAGATGTAAGAAACTAGCTCCATCTCGCTCATTGGATTATCTAGATTTAGTTTTTCAAGTCTAGGTTTGAATTGAGAGATTAGTTCTTCAATAGATGTACAACCAACTGCTGAAATCATTTTAGAAATGTCATCTTTAGTGTGCGGGATAAAATTCATAGAAAATTACTCCTTGCTTTCTCCCACTAACTTATCATATTGTTCTTTTGAAAGTAATGAATCAAATTGTTGCAGATTAGAAGGTTTTATTTTAACAATCCATCCTTCATCATATGGAGATTGATTAATCATCTCTGGATGTTCTAGTAATTTTTCATTAACCTCAATAATCTCACCATCTATAGGACAATAGATATCTGAAGAGGCCTTTACCGAATCTATAATTGCAATGGCATCATTTTGTTTGAACGTACTTCCGATCTCTGGAAATTCAATAGATACTATATCGCCAAGTTGATCTTGAGCAAACTCAGTAATTCCAACTATAATTAGATCGTTTTTTTCAACCCACTCATGTTCTTTAGTAAATCTCTTTTCTCCCATGAGGTCTCTGAAATCTTTCCTGTAAAAAATTATTCTATCGTTTATAGAATCTTGTTGAAGTCAATTTACTGTCGTAGAATTTTCCTCTTATGTCGATCTTGATCTTTTTATCTACGGAAAACTCTGCTGGAATAAAACAAAATCCGATCGGTTTGTTAAAAGTAGGTGAAAAACTACCAGAACTTACTTTACCGATCTTATCATTGGCATCAAATACCTCATTTCCTTTTCGAGCAACTCTCTTTGAATTAATAACCTCAAAACCTCGTAATTTTTGCTCTACATTCTTCTCTTGTAGAGCCTTTTTACCAATAAAATCAGTCTCAAACTTTACCGTCCATTTCAAAGGTGCTTCTAAAGGAGTAGTATTTTCATCAATATCATTTCCATATAACATAAGTCCAGCCTCAAGTCTCAGTGTATCTCTAGCTCCAAGCCCAATCGGCTTGATTCCATACTTTGAACCTGCATCTAATAATTTATCCCACACTTGCAGTTGGTTTGAGTCAAAAAATATCTCAAATCCATCTTCCCCTGTATATCCAGTTCTAGAAATAATGCATTCTATATTCCAAAGTCTGGTTCGAAGAAGATGAAATGGTTTGAGATCTTCTATATGTTTGATTCCCGAGTCTGTTAACACTTGACTTGCTTTTGGACCTTGAAGAGCTAAAAGTGCAAATTCATCAGTTATATCTTCTACATCACATTTTATATTTTGTTTAATCCACTCAAAATCTTTTTTTATATTTGAGGAATTCACAACAATTAGAAATTCATCAACATTAATTCTACCAATTATTATATCATCAATAATTCCACCACTCTCATTACACATAGGAGAGTAGATTGCTTGATTGTCATTAATTTTTGAAATATCATTTGTAATCAAGTTTTGAATTTGCTGTTCTGCACCATCTCCTTTGATTCTAAATCTTCCCATATGAGAAACATCAAACAATCCAACATTCTCTCTGACGTTTTTATGTTCATCAATTATTCCAGAATATTGTATTGGCATTTCCCAACCGTAAAAGTCAATCATTTTTGCATTAAGTTCTACATGTTTTTTGAAAAATGGTGATCGCATGGTATGTAAAGTGTTATTATTCATTATATGTTCGTCGAATTGTTGAGTTTAGTAAAACCAACCTGGTTGAAAATGAAAATTCCTTCAGGGGAAAACTATGTTAAAGTAAAAAAAACTCTTCGTAACTTTAACTTGCATACAGTTTGTGAGGAAGCTTCGTGCCCAAATGTTTCAGAATGTTGGAATTCTGGAACTGCTACAATCATGATTATGGGTGATATTTGCTCTAGAGCATGCAAATTTTGTAATGTCAATTCTGGAAAGCCATTTAGTCTTGATCTTGAAGAGCCACAACGAGTTGCACAGGCTATTCAAGAATGGAATCTTAGATATGTCGTAATTACCTCTGTGTGTAGAGATGATCTTGATGATGAAGGCTCTGATCATTTTGCTGAAACCATTAGTTCAATAAGAAAAATTTGTCCTGGCATTATAGTAGAATCACTTATTCCAGATTTCAGTGGAAATGAGCATTTTATAAAAAAAATTATTGATGCAAAACCTCACGTCATAAGCCATAATCTTGAAACAGTAAGACGATTATCTCCTAAAGTTCGGGATCATAGAGCAAACTATGACCAATCCCTTAGCGTTTTAAAATTCGTAAAAAATCAGAATCCACAAATCTTTACAAAATCATCTCTTATGTTAGGTCTTGGAGAAAATGAAGATGAGGTTTTTCAAACTGCATCTGATTTGCGAAGATGTAAAGTTGATATCTTTACTCTTGGACAATACTTGCAACCGTCTGTTGTACATCTTCCAGTAAAGGAGTTTGTCCATCCAGAAAAATTCAACTACTACAAAGTAGCTTTGAAGAAATTTGGATTTTTGTTTATTGCATCAGGTCCATTAGTAAGAAGCTCATTTAGGGCATCAGATATCATCCATTTGATCAAAAATTCTAATAATTAATTGTAATTTTATGCAGATGTGTAGTCTTTGGCTTTGCTTGCCACACTTTTTGCTTGAGCATCTGCTTTTTGCAAAATCTGCTCTTTTGTCTCATCAGTAAGAAATCCTGATTCTATGGACACAGAGCGTGCACCTTGTGCTGCTTTTGCAAGTATTGCCTCAACGTTCTCTGGTGTTACATATGCCGCCTCAATTGATAGTGAAATTGCCTCTTGGTGAGCCTGAGCGAATTCATCTCTTATCTTCTCAACATCAATTACTAGCTCTTCTTTTCCGTATGTTACGCCCTCTTCAAGTGCGCTCTCAAGTGCAATTCCTGCCTCAACTGGCTTAATGTCAAGCTTGCCAAGTAGTGCTGCTAGCTTGTCTGAAATCACTTCGCCTTTTTTTACTGGTATGGTATCTTTTGTAATCCAAATTGTTCCTTGATCAATCTTTGTTGGAATTTTTGCTTCTTTGAAATCAGTTAGCATTGGACCTGGAGCAACTCCAGTATTCTTTGCTGGAACTACAACATCGACACTTGCAATATCTCCCCCTCTAGCAGCAAGCATTACTTTATTTTTTGCAAGTAATACGTTTAGTTTGAAAGGAGACATGTTAGTTAACATGAAAAGGCACTGACCAGTAAGTTGCTTAATAATATCTTTGATTCCCGGAATGTCTACTTTTTCTAAAGCCTTCTTTGCAACCTTGTCTTTAATTGCAATAAACTCTACATCATCTTGTAGTTTTTTTCTTAATGGCAGAATTTGTGATGCTCTAACCTTTTCCATTCTTACAAGACCCAAAACTTTGTATTTTTTTGGAATCTCTTGTATCTGCTGATATAACTGGGTCTTTCTTTTTGGATAGGTCGTTCTATTTTCATGCATCTTACTTCTTCCTTGTTTGTATTACTTGTTTTACAACTTTGCCCATTGTTGTTTTTACCATAACCCTTTTAACGTTCTTATTGCCATTTGGTAATTTTTTCTCTATTGCACTAATTACTGCATGTGCATTGGCTGCCAAGTCTGCATCATCCATAGATTCATCACCTATCTTGCAAGACATTGCTAAAGAACCTCTCACTCTAACTCTAATTGATGATCTAAATCTCTCTAAAAATGATTCAATTGGTGCATTAAATGGAACAGGAGTTGGCATCTTTCCTCTTGGACCTAAAAGCTGACCTAAGACTTTACCAACAACTGGCATCAGTTGTGTGTCTGCTAAAAAGAAATCATATTTGTTGATAAATTTACGAGACTCTCTTTTGTTAGCGCCTAATTGGTTGAGCTCATCTGTACCAACCACCTTGTCTGCCTTTCCATTTTTTGCTTTGATTCCCATATCTCCTGATGCTAAAACGCAGACAGAAGCTGGTGAGCTTGTCTTTGGCAGTTGTACAATCTCATTTAGCGCAAATCCTTTTTTGACATCAATATCTTTGAAAACCATAATCAACTCTAAGGCTTGCTTGAACTTTCTTTCCTTATCTTCTTCTTTTGCTTTTTTTACCATTTCAGATAATTCAGATTCAGTAACCATTACGCAACATTTTCGAGAAAACCTACTTAAAATCGTTTAGAGAAGGTGATATCAAAAAACCAAACTATTTTTAATTTTTACTATTTTTTTTCTAGGATTTGGTATTTTATGGGTGATAACATCAAAAAAACCTACATTTATTAACGCCGTGAAAATATTTTCGAAATCAATGAATAGATTTGATGAATTAGATATGAAATTGTTATACGAATTAACCCAAGACGGTTCTATCTCTGTCCCAAACCTCTCAAAAAAACTAGGAATCAATGCTTCAGTACTATACAGTCGAATCAAGAGACTTTTAAAAAAGAAACTGATTAAAAAATTCACCATCGTGATTAATGATTCTCTTTTGGGAATTGGTGTAAAGGCATCTGTAGGAATAAACAGGGATCCAAAATTAAAAGATGCCATTCACAAACAGTTAATGGCAACTCCGGAAGTCGCATCAATCTCTGAGATTACGGGCCGATTTGATATGATGATACGAGTCCTTGCTGAAAATCTTGAATCACTGCATACTGTTGTAATAGAAAAGATTGGAAAAATTGAAGGAATTCAAAACACTGAAACTTTTGTAGAATTACAAATGACTGACAAAGACCCTGTTTATCTAATAAAAAAATAACTATTGGAATTTTTCATCCCATTTGCCGTCATTAATTTCTGCAGTAATCTCTTTAGGCGTTTTTCCTTCTATCTTAATTCCCAAAGAAACACATGTTCCAATGACGGACTTTGCTACTGATTTTATAGAACTAGCATAAGATGCATCTGATTTTGTTTTTGCAACTTTGAGTATTGAATCAATTCCAATGTCAGCAACCCAATCAGTTCCAGAGGTACCCGAACCTTTTTGAATTCCAGCTTCTTTTAGAATTAGAGCAGACGCAGATGGGATTCCAATCTCAATATTCCATTTTTTAGTATCAGGATCAACTAAAACTGTTACTGGAACTTTCATTCCCTCAAAGTCTTTAGTTTTATCGTTAATGGCATTGATAACCTCCATAATATTTACTCCAAGTGGACCCAACGCTGGACCTAATGGCGGACCCGCAGAAGCTTGGCCTCCTGTAACAAGAGTTGATATTTTTTGTGGTTCTCCCATAAAATTTCACTTCAAATTGAAAATTTAATCGTTCCTAAACCTCGGGTGCCAATTTCAGATAGTTGGCATCAACAGTTACAGGTAATTGGTATGATGCATCAAGTAAAACAACAGTAGCCTCTTCTTTCTCATAATCTACTCTGGTAACTGTTGCCTTCATTCCTTTAAATGGACCACCGGTAATTTCTACAACTTTATCAACTTCAAGTTGTGTAACAGTTGATTTTTTGATCAGATATCCTTCGATATCTTTGAATTCTAATTCTCCCCTTAGCTGTCCTCGAATGTGTCTTACACCTTCAATTGCTTGATATGCTGCACTTGGATCCAGTGCCTCAATTACAACATAGCCTTTCAAATTATCTACGAGCAAAACAGATTGAATGTTAATTTTATTCATTTTTGCTCTTGTCTCTAGTAAGTTCATGACTACCTTTTCCTGACCTCCAGTGGTACGAATTGCAAAGAGATGTGACTTTACTTCTTCTGACAATTTTATCTATCCAAATGTAAGAACCGAAAATACAAACTGAATTATAAATCCACCAGTCCCAACACAGACTATTCCTAATAGTACAAGACGTAAGTGCTGCATATAATCGTCTTTGTCTGATTTTTTAGCCATCTTCATCGTGTTGATCATATTCTTTAACGTCCGTTTGGGATTCATGCTGGAAATTAATAAGGTGTCCTTATATCTTTTAGCTAATGGATTTACTAGTAGCCTTCCAAGATGACCCAGCAGGTCATAACATGGCAAAATTCATTACACAAAACATGAAAAAAGACGGCGAGATTTTCAGAGGAGAAAAATTTGATCTGCTCATTATTCCGACACCTACAATTTCTGCAGACTGGTTAGAAGAAAAATATCATTATGATGGATTTGTTTTCTTATCAAAACATGCAGCCGAATCTGGCGTCTTGGCACTTACTTGTCATAGCACTGGAAATTTTTCTGAAGCAAAGTTTGGTGGAAATCCAAAACAATTGGCAATCCCATATCCTGAGCTTCAAAAAAAATATCTCCAAGCTTTATGGAACAAAAGAAATGATTTTTCTGATTTTCAAATAACAATAGAAGCTACACATCACGGTCCTACAGCACTAAACAAACCTGCAATATTCATAGAAATTGGTACTACAGAAAAACAATGGAATGATGTTGAGCTTTGTAACTCTGTTGCCAAAGTTGTTGTGGCTGTTTACGATACAAAATTTGAGAAACCACCAATTGCAATATGCTTTGGAGGAACACATTATCCTGAAAAATTTACCAATGAACTATTAGAAGGAAAATATGCTTTAGGAACAGTGATGCCAAAACATGCGTTGGATTCGTTAGATGAATCTCTTTTTATTCACATTATGGAGCGAAATAACGCTGCACAAGCTGTTTTGCTTGATTGGGGTGGACTTGGACTCAACAAACAAAAAGTATTAGATTTTCTTGCAAAAACAGATCTTGAGGTAATACAATATTGAATCTTGAACAAAGAGTTTACAAAAAACTTCTTGAAGTTCCTAAAGGAAAAATTACAACTTATGGTGAGCTTGCAAATGCAGTTGGTATCAAAAATGGACAACGAGTTATCGGAAACATAATGAACAAAAATCCATACCCTGTAATTGTTCCGTGTCATAGAGTTGTAAAATCAGATGGAGAAATTGGTGGTTATGCATATGGAGAAAATGTAAAAACAAAAATGCTATCTGATGAAGGAGTAAAGACTCTAAAAGGAAAAATTCAAGACTTTGATAAAAAACTTTACAGGTTCTAAGACTTTCTCTCTGATTTTATCTCTTCCATAAGAGATCTCAAGTGGGCTCTGCTTCTTACAGTATTTCCGCCAACTTTTTTGTAGAGTGTCCAAAATTCTTTGTTTGTGATATCTTTTCGGTCTTTTGCAACCTTTAGCAAATATCTAAGTGCACGAACCTTTTTGACATAGACTTCTTTTTTTCCCTCACGAGCACCCTTTTTTCCTTGCTTTGAGCCTTGAGTGGTACCTCTCTTTCTCTTTTGCATTTTTTTCCTACGAGCCCTTCCTCGAGAGGTTCCCTTTATTGGTTTTATCTTAATTGTATTTGCGGTAAGTAGACTTCGAATGTTGTCTCTTGTAATTGCATCTGAAATATCATCCAAATGATCCGAATCAAAATGGATTCGATGTATGCCAACACCTGTAACTCGAGAAACAAATCGTTTCTTTGTTCTAAGATTTACTACCACGTGATGACACCCTTGCATTAAAGATTTTTAATTTTTTTTCAATTGCTATTACTACAATCTCTTTTCTTTTTTTAATTCCAACACTATGACCAATTCTTACCCCATCAGTCTTTGGATCTAATTTTTCCAATTCAGAAACATTGTGAACTAAATTTTCTGTATAACCGGAAGGATGCAAACCCCGAGAATTCTTTGGTCCGCCATAACCTACTTTGACAATTCCTGGACGACCTCTACTTTTTTGTTTTCTTTGGTGATGGTCCACTCCTTTTGGTTTTCTCCAAGTAGTGTCTAATCTCTTGTAACGCCAACTTTCAGGTCTTATAAAATCTGGTCGTGACTTGGCTACTGTTTGTCTTAGCTCGAGTTTGTCTTTATTAATTGGCATGAAAATGAATCTCGAAATTTTCAATAAATAGGTTCCTAAGCATATCTTTCAAATCAGAGCAAGGAATAATAATGAAATTTGAAGACGATTCGATCTATCTTATGTTTAAATTGATGCGTTATTTTGCAACTTTTGTAGGTGTCTCTAGAGATGAGTGATAAAATCAAAGCAACCATTACTACAAAGTTCATTTCGCAAATAGAAGACTTTGGAATAAAACCCTCCAAGATTTTCCGAAATCTTAGTGTACAAGAATTAGTTGATATTGCTGTATCTAGTAATGAGGGAATTGTAACGTCTACAGGTTCTTTATCTATTAAGACTGGAAAATATACCGGACGTTCTCCTGATGACAGATACATCGTATATGATGATACCACTCATGATACGATTGACTGGGGAAAGATAAACCGCCAATTTCCTGTAGGCAAATTTGATCAGATATTTGGAAAACTAAAAAAATTCGTAGAAGGAAAAGAACTCTTTGTCTTTGATGGCTTTGTTGGCGCTGACAAAGAAAACCGCTTGCCAATTAGGGTGGTAAATGATCATGCATGGCAAAATCTTTTTGTGAGACAACTCTTCATTAGACCTTCAGCTGCAGAACTAGAAGAGCACGAACCAGAATTTACTGTAATGTGTATCAACGACTTTGAAGCACTACCTGAAGTAGATGGCACAAACTCTAATGTTTTCATATTTATCGACTTGACTCGCAAAATTGTTTTGATTGGTGGAACTAGCTATGCTGGTGAAATAAAAAAATCAATGTTTTCAGTAATGAATTACATTTTGCCAAACAGAGGAATCTTTCCAATGCACTGTTCTGCAAATATTGGAAAAGAAGGTGATACAACTTTGTTCTTTGGATTATCTGGTACTGGAAAAACAACTCTATCAGCTGATGAAAATAGGATGTTAATTGGTGACGACGAACATGGTTGGTCTGAAAAAGGTGTGTTTAACTTTGAAGGAGGCTGCTATGCAAAATGTATCAATCTTAGTGAAGAATCTGAACCACAAATTTGGAATGCTATCAAATCTGGTGCTGTATTAGAAAATGTTGTAATTGACAAAGACAGCTTGAAACCTGATTTTGATGATAACAGTTTAACAGAAAATACACGCGTAGCATATCCACTTGATTATATTCCCGGTGCAGTAATTCCTAGCATTGGTGGACATCCAAAAGTAATTGTGTTTTTGACTGCAGACGCACTTGGTGTTTTACCGCCAGTTTCTCGATTGACAAAAGAAGATGCAATGTATCATTTTATGTCCGGGTATACTAGCAAGCTTGCAGGAACTGAAAGAGGAATCAAAGAACCAAAATCAGTATTCTCTGAATGTTTTGGTGCACCGTTTATGCCAAGACCTGCATCAGTTTATGCAAAGATGTTGGGTGAGAAAATCATTGGGCACAATACCAAAGTATATCTGATTAATACTGGTTGGTCTGGCGGGCCATATGGAGTCGGAAAGAGAATCAAAATCAAATACAGTAGAGCAATGGTTACTGCTGCACTAACAGGCTCACTTGATATTGTAAAATACAGACACGATGAACTCTTCAACCTTGGTATTCCTACAGAATGTCCAGGCGTACCTCCTGAGATTCTAGATCCAAGAAATACCTGGGTTGACAAAGAGTCGTATGATCTTTCTGCTAGAAAACTCGCTCAAATGTTCCAAGACAACTTTAAGAAATTCAAAGAAGTTTCACCAGAAATTAAAAATGCAGGACCAAAACTTTCCTAAAAACGAAGCAAATAATAATTTCAAAAGAGAGGGTGATTCATGCCTGTAAGGATCTTCAGCGGTGCTGATTATATTGTAGAAAAATCTGTCAATCAGTTCGTTAAGGATGTCAAGGTAATTGATATCAAAATTTCAAGTCATCTAAGCAGCAATAACAAATCGATAGTTTCTGTTTTAATTCACTATGAAGGAGCATCGCCTAGTCATGCAGATGGACCTGGTCTTCTTTGAACATGGAAAGAGGTATTTTGTAAGTAATTGAATTACAGACAAATTACTAAATTACAATTCATCGTAGATTTCATTATAACATGACTGGTCAATGTAAAAGATGCGGAGAAGAGTTTGATATTTGTCAGATGAGTAGCAAATATTGTTCTTTTCATTGCGTTTATGGTCTATCAAAATATTAAATCTAAGATTTTCCTAAGTCTAATTTCAATTAATGTAATTCAAATTCGTCTACTCTCTTTGGTCATCATTTTTCTTCATTTCTTTTAGACAAAATTGTGTAAAATGCACATCATATTTGTTTTGTTCAACTATTATAGTCATACTTTATGAATCATACACAACCAACCTTTGCTGACAAAGTTATCAGAAGATCAATTAACAAAGGAACTGAGTTCATTGACGAATCTATCAAACCATCTTATTGGACAGGAAAAGAATTCAAAGAAAAAGAGATTGAGCGACTTCGTCTAGCAGGAGATTTAATGATAATCTCTGCCAAAGGTACTCAGAAAATACGATTAAGTGAGATGCAACAAACAACTATCCCCGAAACCAAGGGACATTATATCTCAACAGGTAAAGGTACTGGAATTTCTGTACTCTAAACTCTTCTTTTTATTTTCTAAAAACTTGCTATGCTACTGAAGCCTGTAATAGTTTGTAATCAAAATCTACTAGCATACATTGTATATGATACTGCATATCAGTTTCAATGTTACAGTTTTCACATTTGAATGTGGTTGGCTCATTACATACTGAACAACTTTGATCTACTTTAAGATCTGTTCCACATTTTCTACATGAATCAATTCTCATACAATACATTGAACTTGTTTTCTTTTAAACTATTTGAAAATTAGACCAGTCTAATTAGAAGAAGCTAATTTATTCTCATTCTATAGAATGAGAATGAGATTACTAGTCGTGAACTAAATTACTTTTTTCTAATTTTCAAACCTACAGCTGTAACCAAAATTATTATTCCAAAAATTATGAATAACTGACGTTCGGGCGCATCCAAAGAATCAAAAATATTAGAATTACTAGATGCTGATTTTACCTCAACAGTCTCATATGCATCAAAAGTTTCTCCATTGACATTAATTTTTGCTTCAATCCAATATTGCCCATTTTCACTAACTGCCAGCTTTCCATTTTTGTTTGGAGTAGCTGATGTGGTATCAGATTCGCCTGTTACTGAATTAATTAATGAAATTTTTGCATATGTCCAATCATCCGGATGGCTGATTTCAAAATTAATTACTCCATCTTGTTCTGCTACACTTACAGAGCCTTCAGTAATTCGAACCAAAGCTGGAATGTTGTAACTTGAACCAGAATCTTTGATAAAGACTCTGCCTGCAAACTCACCAAATACTTGATCATTTAACGAAGCTGAAATTTTCAAGAGATTATTTTCTTGACTATACGTAAAATCAATTATCTCAGGACCTTCAATACTAACATCAAGATTCTCCAATTCTCCTGAAACAGGTTCAAGTGATAATACTTGCACGTCAGATGGTTTCTCTGAGGATAGATCAAAGATTGCAAAAGTTGGAGAAATGATGGTATTTGCACTAAATGCTTTAGTTACATTTAGTCTTCCTGCGCCTGCTATCTCTGTGGAAAACTCATTTCCATAGGCATCTGAAACGGGATCAGTAGTTGTTACTATAAGTGATTTAATCTGACTAGGATTCAGTTCTGGATTTCTTTCTAACAGCAAGGCAGCTGCGCCAGTAACGTGTGGTGCTGCAAAACTAGTTCCGCTTGTAAAGTTGTACCTTCCATTATTTAGTGTAGTATTTACAAATACGCCTGGTGCAACCAAGTCTGGTTTGTTATAGAAAGGAGAGACTGGACCTCTAGAGCTAAAGTGCGCAACAAAATCTGGATTATAAAATACATGTAATATTCCAATTGTCTGATTGGCTAGTGACTCCTTGATTGCCAGTCCATCTTCTCTTGAGATTGAAATTGTTGGAATACTAGGCTGATAACCTGGTTGGACAAATTCATGAACTAGCTCTCCCAAAAAAACTCCCTGTTCATTGTTGAATACAATAACTGCTTTTGCTCCAACATTTGCTGAATTATTTTCTTTGTCAGAAAAATAAACTATTTCGCCTTCAACATCACTTCCTCTTTCAACTAGAATTATTGCATCTGAAAAATCTCCATCTTCAAGATCTCTTTCTCTGCCGTATTCTCCAAAGATAATTTCAGCTGTTAGTGGTGCTTCCATCTTTGTTACTCCTACCATTGGCAAGACTTGGTATTGTTTTTCGCTGACTTCTAGTGTAGCAACAAGACTTGCTGTAATGTTGTTGTAAGTAGCACCTACAGTAATAGCATTAGGATTTTTTCCTGGACTCCCAATGGAGCCTAACTCCGGACCATCATTTCCAGCTGCAGTTATTACAACAATTCCATGCTCAACTGCTTTGTTTACTGCCTCATCAATTTTGGAATTTGTCTTGTTAACCCCTAAACTAATGTTGATAATATCTACATTATCAGAAATTGCTTGCTCTATTGCTTTGATTATCAAATCCGATGAAACTTCGTCTCCTTCTTCTGAAACTTTGTATGCAATTATGTTTGACTTTGGTGCAATTCCTTTTACTTGCCCGTCAGCTGCGATAATTCCTGCAACTTGTGTTCCATGTCCATTTGTATCCATGGGCATCTTTTCACTATCAATAAAATTATGACCACCAATCACTTTTGCATCAGGCCCAAACCCGTAAAGATCTGGATGCAGATAATCAACTCCAGTATCAATCACAGCAATTACAATACCATTTCCTTCATAGCCAAGATTTTTTGGAAAATTAACTCCAATGTATGGTCCACTATTCTCTAAAAGTAATTCAAAATTATCCGTAGCATCAAATTGTGAAATAATTGCTATAGACACGCAAATTACAATAAGAAAAAAAACTCCTACACGCAACTTCATGATTTTTTTTATTATTTTCTCAGGTAATAATCCATCTAATGCTAAACCAATAAATTGAATGACGATTGGAGGCGTTTATGGGAAAATACACACTTCCTGAATTACCATATGCGTATGATGCATTAGAACCACACATCGACGCAAGAACAATGGAAATTCACCATACAAAACATCACCAAACCTATACTGACAAACTAAATGCAGCATTAGAAAAATGCAGTGAAGATGTTCAAAACAAAGACATCCTAGAAATTCTCTCTGACTTGAGTCAGGTTCCTGATGATGTAAGAGGTGCTATTAACTTCAATGGTGGTGGTTTTGATAACCACCGACTGTTTTGGAATAACATTAAACCAAATGGTGGCGGAGATCCCGGGGGTGCTATTGCTGATGCAATTAATGCATCATTTGGTAGCTTTTCGGACCTGAAAGAAAAGTTCTCATCAACTACAGCTGTTATTCAAGGCAGCGGTTGGGGTTGGTTAGTATATAATCCATCTTCTGGAAAAGTAGAATACAAATCAATGCCAAACCAAACCAGTACAAGAACAGAAGGACTTGTTCCTCTATTGGGTTGTGATGTTTGGGAACACGCATACTATCTAAAGTATCAAAACAAAAGACCAGACTATATAGCAGCATGGTGGAACGTCGTCAACTGGGACGAAGTCGAAGATAGACTTTCCAAAGCAAAATAAAGCTCACTTCTTTATTTTTTATTATTTATCTAACCAAATGTTTTTTATTTTTGATTTATTTTCAACAACAAAAGCAATTGTTTCCAATCGCTTTTTGAATTAAGTTTGATCATGAATCCACCTTCTTTTGATTTTTTTAGTAACATTGATTTCGAATCATGAATGAATTTATAACCATCTGTAGGAGTTTTGTTGTAAATGAGTGAAGAACAGGCCCAACAGTTATTGTATCAAATGCAAATGCTTGAAGCTTATCTTGGTGATTTAGTACAACGTGAATCCACTCTGGTATCTATATTGCGAGAAGCAATTTCTGCCATAGTATCAATCAAGTCTTTGAAAGATAATACTGGTTCTGATACTTTGATACCTCTTGGAATGGGAACATTTGTCAAATCCCAAATATCTTCTAATGAAAAAATTGTTCTTAATATTGGTGCTGGCGTTGCAGTTGAAAAAAATCCAGATTCTGCTATTAATTTTCTAGAATCAAGAATTAAAGAAATTGAAGTAGCTTTGCAAGAAGCTGCAGCAAAAAAACAAGATGCAGTAAAACGATTGGAGCAAGGTAAACAAGAAATTAATCGTCTAGCGCAATTGCCATCTCCTAACAAATAAAGGAAAAATAATGTTTGAAAATCTTCGCAATGCTTTTTCAAATGTAGCAAAAAGTCTTAGTGAAAAAGAACTCAAAGAAAAAAACATTGAAGATATTTTATTTGAATTAGAAATCTCACTTATAGAATCAGATGTAGCCATGGAAGTAATTGATGCAATAAAATCAAATTTAAAAGAAAAACTAATTGGAATTAAGGTAGAAAAAAACGAGATTGAGAACTTTGTTAAACAAAGTCTAATCCAATCAATATCAAAGTTGTTTGAAGATGCTGGTACAATAGATCTTTTAGGAAACATCTCTTCAAAAAAAGACTCAACTGAACCCTACATTATCTTATTTGTGGGAATTAACGGAACTGGAAAGACAACAACTTTAGCAAAAGTAGCAAACTTACTTCAAAAATCAAAGTTCTCGCTAGTTGTTGCTGCTTCAGATACTTTTCGTGCAGGAGCAATTGAACAATTAAAAGAACACACTAATCGTCTTAACCTGAAATTAGTAGCACAGAATTATGGATCTGATCCAGCTGCAGTAGCTAGAGATGCAGTGCTTTATGCAAAATCTCACAAAATTGATTGTGTTCTAATTGATACTGCAGGAAGAATGCAGACTAGCAAAAACTTGATGGATCAAATTGAAAAGATAACAAATGTCGTCAAACCTGATTTCAAAATATTTGTTGGAGATTCTTTAGCAGGAAATGATACTGTAAATCAGGCAAAAGAATTCTATAAGCATGTAAAGTTTGATGCATCTATACTTACCAAAAGTGATGCAGATGCACGAGGTGGTGGTGCTTTATCAATTGTAAAAGTAACTTCAACTCCAATAATTTTTGTAGGTGTAGGTCAAGAATATGATGATCTAAAACCATTTGATAAGAATATTTTCTTAGAAACGGTATTTGGAAAACTAGAGGAAATTTCACTAGAACCACAAACAGAAGAATCAGAAAAAGAAACTGAAGTTATTGAAACATCAGAAGAAGAACCAGAAATAAAAGAACTCGAAAAACAAGAATCAGAAGTTGTAGAGCAACAAAAAGAAGAACCAGAAATCACAAAATCACAAAGTGATGATCCTTTTGAAGGAATTGATACTGGTGATATAGGAAAATATTCTGATTGGTATGATGTTCCATCTCCAGAAAATGATCAAGAGGCAACTCAATTAGCTAAAAAAATTAAAAAATGGATTTCTGATGGACGGCCAAAACCAGATGAATCATCTTCTAACAACGAAGATTTTGAAAAAACTAAAAAACGTTCATTGTTTGGTAGATTTAGGAAATGAAATTAAAAACAAAAGATTTACTTACATTAAATGAACTAGACAAAAAAGAGATTTTACAATTAATTGATTTGGCAATTAAAATGAAAAAACAGCTAAAGAAAGGTGACAATAAACCACTTTTAAAAAATAAGACACTTGCAATGATCTTTCAAAAACCATCAACGCGAACACGAATTAGCTTTGAAACAGGAATGTTTCAACTCGGAGGACATGCACTTAATTTGTCATCTAATGAAATGCAACTTTCGCGAGGTGAAACAATTGAGGATACTGCAAAAACACTTTCTAGATACGTCAATATTATCATGGCACGAGTATTTGACCATAAAACAATTGAAAAACTTGCAAAAAATTCATCAGTTCCAGTCATAAATGGATTATCTGATTCTTTTCATCCCTGTCAAATCCTGGCAGATCTTATGACAATAAAAGAAAAGAAAGGAAAGCTCAATGGTCTTAAAATTGCCTGGATTGGTGATGGTAACAATGTATGTAATTCTCTAATTTACGGTTGTGCAAAATTTGGAATTAAAATTTCCATTGCGACTCCAAAAGGATTTGCTCCTGATTCCAAAGTTGTAAAAGATTGTAAAAAACAAACTGAGATTGAATTAATATCAGATCCATCAAAGGCTGTAAGAAATGCTGATGTAGTTATGACAGATACATTTAGTTCAATTCATAACAATGATCCAAAAAGAATCAAAAAATTCCTTCCAAAGTTCCAAGTAAATTCTTCTTTAATGAAAAAAGCCAAGAAAAATGCAATCTTCTTACATTGTCTTCCAGCTAAACGTGGAAACGAAGTTACTTCTTCAGTTATTGATGGTCATCAATCTGTAGTTTGGCAAGAAGCAGAAAACCGTTTGCATACCCAAAAAGCTTTGTTAGTTTCGCTAAAAGGCATCTAACGTTTATAAGAGCATTTTCAAACTTGTGCCCTATAGATGACCTATTCAAAAATATTGAGAAGACTTAGAGATGAGAAGACCAACTACAGGAAACGAAAGACCATGTTAATGGGAAAAAAGGACTTTGTTACTGTACAGATCTCTAATGAAAATACTCAAGTCCAAATTCACAAGCCAGAGATATCTGGAGACAAAGTCATAGCTTCTGCTCATTCAAGATTCTTACTCTCAAAAGGCTGGAAGGGCTCTAGAAAAAATATTCCTGCAGCCTATCTCACTGGTTATGTTGCTGGAAAAAAAGCAATTAGCAGGGGTGCAAAAAACGCCATTATGTATAGTGGTACTAGAAAATACACTCAAAGAATGGCAGCTGCACTCAAAGGCATAATTGATGCTGGCCTAGAAATTCCTGCAGATCCTGAAACTTTTCCTGCAGATGAAAGAATTAATGGCGAGCATCTCAAAGTAAAAAATGATATTTCACAAATGAAATCAACAATTGATAGTGAGATTAAATCATGAGCCAAACAGCACAAAGACCATCAGGTCAAAGACCATCAGGTCAAAGACCATCAGGTCAAAGACCACAACGACAAAGAAGAGAAAGAGTGGAAGCACCTTGGATTCCAAAAACAATTTTAGGAAAAAAAGTAGCAGCTGGGGAGATTACCTCAATGGAAGAGATTCTAGAGAATGGACTGAGAATTCAAGAAGCAGGAATTATCAAAAAACTACTGCCAGACTTGAAAACAGAAGTTATTGATGTTGGTTTAATTCAAAAAATGACAGCTAATGGGCAATCAACTAGATTCAAGGCAATTGTTGCTGCAGGAAACGAGAATGGTTGGTTAGGAATTGGTCAAGGAAGATCAAGACAGATGAGAATTGCAATTGAAAAAGCAAACAATGCTGCATATCTTAATGTAAATCCAGTAAAACTTGGTTGTGGAAGTTGGGAATGTAGATGTGATCAAAAACATTCTATTCCGTTTAAAGTAAAAGGAAAAGGTGGAAGTGTTCAAATTGAAATTTTACCTGCTCCACGTGGTTTAGGATTAGTTGCAGGTGGAAAGATTAGACGACTTTTAGAGCTTGCAGGACTTAAAGATGCATGGACTACTGCTAAAGGCTCTACTGCTACAATGAACTCTACCTCGAAAGCCGTTCTAGAATGCCTACGGCAAACATTTAGTCAGGGTTGATAAAATTTGGTTAAAGCATATCTTGTTGTAAGAATTAAAGGTCAAGTCGATGTCACTTACTGGGCTAAGACTACTCTTAAACTATTAAAATTAGAAAAAAAATACCGCGCCACCATAATTCCAGCTAAAGACAATACTTTGGGAATGCTAAACAAAGTAAAGCACTATGTTTCATGGTATGAAGTTGATACGACTTTAGCTAAGGAGTTACTAGATAAAAAAGGACGAAAATCTGGCTACAAAAAGATAACACAAGAAGTCTTAGATGAAATCGGATACAAAACTACTGATGAACTTGCTGCCTCATTGGCAGAAGGAAAGACTTCACTTACAAAACTAAAACCATTGAAACCATGGTTTGCATTAGCCCCACCAAGACACGGATTCAAAAGAAGTACAAAGAAACTGTATGGACAAAAAGGTGTCTTAGGACAAAACAAAGATCTTGCAACACTAGTGAGGAATATGATGTAAGATGGCAACTCGATTAAGAAAAACAAGAAAATTTAGAGGCTCTAGAAATCATGGTTGGGGACAAGTAGCCCAACATAGAGCCAGTGGACACAAAGGTGGTCTAGGAATTTCTGGACTGATGAAACACCACTATAGTTCCATGTTAAAAGAAGACCCAGATCACTTTGGTCATGATTCTACTCATCCACCTCACCCAAATATTACAAAAAAATGGGCTAGTGTAAGAGATCTTGATGATCTATTCGCCAAATTTGGCAAAAAAGAAGGGGATAAAAAAGTAATAGATCTCAATGCTAATGGATATGACAAACTTCTAGGCGGAGGTAAAATTTCTAACGCCTATACAGTTAAAACAAAACAATACACAGCTTCAGCTCAAGAGAAAGTAAAACAAGCTGGGGGCGAGGTGTTAGACAAGAATGGTTGAGCAACAAGGAACTTTTACTGCGTTTGTCCGAAAAATAGTTTCTAAAGCAGAACCATACGTTCCTCAAGTTCCAAAACCAAAAAAGAAAATGCCGGTACATGTCCGTCTACTTTGGTGTAGTGGTGTACTTTTAATCTACATGATAATGGGACAGACTCCGCTGTTTGGAGCAACAACTCCGGAGTTTGATTTTCTAGCATTTGCAAGAGTCATCTTTGCATCCCAACAAGGAACTCTAGTAGAATTAGGAATAGGGCCGATAGTAACAGCTGGACTTTTGATGCAGTTGCTTAGAGGCTCTGAGATTCTAAAGTTTGATTTTAAGAAACCCGAAGAGAGGGGAATATTTCAGACTGCTACAAAGCTTGTGACCTATATTGTAATTGTAATAGAGGCCTCAGTTTACGGATTTGCAGTATATGGGCCAGGAATTACAGAACCTAGTATATTGTATATTCTAATTGGGCAGCTGATGGCTGCGTCTATAATTGTCATGTTCTTAGATGAGCTTATCCAAAAGGGCTGGGGACTTGGAAGTGGTATCAGTCTTTTCATTATGGCAGGTGTTGCCCAACAGATCATGTGGAGCTTGCTTAGCCCGTTACCTGCAGGAGATGGAGGAACTATAGGTATTCTGCCTTATATTGGTCAGTCAATTATGGCTGGAGATCTGTCAAATATCTTCTTTAGGTCAAACCAACTGCCTAGCATATTCGGACTGCTTCTGACAGGCGCCGTTCTCTTAATCTTGATATATACTCAAGGAATGAAAATCGAAATCCCAATTGTCTCAACAAAGTATAGGGGATTCTCAGCGGTTTATCCAATCAAACTAATGTATGTATCAAACATTCCCGTTATCTTAGCATCTGCACTTACAGCAAATGCTGTTTTCATGGGACAAATGCTTTGGGCAAATTTAAACCCGCGAAACAATAACATGTTTTTCAATATTATAGGGCAGTTTGATCCTACCAGTCCGTCCACTCCGATAGGTGGACTAATCTACTACATTACCCCGCCAAGAGGATTAGATGTTGCAGCTCTGGATCCAACGAGGGCAGTGATGTATGTGTTATTTATGATTGCAATTGTTGTTGTCTTTGGAAAACTTTGGGTTGAGCTTGGTGGGTTATCCCCAAAGAGTGCTGCCAAAAATCTTCTTGATGCTGATGTGCAAATACCTGGATTTAGACGGTCAAACCAACCAATTGAAGTTCTACTAAACAAGTACATTCCATCTGTTACGCTAATCGGTTCGATGATTCTTGGAGCCCTAGCTGGAATATCAGATGTCTTAGGTGTGTTTGGTTCTGGAATTGGAATCTTACTGATGGTAGACATTTTGATCAACTATTACAACCAATTAATCAAAGAACGAGTTGAAGTCGTTATGCCGCGGTTGGGTGCTTTGCTTGGCAGAAAGTAAGAAAATAGTAATTGTAGGAATTCCTGGAGTAGGAAAAACTACAGTTTTATCAAAGCTAGCCGAAATTCTAAAAAGTCGTAACAAAACTGTTACTGTAGTTAGTTTTGGAACTGTAATGTTTGAAGAAGCTAAGAAGAAGGGAATCAAAGACAGAGACGAATTAAGAAAACTGTCTATGGCAGAACAGCAAGAACTTCAAAAAATTGCAGGTGAGGTCATTTCAAAATTAAATGAAAATGTGGTAATTATTGACACACACGCATTCATTTCTACTCCTTCTGGATTCTATCCGGGACTGCCTGAGTATGTCTTAAGAATCATAAAACCTGCTAATTTTATCTCACTTTCTGCAAAACCCGAAGAAATCTACAATCGAAGAATGACTGATGAGACTAGAAAACGAGATACTGTCACAATAGATTCTATCAAAAAAGAACTAGCCGTCCAAGATGCCATGCTATCAGCCTGCTCAGTTCTCTCGGGTTCTCCTATGAAGCCAATTTTAAACAGAGAGGGAAAGGTTGATGAAGCAGCTGAATCCGTAATTAAGGCTATAGGGTTGTAAGAATGGAAATCGACTTTGTCTTAATCTTTTTGCAGTCTATCTTTTTACAAGAAGGAGGTTTTGCATTCTTTGGAGAAAGAGGAGCGCTAGGAAGTGATGATCCATTTATCAAAGGAGTGCTTGCAACAATGTTTGGAGTTACTGCATTTGGAATTTTACTAAACATGTTTAATGCTGTAGTAAGAAGAAAGCTAGTTGATCAAGACAAGCTAAGACGAATAATGAAAGAAACAAAAGGCTGGCAAAAAGAACGAATGGCAGCTTTTAGATCAAAAGACCAAGAAAAGATTAGCGATCTTAGCAAAAAATCTTCATACATGAACAAGATGAGTATGGAGATGATGCAGATGAACATGAGACCTATGATGATTACATTTGTACCATTGATTTTGATATTTTATTTTGTGTTGCCTTTCTTTTTTACTTACACAGTTGCACTATCTCCAATTCCACTCAATGTGATACCTGGTGGATGGTTTGATCTTACTTGTACAGCTGAAAAAGTAGCAGAGCAAACTTTTTGTGATCAAGAAAATGAACTATTTCTTTGGGCATGGTATTTCTTGTCTTCGATTGCATTTAGCGGGATTATCATGAAGTTTACTAAAACTCAAATGGATCTTGGTTGACCAAATCAGTAATCATTTCTGGTCCACCTGCAGTGGGCAAAACAACTGTAGCCATAGGACTAGCAAAAGAATTTGGTTTAAAGTACTTGAGTGGGGGTGATGTCTTAAAAGAACTTGCAAAAGAACAAGGATTTGATTCAGAAGGCGATGATTGGTGGGATACACCAGATGGAATGAAGTTTCTAGCTCAACGAGCAGAAAATCCAGAATTTGATAAAAAAGTAGACGAAAAACTAAAAGCATTATTTTACCAAGGTGGCATGATTATCACTAGCTATACTTTACCTTGGTTAGTTGATAATGGAATCAAAATCTGGCTTGCAGGCTCTCATAAGAATAGCGCAAAGAGAATGAAAACAAGAGATAACCTGAGTGAAGACGAAGCAATGCAAATCACAAAGCAAAGATATGATGAAAACAGGACTCTGTACAAAAAACTATACAATTTTGATTTTGGTGAAGACCCATCTGTTTTTGATATTACAATTAACACTGATAATCTAAATGCAGATCAAGTGATTGAAATAGCCAAATCTACTGTAAAAGAACTACTTTGACGCTAAAACAACTCGAAAATCTAACTGTAGTTGATCAGGATATCACCAATGAAGAATTTGGTACATACTATGATAAGCGAAATTTAGAGCAACTTCTCAATTATGGCCTAATAATTTTAGATAAACCACCAGGACCAACAAGCCATGAAACTGTTGCATGGACAAAAAGAATTCTAAAGATTCCAAAAATCGGTCATAGTGGTACTTTGGATCCGCAAGTGTCTGGAATTCTTCCATTGGGATTAGGAGAGGCAACCAAAGCCCTCGGTGTTTTGCTTTTAGGTCCAAAAGAATACCAAGCTTTGGGAAGGTTTCATTCACTTCCATCAGAAGAAAAAATGCAAAACATTCTAGGTCTCTTTAGGGGCGCAATTTATCAAAAACCCCCTCAACGCTCATCTGTATTACGTAGGACCCGAATTAGACACATCTACGAATTGGATCTTTTAGAACAAAAAGAGAGACTTGTACTTCTTCGAGTTTTATGTGAGGCTGGAACCTACATCAGAAAGCTGTTTTACGATATGGGTGAAATTCTAGGACCTGGGGCCTCTATGATTGAGCTGAGAAGAACTAGAGTAGACCAATTCAATGAAAAAACTAATCTAGTTACAATGCACGAACTAGCAAATGCATATGCAATCTGGGAAGAAAAAAAAGACGATTCCAGACTTTTGAAGATGATCCAACCAATAGAGCATGCACTAAGTGAAATAAAATCAGTAGTTATTCGTGATTCTGCAGTTGATGCGATGTGTCATGGAGCACAACTTGCCATTCCAGGAATCTTAGAGATTTCACCAAACTTGAAGAAAAGTGATCTTGTTGCAATTTACACACAAAAAGGAGAAGCAGTTGCACTTGCTGAGACAATAATGGATGAATCAGAAATTACAGAAAAAACCAAAGGATATGCATTTCAAACAAAACGAATTATCATGGCCCCAAGCACATATCCAAAGAGCTGGCACTCAAAGCCAACAACTAATAAAAACTAAATTGAGATAGGTTTCACAGATTGATTCCCCGAGGACTGGTAATTGGTATTTGTGTTGGTATTGCAGCAGGAGCTATTCTGGGAGTAACTCTTATTGAAACTAAAACCACAAATCAACTAGTTTTCACAGAAGGTTCTTCACTTTCTATTGTTACAGAAAAAATTGATTTTAAAAAAGGTGAAGAGATATCAATTCGAATTGTAAATTCAGGAACTGTCCCACTGACTTTTTCTGATGCATCATATGGTTTGAAGATTACACAACTAGATGGAATTGAAACGTATTCTCCTACTGCAGCTCAAGTAATCTCTGTTTTAGAACCAAAACAAGAAGTTTCATTTGTTTGGGACCAAATAAAAAATGATGGTGATTCTACATTACAAGGAGTCTATAAGATATTATCAAGTGGTCTTGATCCAGAACAAAAAACAATCAAAAAATCCATCACAATTAACATCTTCAAATAATTTTTCATCAGAGTAACGTATTATATAATCAAATTAGCCGGAGTTACTTTGTCGAAAAGACTGTGCCGGGGTCGCCTAGCCTGGTAGGGCGCGCGCCTGGAAATAATACACCATAAAGCGCGTTCTCGCAAGGGAACGAGAGTTCAAATCTCTCTCCCGGCGCCATTAACATTTTATGAATACACTAAGGTAGGATCAAAGTCATATATTGAAACGATTTTCATTTTCACTTGTGGACACGGGGAAAATTGGGATTGTAACTCTATTGTTCTTTTTCATTAGTTTTTCTTTTCAGTTTGCATTTGGTACTAACCATTGTGAGTATTGGCAGGAATCAAAAGGTGAGTATTGTGTGCTTTTATGGTGGGCATCTCAGGATCTCTGGCTTGCAGTAGGCGTTGGTACAGCAGCAGTTGCAGTAGCGATAGCTGCAATAGTTACAGTTTCTGACCGAAGACGTGACATAAAAAAACGTACTCAAGAATTAATTCAACTATATGATGAAGAATTACGAGAAATTTCA
Source organism: uncultured Nitrosopumilaceae archaeon (assembly GCA_963920015.1). Classification (GTDB taxonomy): domain Archaea; phylum Thermoproteota; class Nitrososphaeria; order Nitrososphaerales; family Nitrosopumilaceae; genus CAWTZF01. The sequence continues at coordinate 21,349 of CAWTZF010000009.1, read as the reverse complement.
GAACAAGAAAAAAATCTTACAACAAAATTAGATTGTAATCTTTATGTAGAACGTTATCTTGACACTTTAGAAAAAATTGCCACTTTATCTAACGATAAAAATTTTGGAAAATCAGTATCTGATTTTTTTGATAATAATTTTTCATATGGAATAGATCTTTGGCGCTGGTATCAAAAAAATGTAGTACGATTAAGCATTGATATAATTGGAATTGGTAAATCTTCAGGACCATTATGGTGCCTGCCACATAGAGAACCACCTAAACGGCACATTTTAAGAATTAGAAAACCAAAAAAGAAATTACCACAATTAACATCAGAGGACTTAAACGATTTCAAAGAACGATATCACAAGACAAGACATGAAGCAATAGATTACGAATTTGAAAAATATCTCGAAGCTCATCCATCTGCGAGAAGAGAAGAAATGGTTGAGAACTATTTAAAAAATAAATTACTTCCTGAATTGAATGACAAAGAGCTTACAATTTCTCTTAACAAATTTTTAGAAGAAGAAAGATGGAGCGAATTTAGAGCTTGGTGTTTATTAAATGAAAAACATCCAATAACCGCATTACAAAACGATTTCGGAATAATACATCAACCCATCATTCCAAAAGAAGAAAAATACAGAATTTTGCCAGATAGTCTGTATGATTCATTTGATCTTCTTCCAGAAGAGGATGGTTTATCAAAAGGAGAATTTATCCAAATTATTCAAAGTTTCAGCAAAGATTTGGACAAATTAGCTGAGAACGAAGGTAATCTGAAAACCAAAACAGACTGTTCCATCTATGCTGAACGATATCTTGACACTTTGGAAGAAATTTCTTCTCTTTATAAACAGGACATAATTCCAAAGAAAGCCGCTGATTATTTTGAAAATAAATTCTCACTTGGAATAAATCTATGGAATTGGTATGAAAAATTCGTTGATACTAAACAATCCCAAGATGAGAAAAGCAAGGAAATTAAAAAAACCCAAGAGGAAATTATGGCTTCTTGGAATAGGTCCGATGAAATAAGCCAAGATGATAGATGGCGTGATTTCAGATGGTGGTGCAAAGGAGGGAAAGATGGTCAGAATGTAATTACTGAATTTCCTGAAGTTACTATCGTTGATGAAGAAGGCATTGAAGTTGGATCTATTTTACCTGCTACTATGTATTATTATGACGAATTGCCGGAAAATGATGGAATAGGTGCAGCACAATTACTGAACATTATTACAAGCTTTGGAAAACAACTAACTGATTTAACTGATAAAGAACGACATCTGAAAACCAAATTAGATTGTACAGTTTATGCTGAACAATATCTTGACACACTTGAACAAATTGCTTACTTGTTTAATTCAAAGGCACTTGCTACAGATATTCCAACGTACTTTGAAAATAATTTTTCATATGGACTGACTATATTGATTTGGTATGTGAACAAGTTAGGGGAAGACATTGCCCAAGCTGATACCCGATGGAGTGATTTCAAGAAATATACTGATGAATGGGAAAAAGCAAAAGAAGATGATGAAGAGAAAAGAAAATTCATCCCGTTAGAACCATTCCCAGAAAATAAACTTCCTGATACTATGATCAAATATTTTGATCAATTGCCTGAAGATTTAGTAGAAGAAGCAAATAGAAAAGAAAGAGAGTCTTCAAAAGATGTTGAAAAGGAATAGATTCATCCAATAGTCATTTATTGTTCATATTCATAAATTCGATTATTGTCAAAATACAATGTTGTGATTATTGGAGCAGGAATATTAGGAACTACAATTTCGTATTGGCTATCCACATTATATGACATCAAAGTCTGTGTTATTGAAAAAGAAAAACAAGTTGCAATGCATACTAGCAGTAGAAATACCGGTGTAGTTCACTCACCATTTTATCTTGATCCTAAAAAAAGAAAATCATCAGCAATTTCATCTCTAATCTCTCATGATTTGTGGGAGATTCTTGCAAAAAAGAAAGACCTACCATGGTTTGAAGTAGGAACAATTGAAATTGCTCTAGATGAAGACCAACACAAAACTCTTGAAAAATACATGAAATGGTCTTCAGAGAATGGAATTCCTGAAGATCAAGTAGAATTACTTGATTCTGGAGAACTTGCAAAAAAAGAACCTAATCTAGAAGCATATTCTGGTCTATATTGCAGTCGTGATGTCTCAACTGACTATGGAATATTTACAAGAGAACTGCAAAAAGAATCTGAAAAAAATGGAACCAAATTCCTGTTTAATCACCAAGTAGATGATATAGAACAAGATTCTGAAATTACTTTAAGCTTTGCAGACGGAGAATCACTTTCTACTAAATTTGTAATCAACTGTTCAGGTGGTAATTCACTTGATATTGCACAAAAGTTTGATTTAGCAAATGAATTCAATGATCTCCATTTTCGTGGAGAATACTGGATATCTGATAAAGCACATCAAGATTTAGTTAAAACCAACATCTACACAGTTGCAAAGTTTCCAGAGTTTCCTTTTTTGGATCCTCACTGGATTAAAAGATCTAATGGAACCACTGAAATTGGACCAAATGCAGTTCCTGTTCCAACACCAGAAACCTATGAAGGATATACTGGCGAATTATCTGAGGCTATCTCAAAAGCCCAAGAAATTCTAACAGGAAATGTACGACGTCTTTTAACAAATCCAAGTTTCCTATCATTAATCTCAAAAGAATTCTTTAGTTCTATCTCAAAAACTGCAATGGTCCATAGAGTACAGGAATTTATTCCTAAAGTGCAACCTAAATATTTTCCTGAACATGGAACTGCAGGAATCAGAACACCTGTAATCTCGCCAAAAGGAGAATTTGTAAAAGATATTTTGGAGATATTTGGCGATAATTCATTTCATATTGTAAACTATAACTCCCCTGGCGCAACAGGTGCTCCTGCATATGCAGCTTTTATTGTAAAGCAACTACAAAACAAAGGATTTTTAGATTATCCACAAAAACCGAAAGAGTCATTTTGGAATTTTGAACAAACCATAGACCACTTTTAGTATCAACTTGAAAATTCATTAATGAAGCTTAATATCATGTGGCAAATGATTTTTTTTGATGTTACCAGACCGGTGTTCAGTAAAAGAACATGGAAAACAATGCGTTAATCCTCCCGAATTTGTAATCTCTGTGGTCGTCGAAAAAGACGAGTATATGGTTGGAGTAACCTGCCAAAAACACAAGAGCATAGTCACTGGAAAGCTCAATATCCTTCAAAATGACGGCAAAATTCCTAGTGGAAAAATCAATTTCTCACTACTCAAGGCTGTTGGAACAGACTGTGTAAAGGGAAACCCTGATGATTTTATCCAAATTGACTAGCCAACGTTGAAATATTTTAGAAAAGAAACAAAATCTAGTGCTACAAGACATACTCTCTGATTTACTAAAAATTGAAGACATTCTTTTTGTCATAAAAAGTGAAGGAGCAGTCAGTGAAATCAGGAGCAACTCTCTAGGAATAAGACAGAAAGAAAAATGGATTACTATTGGAGATAATGATGGGCCATGCCACATGCACATTAATGAAGAGACTATAAAGAAAGCACAATTCGTTACAGAAGAAAAGCCAGAGAGAACTAGCTTTAGCGTACGTTTCTTTAATGATAAAGATGAAAGAGTAATTGGTGCATTTTTTACAAAAATGTATGATGAAAATAAAAACTTGAAATTAGAACGAAAAAAACTATACGATGATTTACTTCAAAAATATAATTCTGAGATAATTTTTAATTAGACAGAATAGATTGGTTTTTTTCCATCAAGACATCTAAATAGATTCTCAATTGTAATCTCTGCCATTTTTGTGCGAGTCTCAATTGTTGAGCTTCCAATATGAGGAACTAAAACAACATTTGACATCTTTGTAAGAGGATGTGTATTTGAAATCGGTTCTTTTTCAAAGACATCCAGTGCAGCACCAGCAATTATTTTTTGTTTTAATGCAGATACCAAATCTTTTTCTTTAATGATCTTTCCACGTGTAGTATTAATTACAAATGAACTACGTTTCATTCTCTTAAACAATTTCATATCAACAAACTGGTGTGTGTCCTTAGTATACGGAACATGAATTGAAAGTACATCAGCTTTTCTAAATAACTCATTCATTGACACTGATGTTGCATGTAATTTTTTTTCTTGGGATGCAGAAAGTTTGTGTCTATTATGATATATGATATTCATTCCAAATGGGTGTGCTCTTTTTGCTACTGCTTGCCCAATTCTACCCAACCCGAGAATTCCTAAGGTTTTTCCAGCCATATCAGTTCCTACATAGTCGTATGCACCGTAAATCTGCCTCCACTGGCCTTTTCGAATAATCCTGTCTCCTTCAGTTGCTCTCCTAAGCAAATCAAGAATCAAAGAAATTGTCAAATCAGCCGTAGCATCTGTGAGTACTTCAGGCGTATAACCAACTTTGATTTTTTTCTTCTTTGCATATACAATATCTATTTGATCAAATCCTACGCTGTAGGTGCTAATAGCTTTGAGTTTTTTTGCCGAGTCAATTACTTGCTTGTCTATGATATCATAAGGAAAACAAATTAGCCCATCTTTGTCTTTGATTTTTTTAATTAGCTTTTCTTTTGGCATTGGAATTTTGCCAGAATGAACTTCAATTGTATATCGCTTTTTTAATTCTTTTAATGCAAAATCATGCAATTTTCTTGTGAGTAGAATTTTCATTTTTGGGTGCACGCAATCTTCAAAATGACCAGTCGCATTAAACCATTTATAAGATTCCGTTATAGTGAAAACGAGATGGGCTCCAACGAAACAGAAGAAGAATTTGCAATATGTGTAGAATGTGGAAACCCACTAGAAAAATGTCAATGTGTTTGTCCTTTTTGTGGAGAACGTGACAAGTGTGAGTGTGCATTATTTGATGCAGCTACAGGCGGATAGCTCATTTTTTTAACCGCATTATTAATATTCAGTCTTGCAACATTCTGAATTGTGTTAACTGATATTTCTTGGTTAATTGGCGGACCTCAGGGTAGTGGTGTTGAATCTGCTGCCAATATTTTTTCGCGTGTATGTGCTCAAATGGGCTATCAAATTTTTGGAAAAAGAGAATTCTATTCAAACATTAAAGGTGAACATAGTTACTTTACGGTAAGAGTATCAGATAAGAAAATTCATTCAAATGTAAATGATGTAACATTAATGACGTCTTATGATGCTGAAACTATATTCAGACATTACAACGAAATTATGTCAAATGGAGCTTTAATTTATGATGCTGATCTAGAATCAATTTCCACTGATGATGTTCATACTTTGGATGAACCATTTGTTCTTCGTCTGCACAAAGAACTTGAATCGAAGAACAAGCCATTCACAACATCAGGAGTCTTAGAAATTCTCAAAGAATCAGGCGTGAAACTTTACTCAATTTCCTTTAAAGGCATGCTTTCTAGTATTGCTGAACAAACTGAGAATCCAAAACTGAAAGGTTTGATTAGAATGTTTAACGTTCTTGGTGTTTCATTATCATTAGGATTACTGAAGATGCCAATAGATCCTTTACTAGAATCGATAGAATCTATTTTTGCAAAAAAGAAACAGATTGCTGATATCAACAAACAAGCCGCAAATTATGCATATGAAAAAGCAACTTCAGAGTTTTCTGGATTTAATTTCACACTAACTGGTACTGAAAAAGAACCTCACACTATTCTTGCTCAAGGTCATCAAGGAACAGCAATTGGAAAGATGGTTTGTGGTTGTAGGTTTCAACCATATTATCCAATTACTCCAGCATCCGATGAAAGTGTATACTTGGAAGCTAATGAGATACTTGAGATAGAAGGCGATAGACCTGGTTCGACTCTTGTAGTTCAAACTGAAGATGAAATCTCTGCATTAGGAATGACAATAGGTGGAGCTCTAACCGGAACGCGTTCTGCAACCTGTACATCTGGTCCTGGATTTTCTTTAATGGCAGAAGCCATAGGCTGGGCTGGAATTAATGAAGTACCTCTTGTCATTACAAACTATCAAAGAAGTGGACCGTCTACTGGACTTCCTACCAGACATGGACAAGATGATCTCTTATTTGCAATTCATGCAGGTCATGGAGAATTTCCAAAAATCGTATATGCATCTGGTGACATTGAAGAAAGTTTCTATGATACAGCAAAGTGTTTCAATTTTGCAGACGTTTATCAAGTTCCAGTAATTCATTTGATGGATAAGTTTCTTTCAAGCTCTGTAGTTACTTGTAAAAGATTTGATCCAAACTTAGTTACAATCGATAGAGGAAAACTGCTAGATAAAATTGATACAGATGATTACAAAAGATTTGAATTTACAGAAGATGGAATCTCGCCAAGATCAAAACTTGGTTTAGAAAATGGAATTTTCTGGAATACAGGAGATGAAAGAGATGAATACGGTCACATTTCTGAGGATCCGATCATGCGAGTAAAGATGATGGATAAGAGAATGAATAGGTTAGACCACATCTTAAAGACTATTCCAGAAGAAGACAAGGCTGTATCATTTGGCCAATCTGAATACACCATAATCAGTTGGGGTTCAGCAAAAGGACCAATTCTTGATGCCTTGGATATGCTAAAACAAGAAAATATTGATGTTGGATTTATTCAGATAAAATTACTTCATCCATTTCCAACTGATTATGTTAAATCTCTACTAAATGGTTCAAAGAAAATCATTGATGTTGAAGCAAATTACACTGGACAGTTAGGAAAACTCTTCAAACAAAACCTTGGAATTGAGCCAGAATATTTTATTTTAAAATATACTGGAAGAGCAATGACTAGTACTGAAATTTATCAATCTCTCAAAAAAATTATTGAAGGAAATGCAGAAAAAAGGATGGTTCTAACTCATGGCGCTTAAGCTAGCTGATTACAAGACTAATGTTCATAATGATTGGTGTCCAGGATGTGGTGATTTTGGAATTGTTAATTCAATACAAATGGCTTTAGCTGAAATGAATATACCACGACATAAAGCCGTAATATTTTCTGGAATTGGTTGTTCTGGAAAAACTTCTCATTTTATCAATGTGTATGGAGTTCATACTCTTCACGGAAGAGTTTTGACATTTGCACAAGGTGCTAGACTTGCAAATCCTCATCTGAATATTATTGCAGTAGGTGGTGATGGTGATGGATTAGGAATTGGAGCTGGACATTTTGTTGCAGCAGGCCGAAGAGACATCAACATGGTATACATTATTTTTGATAATGGAGTTTATGGATTAACAAAAGGTCAAGCATCTCCAACCCTAAAGCTTGGTGAACAAACAAAATCACTTCCATCTCCTAATACAAATTACAATGTAAATCCTATTGGGCTTGCGGTTGCTAGTGGTTATACTTTTGTCGCACAAGGATATTCTTATGATGTAAAACATCTAAAAGATCTGATTAAAGCTGCAGTTGAACATAAGGGTCTTGCATTTTTAAATGTCTTACAGCCATGTCCAACATACAATGACATCAACACAAGAGACTGGTATGCTGGCCAAGATATGGTTGAAGAAGCACAAAAACGTCATTCCAGAATTTACAAATTAGAAGATCATGGGTATGATCCTGTCGTACATTACAGCGAAGAATCAGAATTAAATGAAAAATTAACCCAAGCCCTAATCAAATCACTTGAATGGGGAAACAAAATCCCAACAGGCATTTTTTACAAAAACGAAATAATCACTACTTATACAGGAAGATTACAAGATAAAATACCAAATTACAGAGAAAATCCACCTGCACTACAAAATATCTCTAGAAATGGAAAACCCATTACAGATGTCTCAAAACTTTTAGACTCATTAGAAGTTTAAACCAATTTTTTACAAAAATACCTAATGAATTATTAGCAAGTTTTGTACAAGATCACATTACCATTGAATATAGCTGAAGCAAATAAAATATTTAGAAAATCCATTATCAAAGGATTCTTTGAACCACAACTTGTTAATCTTGATTTTAAAAAATCCAATGTAAAACATCCCCAAATTTCTGCTGATGGTCTAATGCAATCAAATCTGTTGCATATCTTTTTTGATATTGATACTGGTTCTGATTATCCTGACGGTGATGAGTGGTTTATCTTAGAATTGTTATTCCCTTATGAGATTAAAATTCCAGATTCATTAAAAGGAGCTGATTACTTTACGACTCTCAGCTTAGAAGATGGAAAAAATTTCTGGCATCATCGTGAACTGATTCGATACAAGTATGGAAAATCCAAAAAACTTGACGAGGCCTTAGAGTTTATTGAAAAAAAATACAAAGAGTTTCATGCTTTGTTAGAGCCATTGGAAAAAGATCTATAGTGATTCTTTTTTAGCAATTTTCCAGCCATCATCTTTGAATACGAATTTTTTATCACCTGAAAAAACTGTGTTTAATCGCCATCTTGCAGCTTTTGGATCAAACTTGTAAATAACTTCAGAGACGTTTTCTGGCAATTTTTGAGGTTCCAAATGATATGGTAGTAACTCTAAGACAAAATCTATCTTCTCGACAGCCATATTAAACCACTGGCGCTCAGTACTATCTGCAATAAAACGAATGTTAGGCGTTCCTGCAAAATTAATTTGGATTTTTAGTGTGTGTTTTTCTCCACGCCTTCTTTTCATTTCTTTGAATAATGATTTTAGATTTTCCCATCGGCGAAAATCAAACCATTGAAAGAATTCTACGTTGAAAGGTAAAGGAATTTCAAAATCAAGCATACTTACATAATCTTCATCATCTTGCTCAATCTCTTCTTCTACTACAGCAAATCTAGAATTCAAGTAACCATAAATTACTTCAATTTCCCATGGTGAAATTCCATAAAATTTTAGATGAATTTCAAGTAGTTCATCATTCACAATAACAACGGCTAAAAAATTGTAATTAAAGGTTGGCGAAATAAAATAAGTGATTATCTACAAAATCAAAAATGGAGATTCTGCTTTAGAATAACAAAATTTTTCTGATTTTAGATTGTGTTGAGATATTTCCACAAGTAAAACACGCAAACTGTTCCAATTGCAAAGACCATAGGCTTCCATGCAAATACAGGAATGTTTGGCGTTGATAACTTTATTTTATAATTATCAAATACTGTGTGAATGTATTGGCTAATTCTCTTATTCCAAATTTTATAATCAATTTGATGTTTCTTTAGCATCTCTTCAATTTCATAGATTACAGGAGTATTTTGACAAAATAGATGCTGTAAATAATCCCGTGAGACTTCAACTTCTGCATGAATTGCAATTAATCCATTTTTCATGTCTGCAAATCTTATGTGCATCTCCCAAGGTTTTTTGAGTTTCAAATTAAGACCATGTCCTATCTGAGAAGGTTTTTTGTGCTCAAACTTTACTCTTGTAAACCCTTCACTCTTGAAGATCTTCATCAAATCATCAATGCTTTTTTTTACAACAACTTGCAGCTCTTCAACTCTAGATTTGTCTACTTTGATGCTGTCTTTCAAACCATCCATAAATGAAATTGTTTTTGGGTACTGTGTGAGATATTCCATTTAACTTGCGTCAGAAAAACCTCTATTTAAAGCAGAAGAACAGCATTTTAAAAAATTGGTGTAAAGTTAAACCGTTCTAGTCTTTTGCAGGATTTTTCAAGCCTCTAACATAGACACATTGATCAGGCGAGATTGTCATCTCACTTGGTTGGATTTTTCGATCAGTTAGATTTGCTCCAGAATTTTTTATTATTGCAAATGGTTTTAATTCAGAACCTTCGCCCATCTTGTGATTTGCAATAGCTGCTAAATTATCAACAACAGCTTGGAAAGTCACCTTTAGGGGATTTCCATCTAAATCTTTTTGACCTCGCATGTCATTGACTGGTTCAATTCCTGCACATGCAATTGCAATACCTGTTGTTCCAACTCTAGCGGGCATCAATCTACTATCTACAATGATTATGCCAACATGAATAAATAATTCTAAGAAAATCTTTCTTCGTAATTGTTCTGCAACTAAGTAGGGTTCATTTGGATACAAAATTATCTTGTCTTTTTTGGCATTTGATTTATCAATTCCAGCATTTGGAGCCATGATATTGTCTGCAGAAGTTATAACAAATCCAGAAATTCCGCCAAAAACAAAATCTGATTCACGGATAATTATTTCAGATATCTTAGGGTTCATCTGAAATTTTTTGGATAATGAGATTCCTTCCTCTGATGGATTCACTTTGTTAATATCAATTATTCTTCCTTGAGAATTAGAGACGTACTTACTTGAGATTACTAAAACATCGCCATTTTTTAGTCTAATCTTGTTTTTCGCTATAGCATCTAAAATGGTCTTAAACAGATCAAACTTTCCTTCTTCTCTTTTTGCTTTTATGGGTGAAACAGTAAGAGGCATAATTTTTTTAGAATTGTTTTTCCTTTTTATTCTTCTGAAAAGCTTTTAATCTCTAAAACGAGCCTTTTCGAACGTGAATATCACTGAAAAAATCTTAGCACGTGCTTCAGGAAAGGATAGACTTGCTCCTGATGATGTTATCTTCGCTAATGTAGATAAAGTCATGCTTCATGATGTCTCAGGACCTGGTGTCATCAAAGTGTTTGATAAATTACAAAAACAAGGAATCAGCACCGAAAAACTTTGGGATCCATCAAAAGTTTGGGTGGCTGAAGATCATTTCGTTCCTTCTGCAGAAAAAGTGTCTGCAGAAAATATTGTCAAACTATCTAACTTTACAAAACAATACGGAATTGAAAAACACTTCAAATACGGAATGGGTCAATATGGCATTTGTCATACATTATCCCATGAAGAGGCATTGGTACTTCCTGGAGAATTGTATGTTGGAGGAGACTCTCACACTAACACAACAGGTGCCCTTGGTGCTTTTGCATGTGGACTAGGTCACACAGATGTTGCATATGTTCTACTAAATGGAAAAATTTGGTTTAAAGTTCCTGAGACCTTGTACTTTAAGCTAAACGGAGTACTTCCTGATCATGTAATGGCCAAAGATCTCATTTTGAAGATCATCGGTGATATTGGAACAGATGGTGGAGCTTACAAAACAATGCAATTTGGAGGAACAGGAATTTCAGAAATGTCTGTTGAAGAACGTCTAACGCTAACTAACATGACTACAGAAGCAGGTGCTAAAAATGGAATTATTGAATCTGATCAAAAGATAATCGATTATTTAACAATTCGAGGAGCAACAAATCTAAATCCAGTAAATGGTGATGATGATGCAGAGTATGCAAAAACATTCGAATATGAAGCATCTGAGATTGAACCAATTGTTGCAAAACCATTCTCTCCAGAAAATATTGTTGTAGTACGAGAAGCACCTTCAGTTGAGTTGGATAAGGCGTACATTGGTTCATGTACCGGAGCAAAACTAGAAGACTTGGAAGCCGTAGCTAAAATTCTAAAAGGACGTCAAGTCAAAATTAGGACAGAGGTTTTACCTGCAGCTATTTCGATTTTCAAAAAAGCAATGGAAAAAGGGTTTATCAAAATATTCTTAGATGCAGGAGCTACAGTAGGACCTCCTACTTGTGGTGCATGCTGTGGTGCACATATGGGAGTATTAGCTAAAGATGAAATCTGCATTAGCACAACAAACAGAAATTTCCCAGGACGAATGGGACATATTGATTCACAAACATATCTTGCTTCTCCATTAGTAGCTGCAGCATCTGCAGTAACAGGAAAGATCACTGATCCGAGGGATTTGAATTGAAAGGAAATGTTGTGAAATATGAGCGAGATAACATTGACACTGACGTTATACTTCCCGGAACTTATCTAAAGATTCATGATTATGCAGAACTAGCTACACATGCAATGGAAGGATTAGATCCTGATTTTCACTCGAAGGTCAAAGAAGGAGATTTCATTGTAGCTGGCCATAATTTTGGCTGTGGTTCTTCTCGTGAACATGCTCCAATCGCCCTATCGCATTCAGGAATAAAGGCCGTACTTGCATTATCCTTTGCTAGAATTTTTTACAGAAATTCAGTTGATGGAGCGTTTCTTTTACCAATTGAAATTGATGAAGACACTTACAAAAATATCTCAAATACTGATGAGCTTGAAATTGATATTAACAAAAATGAGATCAAGAATTTAACTAAAAACCAAACTTATTCCATGAAACCATTTTCTGAGTTGATTGGAAAAATTATTGAGGCCGGTGGACTCTTTAAATTTAAACCATAAAGAAACAATATGTCAAAAACATTATTTGAAAAGATCTGGGATTCTCATATCGTAGTTGAAAAAGAAGATGGTCCCTCACTTCTTTACATAGACAGACACCTAATTCATGAAGTAACTTCACCACAAGCATTTGATGGTCTTCGAATGAATAATCGAAAAATTCGCAGACTAGATCTTACTATTGCAACAATGGATCATAATGTTCCTACAACTGATAGATCTCTCCCAATTATTGATCAAACTTCGGCAATTCAAATTAATACTCTAGAAAAAAATTGCAAAGATTTTGGTATCCAACTATTTGATACTAACAGCCCAAATCAAGGAATTGTTCATGTTATTGGACCTCAGTTAGGAATCACTCTTCCTGGAACTACTATTGTTTGTGGAGATAGTCACACTTCTACACAAGGCGCATTTGGCGCCTTGGCCTTTGGTATTGGTACTAGTGAAGTTGAACATGTTTTAGCATCTCAAACTTTATGGCTTGAAAAACTCAAATCCTTTGAAATTAAAGTTGAGGGCAAAAGAAAAAATCCGTTTGCCGTAACTGCAAAAGACATTATTCTCTCTATAATCAAAAACATCGGTGCAGCTGGTGGAACTGGAACTGTCATTGAATACCGAGGAGAAGGAATAACTGATCTTTCAATGGAGCAAAGAATGACTATTTGTAATATGTCAGTTGAGGCTGGAGCGAGAGCAGGCCTTATTGTACCTGATGAAAAAACATATGATTATCTCAGAGGACGACAATACACTCCAGAAAATTATGATGAACTTGTAGATGACTGGAAAGAGAATCTTAAAACAGACCCAAACGCGAATTTTGCAAAAAGCTTTACCTTGAATATTGATGAGATTGTTCCGCAGGTTAGCTGGGGGACCAACCCTGGAATGACATGTGATGTTACAGCAACGATTCCATTTCCCGAAGAATTTTCTAAAGGCGATTCGAGTCAACAATTAGGTGCTGAAAAAGCTTTAGAGTACATGGATTTGAAACCAGGAACCCCAATTACTGAAATTCAAATTGATAGAGTATTCATTGGTTCATGTACAAATGCTCGATTGGAAGATCTGATTGACGCATCAAGAGTTGTTAGTGGAAAAAAAGTTTCTTCTAACGTAAGAGCTATGGTAGTACCTGGTTCCCAAATGGTAAAAAAACAAGCTGAAGAAATTGGTCTTGACAAAATTTTCAAAGATGCGAATTTTGAATGGCGGGAATCTGGATGCAGTATGTGTTTGGGAATGAATCCAGACATTTTAGAGCCTGGAGAACGCTGTGCTAGTACCTCAAACAGAAACTTTGAAGGAAGGCAAGGTGTAGGTGGCCGTACTCATCTTGTCAGTCCAGTAATGGCAGCAGCTGCTGCAATTGCAGGACATTTTGTAGATGTTCGTGAGATGGAGTTGAATTGATTGAAAACATTTAAAAAAATTACGAGTATTGTTACGCCTTTTAGAAAGATAAATGTAGATACTGACCAGATTGTTCCTAAACAATTTTTGAAATTAGTTACAAAGTCTGGTTTTGGAAAATTTTTATTTTATAATTGGAGATATGATAAAGCTGAAAAACCAATTAGTAATTTTGTTTTAAATGATGAAAAATACAAAGATTCCAAAATCCTTGTGACTGGCGAAAATTTTGGCTGTGGCTCAAGCAGAGAACACGCAGTATGGGCTTTACAAGACTATGGATTTGCAGTAATTATAGCCCCCTCATTTGCAGATATCTTTTACAGCAATTGTTTCAAAAATGGATTACTTCCAATAACATTAGAACCATCCATTGTTGAAAAACTAGAACACATTTCTGATACCATTGAAGTAGATCTACAAAATCAAACAATTAAAAAAGATTTAGAATCTATTCCATTTCATATCAGTTCTCATCATAAGAAAATTCTTCTTGAAGGATTAGATGATATTGAAATGACTCTACAATATGAAGACAAAATTTCTGAATTTGAAAAAAACTCTACTATTCCATCTGTTTTATAATTTGCATTGCTATTTTCTTATTTCGTTCTAATGTAACTGGTGATTCAACATCTATCCACTGTTTTTCTCCAATATCAAATGCGCTAACTTTTCCTTGCTTTGATAAATCCTGAAGAATATCAAATGATAAATTAACATCTTTTGATTTTGCTTTAGATTTTATCTTCTTTAAGATCTCAGTAGAAAGAATATAGATCCCAAGACATTCAGACATTTGCAATTTCATGACTGGTTTTTCTTTAAATTCAGTAATTATTCCATCTTTGACTTTAGCAAAACCTGTTTCTTCTTTTCGTCTTGTTCTTGTTGCAACACACGCAATACTTTTTTTTGTCTTGAACTGGCTCAGCATTTTTTTAATATCCATTGCAATAAGATTATCAACAAACCACAGCAAAAACTCGTCTGTTCCTTTTAGATTTTTGGCAATGTGTAACAAATCACCTCCAGTTCCAGATTGAGAATCTTGAACAAATGTGATTTTCTTTTTATTCTCTATTACTTCAAGATAATTCTTAATCTGTCCACCTAATCCTTCAAAATCAGAAATTATAATTATTTCGCTGATTGAATTAAATGAATTCAGATATTTTATGATGTAATCGATGATAGGTTTTTCATTAAATGGCGTCATTGCCTTTGGAAAGAAATCCGTGTATGGTTTTCCACGCGATCCTTTGCCGCCAGCTAAAATTACTGCTTTCACGGCCTAACGATATGATTTTTGTTTTCTTCTTCTGGCTCCAGGTCCACCAAATTTCTTTGGTTCTTTTCTTCTAGCATCTCCACTAATGAGATATTTGTCATACTCTGCAATTCTTTTTCTAAGATCTTCTCTTGTAGATTTTGGAAATGGATGATCTTTTGGTTCTTTTTTGGATTTAGTCCAACCAGTCAATGCTCTTGAGATTGCAGTTGCAGTAGCACTTGCTTGTCCCATAAAACCTCCGCCACTTACTCTAACAGATAAATCAATCTTCTCTCTCAAATCTCCAGCAATCTCTAAAGGAGCTAAAATTGCTTCTCGAGCTGTTTCTTGTTGAATCATTTCTACTGGAACGTTGTTAATTCGAATTTTTCCGACACCTTTGGTAATGTAAACATGAGCGCTTGCAGTTTTACGAGTTGCAAAATAGATTTCTGTCTTTGGTACAGTCACTCAGTCCACCCTATTGTTCTTCCAAGCTCTGACATTGTAGTGTAATTTGCAGATGACTTTGTAATCTTTGCTTTTTCAAATTGAGCTTTTTCAAATGGTTTGAGCTCTTTAGGAGATCCAATATATGCCCTTAATCTTTTATGGGCTGCTATTCCTGATGGTTTTTCTCTGGGAAGCATTCCCCGAATCATTCTTGTGATGATAGTATCTGGTCTTCTTGGATGGAAAGGTCCATGCTTTGGATGATTAATACTGCTTATTTTTAAAAAGTCTCTATATTCTTTAATGATGCTACTTCTAGAACCACTAATCATAATTTTTTCACAGTTGACAATTGAAACTCTGTTGCCTTGTAACAATAATTTGGCAACATTTGATGCTAGTCTTCCAGCAATGTGGTCTGTAGCATCAACTACAATAGGTTTGTCAGTCTTTACAACTTGTTGTTCAGCCAAGTATAGTCACTCCTTTACCTGTTGGAAATTGCTCAATCATATTATCAAAATTCAAAATTTTTCCACCCGATTCTAAAATTTTAGTTGCAGCTGAATTGGAAATTGAAAATGAACACAAAGTAATTTTATGAGAAATAATTCCCATCCCAAGAACTTTTCCAGGACAGACTACTACATCATTCTCTTTGGTAAGATCGTTGATTTTATTGACATTAATTGTTCGTCTTGCAGAAGAAGGTTTCATTGCCATCTTGGCTAATTTGGACCAAATTGGAGCATCATTTTTAGTTGATGCTTTTTTAAGATCTTTTGCCATTCGTCTTACTATTTGATTGCTCATTTGAATAATGCCTTTTAAAACCCCAAATATAATGTCTGTGCTAGATTATTCGGCTTTCAGTTCTGCCAAACTAGTTTTAAATTCTCCAAGACGATTTTCAAGCTCATCAACACCCGCAAGAACAATTTGTTCTGGTGTAAGAGATCCTGTAGTTTCTACAGTTAGAATTCTTTCATCTTCTTTATCGGTTTCAGTTAAAACTGCAATGTTAGCTGAATTCCATTTTGCATGTTCTTGTCCTCTACCGAGTCTTGCATATGCTTCTAACTTGACTCGTTGTCCTGGAGCTAATTGTATTATAGGAATTTTATCTGAAACTGGTTTTACATCTTCATCCTCTGAAGTAAGTTCATTTGAAAAAACAGTTCGAGTAGTATCAGAAGCATCAGTATCTAAAACTAACATTACTCTGCAATTAGAACAACCTGTTTCACTTTTACATTCACATTTAGAGGGCTCTACAAATCTTGAAAGATCCGTTTTTAACGGAATTAAAGCAAGTCTGTGGGCTAATCCCTCATCAGCCAGTACTGAAGAATTTTCAATTATATCTACTGTATCAATGGCAAATACTGGAACTCCATTTAAGCAAATTCTTCTTAACGCATTGGCGTAATGAAGTGGAACTCCCTTTAGCTTAACGGATATTCTTTGCTTATCTTGACTAACAACATCTAAAGAAGACAAATCTTAATGAAAAACTTTCAAGTCCAAATAAAAATCTAGCGTGTTTTAAAGTATAGATAAATATTCAGACCTGCCCATCCTGTTTGTAATGGTCGATGTTTCAGTTGTGAGATATTCTTTTGAAGGAGAAAAATTCGAAATTCTAGTCAAACCAGATCCTGCTCTTGAATACAAACTTGGAAAAAAGAAGGATATTTCATCAATTTTAGTCTCTGATGAAATTTACACGGATTCTAGTAAAGGAACTAGAGCATCAACTGAAAAATTACTCAAAGCCTTCAAAACTGAAGATCCTACTGAAATTGCACAAAAAATTATGCAAAAAGGAGACCTCAATTTAACGACTGATCAAAGACGCAAAATGATTGAAGAAAAAAGAAAGCAAATTGTAGAGTCAATTGCAAAAACGTATGTTGATCCACGTTCACACTTACCACATCCACCTCTTAGAATTGAACAAGCAATGAAAGACGCAAGAGTTTCAGTTGATCCTCACAAGAATGCTGATGAACAAATCAAAGACATTGTAGAAAATCTTAGAAGTATAATTCCACTCAAGTCTGAAAATCTGGAACTTGAAATTATTGTTCCAGCTCAATATGCTGCTAAATCATATTCTGTGTTAAAATCAACGGGAACTTTGAAAAGAGAAGATTGGCTTGCAAATGGTTCCCTTAAAGCAATACTTGAAATACCGGCTGCAGCAAGGCCCAACGTGATTGATAGATTAGGTTCTATAACAAAAGGCACTGCTACAGTTGAGGTTAAAACTTAATGGAAAATACTAAACGAAAATACGTTCTTCCTGGTGATGTAATAACTACTGGTCCGTTCAGACCAGAACAAAATGTTACGCAAGATGGAGACAGAATAGTCGCAACAGCTATAGGGATCTCTGAAATTTATGATGATACTGTTAGAGTAATCCCTCTTGCAGGAAAATATTTTCCAAAAATTAACGACTTGGTAATTGGCAAAGTCAAATCTCATACTTCTCTTTCTTGGGAGCTTGACATTAACTCGTGTTATGTAGGATTTTTACCTGCCAGTGACGTTTTTGGGAGAGACTTTTCTGCACATGCAGACGAATTAACTTCAAAACTTGATAAAGGAGATCTTGTTGCAGCAAGAATTGCAAATTTTGACAGAACTCGTGATCCCTTAATTACTATTGCCGATAGAGACTTGGGGAAAATCGAATCAGGAGAGTTGGTTGAGATCTCTGCTAGCAAAGTACCTAGACTTATTGGTAAACGTGGAACCATGATTCAGATAATTGAAGTTGCTACTGGTGCAACAGTCACCATTGGCCAAAACGGTTGGGTTGTTGTTTCATGTGAAAATTCAGGTGGATTATTAAAGGCAATTAAGGCCATTCGAATGGTTGATGAACAAGCACATATTGCAAATCTTACTGATAGGATAAAATCGATGTTAGAGTCAAACGGTGAATAAAATGGGTGGAAGAGATACTGATGTTGTATTACTAGATGAAAACGGAATTCGTTGTGATGGTAGAAAGATTGACGAACCTAGACGAATTATGATTAAAGCTGGCGTTTTAAAAAATGCAGATGGCTCTGCTTATATTGAATTTGGTGGAAATAAAATCTTAGCAGGAGTTTTTGGTCCACGAGATGTTCATCCAAAACATTTGTCTAACACTGACACTGGAATTCTGAGATGTCGATATCACATGTCTCCTTTTTCAGTTACTGAAAGAAAAAATCCTGCACCTTCAAGAAGAGAAATTGAAATTTCCAAAGTTATCAAAGAAGCATTAGAAGCTGCAGTTATGCTTGAAAAATTTCCAAGGACTGCAGTTGATGTGTTCATCGAAGTTCTTCAAGCTGATGGAGGTTCTCGCTGTGCAGCACTTGATGCAGCATCGGTTGCACTTGCAGATGCTGGAATTCCAATGAGAGATATGGTTTCTGCAATTGCTGCAGGCAAAGTAGCAGATACTATAGTATTAGATGTTAACAATGAAGAAGACCAAGCAGGTCAGGCAGATATGCCAGTTGGATACATGCCTAACTTGGAAAAAATTACTCTAATTCAATTAGATGGTGTCTTAACTCCTGAAGAATATAGAAAATGTGTTGATACTGCTATTGGTGGATGCAAATTGGTTTATGAAATTCAGAAAAAAGCATTAACTGACAAATTTTTTGGTAATGGTGGTAATGATTAATGGCACACGGAACTTTTGTTGATGTATTAAAGAAAAATAAAATTTTAGACTTTTTAGAGCAGGGAAAAAGAGTAGATGGTAGAGCATTTGATGAACCACGACCACTAAAAATTGAAACTGGTGTAATACCAAAAGCTAATGGCTCTGCAAGAGTTTTTCTAGGAAATACTGAAGTAGTTACAGGAATTAAAGTACAACCAGACAGACCCTTCCCTGATATGGGTGATAAAGGAATTTTCATCTGTACTGCGGAAATTCTTCCCCTAGCACATCCAGATATAGAAACTGGACCCCCAGGACCCGCAGTAATTGAATTAGCTAGAGTAGTTGATAGAGGAATAAGAGAGAGTGGAATGATAGACTTGTCACAACTTGTTCTTAAAAAAGACAAATCAGTAATTGGAATATTTTCCGATAATAGCGTAATTGATGTTGATGGAAATTTGTTTGATGCATGTTCATATGCAACAACTGCAGCAATCTTAACAACTAAAATTCCAAAATGGGAGATACAAGACGAAACTCCAGTATTAATTGAAGATGGAGAAACAGATGCTCCAATCACAACAATTCCAGTTTCTGTAACTATGGGAAAGATTGACGAGTATATCATAGTTGATCCAAATGGTGATGAATGGGATTCGATGGATGCCAGAATCACCATAACCACCAACTCTGATGGCAATATCTGTGCACTACAAAAAGGTGGAACGCATGGATTCACACAAGAACAATTAATCAAATGTGGCGAAATCTCAGTTTCTGTTGGCGCAAAAATAAGAGAAATTCTCAAACAAGCCAAAGAAAACGGACAATAAAATGGCAAAAAAGAAATCACTAAAAGGACTAGGCGCTCGATATGGCATTAAGCTTAGAAAACAATATACTAAAATTCATTTCCAATTAAAGGAAAAGAGAACCTGTCCTGATTGTGGTTCAAAGCAGTTTGGTAGAGAAGCTGTTGGAATTTGGAAATGCAAAAAATGTGGTTTCAAAACAGCTGGAACAGCATATGACATTAAGCTTTGAAGCAAAACTAACCATTGATGCTGGAGAAAAAACAAAAGCAATATTTGATTCAATACATACTGATAACAAGTTTTATCCTGAGAATCCAACAAAAACTGAAATTTCTTTTGATAAACAAATTACTATCTTCATTGAATCTACACAAATTCCACATTTACGAGCAAATCTAAACTCTACAATCCGCTTAGTTCAAGCAAGCCACGATTCTATAGAATCGGTAAAGATATGAGACAATAATGTCCATTATATAGATACAACACTATACTGTATCAGTTGGAAATAAAACCCGAAGAAGTAATACAAATTACAGAATCACCAGTTAATCTATTCTATTCTGCATTGAATAATCCCTCAACTAAACTCAATTATGCCAACATGCTCAAGAAGACAGTATGTGAATATCTCAAACCAATACTCAAGGGTGATCCCACTCTAAAAAATATCAGCAAACCACACTACAAAAGAAAATTTTCTGATGCAGATTTTGAGATTCGTGTCAATGAGTTTGTCAACAAAGCTAATGCTGATCCTAAATGGGCAGAATCTATAATAATTACACTTGTAACAAAATTAATGGAAAAAACCAGACTAGATGTTACACATCCTGATTATATCCAATCAACTATGGTGACAAACAATCTCAAAGCACTCAAGAAGCTTTTTGATATGAACAATGTTCCAATGACCTGGGCTAGAATTTACAATTTAATTTCTGATGAAAACGACATCAAAGACAAATCCAGAGGATATACTCTAGAAGAAATCCAAAAAATCAGAAAGTTCTGTGACCCAATGGAGGACGTCATGGTTGTTTTGGGTGCCTGCTCTGGCATAAGGTCAGGTGGATTTCCACTAAAGTGGGAAAATATCTATCCAGTATATCGTACAGATGAGGGCAATTTTGTATGGGAGCCTGAAGACGTGACTGAATCAATATCTGAACATGCTCCGGTATGTGGAATGATCAAAATCTATGCAGACTCTAATGACGAATATTTTGCCTTTGTCACGCCTGAGTGGCTAGACATAATGCAAATCTACAAGGAATCTTGGATACGTGAGACCCATCGGGTTCCAAGGCCAGAGGACTCTTTATTCAAAAAATCAGGTGGTTTTGTCAGGGAGCTAAAGCCAGATAGCATCAGAAAACGAATGGAACGAGTAGTGCAAGATTGTGGAGTACGAAAACTACTACCAAATAACAAGCAGAAATACAATGTACCCCTCTTCAATGGGTTACGTAGATTCTTTAACAAA
>CAWTZF010000008.1:0-28264 GCA_963920015.1 uncultured Nitrosopumilaceae archaeon | reverse complement strand
AATCTCTTTTGAAAGCAAAGTTTCAATTTCAGAAATCTTAATCCTGTCTTGACCCATAGAATCACGTTTTCTAAGAGTAACAGTCTCATCTTCTAGAGTCTGGTGATCAACTGTAATGGCAAAAGGAGCACCAATCTCATCTAGTCTTCTGTATCTCCTGCCTATAGCTCCAGAATGATCCAAGAATGCATCGAACCTAGTCTTTAATCCCTGAAATATCTCATCAGTCTTTTCCTTCAACCCATCTTTTTTCACTAAAGAAAGAACTCCAACATGAACTGGTGCTAGGTAAGGTTTCACAGAAAGAACAGTTCTCTCGTTTTCTTTATCATATCTTATACTGTGATCCAAAATAGTATACAGACTCCTGTCTATTCCCATTGATATCTCAAAGACGTGTGGAAGAACCTTTTCGTCATTATCCATCACTTCAAATTTCTCATTGCTTTTTTTTGCGTGACCACCAAGATCATAGTCTGCTCTATAGTTACATGCAACTAGTTCTAACCAACCAACTGTAGTCTCTACTTCAAAATCAAATGCAACTTCAGCGTAGAATGCTTTTTCTTTATCACCTAGTTTTCTAAACCTACTTTTTGTAATGTCAATGCCTGTCTTTTCATAAAATTCTAATAAAATTCCCAGATAGTATGCAACAAACTTGTTTGGAATGGCTCCAGACTCTACTGCTTCCTTGCAAGTCATCTCTTTTGACTCAGAATCTATCTGGACTCTGATGATAGTATCTTGAATTTCTTTGAACTTTTCTAACTCATTGAGGTTCTTTGGATTACAAAATATTTCAATCTCTGCCTGGTAAAATTCTCGTAATCTCAAAAGACTCTGTCTTGGTGCAATCTCGTTTCGAAAACTCTTGCCAACTTGTGCAATTCCTAAAGGAAGCTTTCCCCTCATAGTCTTAAACAGTCTTGGAAAATCAACGAAGATTGATTGACACGTCTCTGGTCTGAGATATGCAGGTTCTGCATCTGGTCCAATTCCTACCTTAAACATCATGTTAAATTTTTGTGCAGTACCAAAATCTCCCTTGCATTTAGGACATTTAATATTATTTTCAGAAATTGCTTTATCAAACTCTTTCAAGTCTGCGCTTTCTGGAATCTCTATCTTTGAAGCTTCAGCAATCATTCTATCTGCACGAAATGTTAACTTACATTGTGAGCATTTGATTATTGGATCTGCAAAGCTAGACAGATGTCCAGAAGCCTCAAAAACTGATTGCGACATTATTTGTGAACCGTCTATCTCCATCATTCCATCACGGCGAACTAATTCCCGTCTCCAAAGTTCCAAGTATTTATTTTTCAAACTTACTCCAGAAGGTCCATATTCCCAAAAGCCAGCTTTTGCATCGCTATAAACTTCACAGCTTGGAAAATAGAATCCACGCTCAAGTGCTAATTTCATTACGTCGTCATAATTCATGCTTGTTCAATCCATTCTTATCATAAATTTTTAATTATGATAACTCTTTTGCTTTTTTGATATTCTCAAAATCATCTCGAATATCATCAATTGGAGTCTCCAAAATCATTGGAATCTTCTTTTTCTTAATTACTTTAATGAAAGAACTCATTCCTTTTTCTCCAATATTGCCCAATCCAATATGATAATGTCTATCTAAACTACAACCAATTTCTCCTTTAGAGTCATTAAGATGAACTATCTTTAGATGCTCAACACCAATTGCATCATCAAATTTTGAAAATGTTTGTTTAACGGTATTCTCTGTTCTTAGATCATATCCTGCAGCAAAAGCATGGCATGTATCCAAACATATTCCAAATCGGTTTGATGGTTTTAATTGAAAGAATATCTCTGCAAGTTGCTCAAAGTTTGAACCAACAGAATTTTTCTGACCTGCAGTATTCTCAAGTAAAATCATAACGTCATTTGTTACTTCAGATGCTTTTGTTAGTCCTTTGACTAATTTTTTAATTCCGTTTTCTTCTCCAGTTCCTAAATGACTTCCCAAATGAGTCACCAAATAAGGAATTCCAAGCATGCCACATCTTTTAACCTCATTAACAAAGGCATCAACAGATTTTGAGAATGAGTCTTCTTTTGGGGTAGCTAGATTGGGAAGGTAAGGCATATGTGCACAAGTTGAGAATCTATCGATCTTACTTGCATCTAGTTTTTCTTTGAAGGCATCGATATCGTCATTATCCAAGTCTTTTGCATGCCAACCACGTGGATTTCGTGTAAATATCTGAAAAGCAGTACATTCTCGTTCAACGGCATTATCAACAGCATTACTAATTCCACCTGAAATTGAAACATGACAGCCGATCTGCATATGAAGGAACTTATTTGAACATAATTTAAACCCGTATTTCAATTTAGAAAAAATTTGATCGGCGAACCAATTTTTAAGGTAATATTGCAAGAATAAGATATGATTACACTTGGACATGATGAAATAGCAAAATATCCTTTTTTGGCAGATGCGGGTCAATATCTTAAAGACAAAGGCTTTACTCTAGAACAATTTGGTACTGACCCTGACCTAAAATTAATTGTAGATAAAGCATATCATAGAATTGAAGTTGCTGCCAATGGCAAGATCTACAAATCTGACTTGATAGATAATCAGACTACAAATGACTCTGCTTTACCTAGAGAAGTATTTTCATTTCTTCTTGCTGTTGTTTTGTTAAAACTAAGTGGCATGAATACACTAATCAAACGATTTGCTCTTGCTGAAGCCCGGCGTGCTGAAAAATATTTAGAAAGAGACTTGGCAAATTTTTCAAACAAAACAAAAGAGGAACTAGCAACACGAATTATCAAAGAACTCTTTTCTGTAAATGTCACAAAACAAGATGATAATTTTGTAATTCCAATATCAGATTATCTAACACATTCAATTAATTTTCATGAAAGAGAATGGAAGCTAGTCAATAGAAGAGTCGAAGGTGGTATGGTGTTTTTGACACCACATGAAACAATCAGACTAGTTAGAAAAGAACTCGGTAATTACATTAATTCTAAGATTCAATCAGCAAACACTCCTTCAATGTCAAATGCCTTTGAAGAACCAGTACAGAAGCTAGTTTCTTTATCAAAGCAATTCTATATCGCTCCTATTATATCCGGTGAATATCCACCATGCATCAAGCATGCTATTGATGAACTTGAAAAAGGTGAAAATCTCCCACATTCAGGCAGATTTATGCTTGGAACTTTTCTCTTAAAACGAGGGCAATCTGTTGAACAAATAGCACCTCTTTTCAAAAATGCTCCAGATTATAATGAAAAAGTAACATTATACCAACTCAATCACCTAGCAGGCTCTTCTGGAAGCGGTACACAATACTCGTGTCCCTCTTGTGAAAAACTACGAAGTCAAAACCTTTGTTTTGCCATTCCTGAATGTGATAACATCATTAATCCACTTCAATTTGGAAAGAAAAAGACAGCAAATGCATGAAAATGATATAGCATTACTAGAAGAAGCTTTCAAAAAATATTATTTTGATCATTTTGATTTGATTCACGTTCCAGAAAAACCATCAGAACGAGAATTTGGATATCAAAAATTTGATTCAGGAATGATTAGGCATCTTAGTGTTAAAGACGACAAAGAGCTTCATCTAATGTTAATTTCAAACAAGCCATCAGATGTTTATTGCTCTAATGCATATTACTCATTTCCATCGCTTCCAATGCAAGAAAAAAACTGGAAAGAAGCAGATCTAATTTTTGATATAGATTCAAAAGATCTGAATCTTGATTGTAGGGCAAACCATACCTGTAAAAAATGTAGTTCTTGTAACGAAACTTTTCAAAATCATTTAACATGTCCTAGTTGCAACTCTTCAAAAATTGAATCAAAATCATTAACATGTTCTGATTGCATCTTAAGCGCAAAAAAAGAAATAGAAAAGCTTTCTGAGATTCTACGAAATGATTTAGGAATTAACAAAGAAGATATTCATGTATATTTTTCAGGAAATGAAGGTTTTCATGTCTATGTATTTAATTCACAATTTCAAAAACTTGAATCAAGAGAACGCTCTGATTTAGCAGATTATATTATGTTTCATGGTGCGATTCCAGAAAAATTTGGGCTGAAAAAATTTAATCAAGATAGAACTTCTTTTCCAGAACTTGATGAAAAAGGCTGGCGAGGAAGAGTTTCTAAAGAACTCTTTGGTTCAAAATCTAAGAGATCAAAAACCATTACTCAATTAATGACTCAAGGATATTCATCGTTTCAGAATCAACTTCAAGTCATGGCCAAAACAATAGGAGTAATGATAGATCCTAATGTAACTATGGATATTCATAGAATATTCAGATTACCTGGTTCTATCAACAGCAAAAGCGGTCTTTCAAAAATTTTTTGCAATAATCTCAAAGAATTTAATCCTTATTCTGATGCCTGTTTTATTGATGATGAATCAATCGAGGTTACAGCAAACTGTCCCATTGATTTTAGTCTAAAAAATAAGAAATTTGGACCATACAAGAACGAAAAGGTTGCCGTACCAAAATATGCTGCAGTCTACATGATTTGCAAAGGTTTAGCGTCTATAGCATAGATATTTTACAACTAGAAAAATTCTCACTAAAAAATTAGTAATAATTAGAGAACTTTACGAAATAGTGATTTTTTGCAGTATTTCTGGTAAAACATTAATGTACCACGGATGGAGGTACGTTGATTTTGTATAGCGCATCTACTGATAAAGAAACTCCACCTCCTGATGCTGGAAAATACATCAGATGGGGAATAGTTGGAGTAATAGCTGTTGTAATTTTACTCATAGTCGGAAACCAAGGCGTAATTCTTTCTATGAATGTAAGTGAATTTGAAGACAAATTTACAAAACCTCTCTTCTACTCAATTGTTTCAGCATTTGCTCTGTCCGCAATTGCCTTAATTCGAGTAAATATTGCTAAACGCTCATCAATTTTCTGGTATGGTATTAACACAGGAATCTCTTTTCTTGGTAGAGGTACCCATGAACCAGTTGCAAAAAATATTTCAAGTTTTAGGGATTACAAAATCAGCCCAATTCAATTTGTTATATGGCAGATAACTAAGATCCTCCTATTTGGTGCATTCTTTGCAAATGTAATGTTTGGTTTTGCTTTAACTGAATTCCTTGATGGTAATTCTCTTGGAATTGAAAATTTACCAACATTGTTTTCACTGCCTTTTGTAACTCCACCAGAGGATCCTTCATACGCTTTTGATCAAGTTGTTCCAATGGTTCCTGCACTTCTACTTTTAATTCCACCAATTTTTGCTGCAATTAGTCTACGATTAGTATTGTATGTTGGACTTCATAACGTCATTGGAGTTGTAACATCTTATCTTCACGACTTGAATGAATCAAAACCTCGATATCTCAATTATGTATCAACTCTAGAAGCTATAATTGGAATTGGAGTAATTTGGGTAGGAATCAATCTTTTCTTTACTGATGCAATTGATTATAACACTAGATATGCTATTGGTGGAACTTTAGCTGTTGGTTTTGCATTAATTGCATTTTCCTTTATTGATAGGATTAGGGCTCGTATCCTAACACATATGCTAAAAAGAGATGTCTACATACGTGTTCTAACAATTTTAGCTATTGCAATTATTGTTGGGGGCATAATTTCTGTTAACAATAGTGTTGCAGATGCACGAAAGCTCGAGTATCTAGGTCCATATACTTCACAACAAATTGGTGTTAATCAATATCTTGGAGAGCTCTTTAAAATTCAAGAAAATACGCATGATGTTCAACTAAAATCAATTTCACCAAATAATATTCCAAATTTTATGGAACAAAACAGTGATGTTCTAGACGTAATCCGAGTTTGGGATTGGGAAGCTGCATTTGCAAAATTAAAACCAGAAATTGGTTTGATTCCGTATGTAGATTTTGAAGACAATGATATTCTTCGTTTCAATAATACTTTGTATTGGACAGCATCAATGAAACCAATACTACCTCAATCTGTTAGCGCAGAGAATCAGTGGTATAACGAACACCTTGTTTACACACATGTTCCAAATGGTTTTCTCACCTTAGAAGCAACTAATGGACAAATTGTAGACAGCAGTGAATTCTTCCAACAACGCGCCATTTACTACGGAGAAGGAGGTCTACTTCAACAGACTTGGTCAGGTTATCCAACAGCTAGAGGAGAAGTTAGTGCCGAATTAGGTGGTGCTTTCTATAATGGTGAAGGAGGTCTGACATTATCGCCTCCTCTTAGTTGGGTATTTGAACCAAACTTCCTTTTGTCTTTTCCTACTGAACCAGTTCACATTATGAGATACAAAGACATCACAGAGAGAATGCAAACACTTTATCCATATTTTCTGTATAACTTGTTTGGAAAAGAATTAGATTCTCTACCAGTTACTGATGGAACTAACACATATTGGTTGATGCCATTAATTGTTGGATTTGACACTCATGATGTTCCATGGTCTATGGGAAATCCGTTTCTTAGATTAGTTGGTTATGCTCTAATTGATACTTATGATGGAAGTATCACTTTACTACAAACTGGTGACGACTTTTTCTCAGAAATGTTTGCGAGTCAATATGCTAACCAATTCCAACCAATGCCTTCTTGGTTACGAGAACAAATTCGATATCCAGTAGAGCTATTCAATTGGAAGACAGAGATGTACAACATTTATCATGTAACTGATGCTGAAACATTCATTCAAGCAAACGAATTTTATGAAATACCAAGAGGTCTTAAAACATACTATATTGAGGCAAAACCACCAGGTTTTGATTCTATACAATTTATCGGTCTCTTATCTCTTGAACTAAAGGGTTCTCAAGGAAGGAACCTTGCTGGATACATGATAGTTGAAAATGATCTGCCAAATCTAGGAAAGATGCAATTTTATGAAGTTCCGTTAAACTCTACCACTAAACTAATTGGACCAACTGCTGTACGAGAAGCATTAGATAGGGATCCTGATTTTGCTCAACTAAAGACTCTTTTAAGAAATCCTAGAATCGGTGACAATATTCTATATCAAGTAGGAGAGCAGGATACTTACTTTATTCCAGTCTATACTGCAGGAGCCGGTGGAGTTGTAGCACAACTAGGTACCATTGCAGCAATTGGAGCAGCATTTACTGGTGAATATTATGTTGGCCTAGGAGATACGCAAGAAGAAGCTTTTGAAGCATATCTCACAAAACTTTCAGGTGATGTAACTCGATCTTTTTCAATAAATGGTGATTATGCTGTGGGATTAGGCAGAACAGATAGGATAGATTCCATATTATCCATCTTTAAATCAGAAGAACTAGAGATTGTTGAACCAACTTCTGTTCAGATCCCACTATCATTCAAAGAAGGTGAGATATTCTTCTTTACAGAAGCAGATAGGGAAGATACTGAACAACTTGTATCAGAATTCATTGATGACTTTGTAAAACCACGTAGCGAGAGAATTCTATTTTGGGAAGAAGATAATCTATTGAACTTTGGCACTATCATTCTTAGAGATAATGTACTTGAAATGCATTATATCTCAATTGAGGTAGGCAGCTAGTTGTTACTAGTTGTTGATAATGGTTCAGTATATACAAAAAATCTTACAGACTTTCTCTCAAGTCTAGAAATATCCTTTCAAAGTACATCACATGATAAAATCGAATTATCAAAACTATCAGAATTTAATTCGTTTATTCTTTCTGGAAGAAGGTCAAACGATAAAAAAATGAATCAACTCAATTCTAAAATAATTAAAATTGCAATATCAGAAGAAAAATCACTACTAGGAATATGTTATGGCGCAGAAATAATGGGATTATCATTAGGTGGAACAATAAAAAAAACAAATTCCCTCAAAAAAGGAGAACAAAAAATTCAGATATTAAAGGAAAATTCTCTTTGTACAAAAGAAATCAATGTATTTGAAAGTCATCACTTTGAATTAGCAAAATTACCAACATCTATTCAAACTATTGCAAAATCACAAAATTGTGCTCATGAAATAATTCAATTCCAAGAATCTAACATATTTGGAACTCAATTTCATCCAGAAATGACAAGAGATGGTCAAGAATTAATTGAAAAATTCTGTAAACTTACTCAAATAAGTTGAAATATAGTTTAATTCATCGGAAAAAAATGATAAAGAAATTAGAACTACAAATCAATGAAAAAGGTGAGATTACAGCTCCTACCTATCCTGATATAGTTTCAAAGATCAATGAATTAGTTGATCAAAGTAACAAGGACGAAAACTAAAAAATGCGGAGTGCGGGGTTTGAACACGCGACCTTCAGCTTGGGAAGCTGACGTCATACCAGGCTAGACTAACTCCGCTCAAATCGAATTTAGAAATTAGCGTTATATAGTTTGAAATAGTAATTTATTCATGGATGCAAGATGTCCTCAATGTGAAAAGGTAGCAGTTCTTGATGATGATATTAAATCTGTAAAGTGTCCACATTGTAACTTTGAAGCTGATTACGAAAAATATCTTGAAATTATGAAAGAAAATGCAGTGAATATGGCAGCTGATTATATTCCTGACAGATCTGGTCTTTAATCACCAAAAACTTCCTTTATCAGAACAATCTAAATGTGCACCACATTTTTTGCAAATCATATGACAAGCTTGCATGTTGACCATCTTGTTATCACATCGTGGACAAGTGATCTCTTCTTTCATAATCAAATTCAATCTTTTGAATTAAAAATTATTTCCAAAGGTTAATTAGGCGTTCAATTTTTTTTTTGAATACTTGGCTAATTTCAAGTTGACAATATCAGACATTAAAGGAAAATCCCAAACTAAGGAACTCAAAGATAGTGACGTAAATCCTTTATTGGGTCTTCAAATAGGAAATGAAGCTGATGCTTCTATTGTTGGATTAACTGGAAAACTGAAAATTACTGGCGGCAGTGATAAATCTGGAGTACCAATGCGTAGTGATGTTCATGGTGCAGCAAGAAAATATGTTCTTATGACAAAAGGAGTTGGATTAAACAAAGCTGAAAAAGGAGAACGAGTTCGAAAATTAATCAGAGGAAATACAATCTCTGAAGAAATCTATCAAATTAATTGTAAATTTGATGGCGAAATTCCAAAAGAAGAAGCTCCTGTAGAAGAAGCTCCTGCTTCAGAAGAAAGTAAAGATTCTAAGAAAAAAGAATAACTTAACATATACCAGCTTTTGATTCTGATCGTTGCACTGGAAAGAAACTCTTCCTGATTCGTATGTAAAAAAATATGGTTACCAGCCATGTGTAAATATTGGTACAGCTGGACATGTTGATCATGGAAAAACTACACTAATACAATCACTGACTGGGGTGTGGACTAGTGTTCATAGTCAAGAACTAAAAAGAGGAATTACAATTCGTGTTGGTTATTCTGATGCGGCATTTTACAAATGCAAAAGCTGTGAAGAACCACTTGGATACTCTACTACTCCAAAGTGCCCAAATTGTGGTCAGGAAAGTGAATTATCACGAGTCGTATCATTTGTAGATAGTCCAGGTCATGAAAGCTTGATGGCAAACATGCTTTCAGGTTCAGCATTAATGGATGGCGCATTATTAGTAGTAGCTGCTAATGAAAAAGTCCCAAAACCCCAAACTAAAGAACATCTTTTAGCATTACAGACTCTGGGAATTAAACAAATCGTTATTGTACAAAATAAAGTAGACCTAATTTCATACGAAGAATCAGTTTCTAATTATTCAGACATTACAAAATTCGTCAAGGGAACCAGTGTTGCAAAATCTCCTATAATTCCAATTTCTGCTCAATCAGGTTTAAACATCGATGCATTAATTGGTGCAATTGAATCAACTATTGAAACTCCTACGAGAGACGAATCAAAGAATGCTGTAATGCATGTTTTAAGATCTTTTGATGTAAATAAACCAGGCTCAAAAATAAAAGATATCAAAGGAGGTGTTATTGGTGGCAGTCTTACTCAAGGTGTTCTTAACGTAGGTGATGAAATCGAAATTAAACCGGGAATAATTAATGAAAAGAAAAAATCTTACGAACCTATAACTACTGAGATTGTTTCATTAGGAACTTCTGCAGGTATTGTAGAATCTGTAAAACCAGGCGGTCTTGTGGCAATTGGTACAAAATTAGATCCTTCGATGACAAGAAGTGATTCTTTTATTGGTTCAGTTGTTGGAAAACCTGATTCTTTACCAGAAAATTCTCAAACTGCAAAACTTGAAATTAATCTCTTTGAATCAGCAGTAGGTGCTGTCAATGAAACAAAGGTATTACCAATTCAAACAGGAGAATCTTTAAGACTTAACATTGGAACTGCACCATTACTCTCTAAAGTAACTCAAGTCAAATCAGAAAACATTCAAGTAGAATTTAAAAGACCTGTATGTCTTTTCGAAGGAGGAAATGTAGCCATCAGTAGAAGAATTGATGATAGATGGAGATTAATTGGAGCAGGTGTAGTTGGTTGAAGTTATCTGTGACACAAATTTTTTGATTCACTTAGCCACAAAGAGAATAAAAAATCTCTCAACTCTTGATACAGAAATTGGCCAAATACAGTTTGTTGTACCTGAAGTAGTTGTTAACGAATTAGAGACCCTATCTAATGAACCTAACAAAAAACTCGATGTAGAAAAAACCTTAGAATTTATTAAAAAATTTAAAAAAATCTCTATTTCAGGAAAATTTGCAGATAATGCGCTTTGTATTCACATAGAAAATAACGGAGGAATTGTTGCTACTCTTGATAAAGAATTAAAAAATAAAATAAAAAATCTTGGAGGCTCCATTATTTCTTTATCAAATGATAGAATAGTACTTGAACCGAGTAAAATTTAACTTAAACAAAGATATCATTCACAAATATGGGGAAATTAACGCTAAGCAGTTCATCATTTTCAGATGGTGAGGAAATTCCAAGAAAATATGGATACAAAAATGGTAATGCTAGACCTCAACTTGAGATTAGTGGTATGCCAGAAGACACGCAATCATTTGCTATAATTATGGATGACCCCGATGCACAAGCAGTTGTGGGAAAAATTTGGGTTCATTGGACAATTTGGAATATTGAACCAAATGTTTCAGAAATTTCTGAATCTTCAATTTCTTCTGGTGCAGTTGAGGGAAAAACTGACTTTGGAGAAATAGGTTATGGTGGTCCAGCTCCTCCTGATAAGAGGCATACTTACTTGTTCAAACTCTATGCTTTGGACACCAAATTAGATTTAGCTCAAGGTTCATCAAAAAAACAAATTGAAGAAGCAATGAAAGAACATATTTTGGACGAAACAGTTCTGAAGGGAACATACACTCCATGAATTTTTCTTTCAATTAAGAATTCTAAAATTTAATTAATAAGATTCTAAAATTCTTCAAAAGAGTAATAAGCAATACTAAATTCAGTCATCATAATTGATATCAAATTTACAATTATTTTCGGTAGGAAATTTTGAATTTCGATTACATCATCTTTTGATAATTGGAATTCTTGCAATTGCTTTCTCAATGTCATTTTTGATCAGATCTCAAGCAGCAGATTATGGTTTTGAATTAAATGAATTTGATCCATTTTTCAATTATAGAGCAACTCAGTTTATTGTTGATAATGGTTACTCCGCTTATTTTGAATGGCATGATGATAGAAGTTGGCATCCACAAGGAAGAGATGTGCCTGCTACATCACAAATAATGTTGCATGTTACAGCTGCAACTCTTTACCAAATTTTTGGTGGAAATTCAAGTCTATATGATTTTACAATAATATTCCCAGTCGTATTTGGTTCTTTAACTGCAATTGTTATTTTTGCCTTAGTTAGAGTAATTGGAGGTACAACCGCTGGTCTTCTAGCAGCATTATTTTTTTCAATTTCTGTTCCTGTGATAGTTCGTGGAACTATTGGTTGGTTCAAATCTGAACCATTAGGACTTTTTTACGGACTATTAGGAATCTATCTTTTTCTTAGTGGTTTAAAGTCAAATAACAAAAAAATTGCTTTTATCCAACTAGTTGGAGGTGGAATATTTATTGGCTTTGGTTTTGCCTCATGGGGAGGAATTCAATTCATGGTTGTGCCTCTTGGATTATTTTTCTTTGTATTACCTCTATTAAGAAAAGATCACTCATTTATTATCTGGGCAATTCCTGTTTTTGTTTCATCTTTAATGTTAACTGCTGCATCATTTGAGAGACCAGGAATAGACTTTGTAACTAGTGTTGTAGGATTTGCATTAATTGGTCCTACAGCTTTCTTAGTTGCAAATATTGTAATTCAAAAGATAAGTAAAGAAGAAAACAAACTAAGAAATGGCCTTGCATTTTTGGGAGGTTCGCTCATCGCTGGTATCTCTATACTTATGTTAAATGATGAATCTAAATTTCTTCCATTACCGTCATTTAGATACCAAAATGCAATCAACCCTTTCCTTACAACCCAAGATCCTCTTGTTGATTCTGTTGCTGAACATGCAACAACTACAACCGCTCAATCATTTTTCTTTTTATCTATCTTGATGATTTTTGCAGGAATTGGAATCTGGCTAATCTTTAGGAATAAAGACAGTATACGTCAATATGCATCAAAAATTTCTAGTGACATGATTGCATTTGCTTTAATTTTTGGTATTATTGGAGTTTATGTAAGTTCAGCATTTGTTAGGTTGGAACTTTTTGCTTCTATCTCAGTTATTATACTGGCATCAATTGGAATTTCTATTTTATCTGCAGAAATTTTTAAAACTAAAAAAACTAAAGATAAAAAATTTGTAAAAACATCAAGTAGAATTACAAAAATTTCTTTTGTTATAGTAGTTATTATCCTGCTTATGTTACCAACAACATTACCTGCAAAAGGAAATTGGATTGATTCCATCAAAGCTCCACCAACAATTTTAAATGGCGGTACTAGTTTCAACATTTCCAATCAGGATTGGTTAGATGCTATGGATTGGCTAAAGAATAATACTCCTGAGAATGCTGTGGTTGCATCTTGGTGGGATTATGGTTATTGGATTACTACTTTGGGTGAAAGAATTTCATTAGCGGATAATGCAACTCTTGATACAAAGAGAATTCAAAAACTTGGAGAGATGCTTTTGAGTCCACCTGATCGTGCTATAGAACTGTTAAACGAGTTAGACGCAGATTACATCCTAATCTTTATTGCTGCTCAAAAAATTCAGGTAGCGCCTCAGGAAGTATATCTATTGACTGGAGGCGCAGACGAAAGCAAGAAACAATGGTTTATGCGGATTGCAGGATTACCATTATCAAAGTATCTTGAGGCTGATGGATTTAGTGGTACGCCAGAATTTTGGGAAAATTCCTTATTGGGACAGATGACTCCTTTTTCACTTTTAGCATATGTTAATCTCCAAACAAACTTACAGTCAGAAACATATCGACTAGGTTATACTGGAATTTATGCTAAGGATATAAAATATCCATCCGATGGTGATGGACCATTAAAGCTCGCATATTCATCCAGATCTTTTGATCGTGAACAACCAGGACCAATTACTGGTGTTTTCATTTACGAAATTAACAAAGACTATGTTTCAAAAAACATTCAATCATCAGTTCAAGAAACTACCGTTGACAAAAACGAAATTTCTGTAATTAGTACCAATCATGGTGATATTACTATAGAATTCAAAGATGATATTGCACCTAACACTGTAGAGAATTTCAAAAAATTAGCAAATTCAGGATTCTATGATGGAACTATTTTTCATAGAATTGTTCCAGACTTTGTGATTCAGGGTGGTGATCCTAATACTGTTTCAGGATCTCGTGAGATATGGGGGCAGGGTGATCCCGGATATACTATAGAACCTGAATTCAGTAATGAAAAACATAGTAAATACATAGTTTCAATGGCTCGAGGAGCTGACATCAATAGTGCAGGCTCTCAATTTTACATTATGTTAGGTGATGCACCTTGGTTAGATGGTCAATACACAATATTTGGTGAAGTGATTTCTGGCCAAGAAGTTGTTGACAAAATTGCATCTCTTGAAACCAATCAATTAGATCAACCTGTAAATCCAGAAGATGCAAAAATAACTAAGATTAGAATTTTAGAAGAATAGTTACCTGTATCTTTCTTCTAAGCGATATCTCATGTATTTATCATCAGGAGAAAATTTGGCTGGATGGGCAGATTTTGTTTCTTGATTACATTTTGGACAACTAGTCTTGAGAGTATATGTGTCACATTTAGTACATCTTCTTAATTGAAAACGCATGACTAATTCGCTCTTATTTTCTTTGATTCTTCCCTAGAAAATTTGAAAGTACCTTTTTTCTTTTCAATAGAATGCTGAATTTGCTCAAGAATAGGTTTCATAGTTTTTTCTGCTGATTTAAAATCCTGTGAAGTCACAGATAGTCTATACTTTGGAGCTCCAAGATATGTAATTTCTATGCTTGAACCCTTTCCTTTTTTAATAACATCCAAAAGAGTCTGTTTAATAATTTCAACTCCATCGGATTTGGTACTTGCAAGCTCCAATATTCCACGAATTTCTACAGAAGGTATTCTGATTTTTGAGCTAACATATTCAATGGCATCTAAAACCTTCTTGCCTAATTTCAAATTCTCTAGAACAGAAGTTCCATTTCTTGCAACGTCTAAAAATGCATCATAAATTGAGTCATATTTTGAATAAATACTATCTTCTAGTTTTTCTATATCTTTTTCTGACAGCTTTATTTTTTCTTTAATATTATCTATTAGCGTTTTACCTTTTTCAAATCGTTTTACTTCTAACAATTTTTTCTTTTTCTGATCAGTAGAAACTTGTTTTAAGGAAAGATCTATGTCAGATCTTTTTAGGTTTACTCTTTTTACAAGTAAAACTTTTTTTGTATCGACTTTGACAAATCTCCCAACTGATCTAATCCAACCCGGCGCAATTTCAGATACGTGTAAGAATCCTTGTATCCCATCATATTCATCAAGAGTAACATATGCTCCATGATCCATTACCTTAGTAACGGTTCCAACTACAATCTCTCCTTGTTCTGGTAATTCTTGTACGTCTGTGGCCATTTGTTGTAAAAATTTAGTCTGTGTAATTTAATGTTGCTGGTTAGAAATCTATTCCTTTTCTGGCCTTAATCCCTGATTGAAATGGATGCTTGATTTCTTTCATCTCAGTCACAAGATCAGCTATCTCAATTAATTCAGGCATTGCATAATTTCCAGTTAAAACAATATTCACGTTTTGTGGTCGTGATTTAATTAAATCAATAACCTGTTTGATATCAATCAGACCTAAATTTACTGCATAATTTACTTCATCAAGAATTACTAAATCATATTTTCCTGATTCAATTTTTTCTTTACTTAATTGAATTGCTTCATTGGCAACTTTTTTGTGTTCTTCTTTAGGACTTTTATCATCTATAATTCCAACAAATCCTTTTCCAGTTACTATAAAATCTAACTCTGGGGCAAGTCTTTCTAAAGAATCAAGTTCACCATAATGCCAAGAACCCTTTATGAATTGAATTAAACAAATTTTTTGTTTGTGTCCAACGGCTCTTAATGCCATACCCAATGCAGCAGTTGTTTTTCCCTTACCTTTACCAGTATATACTATAACTAAACTATTTTTTTCCATATTCCTTAATCATGATAAACAAAGTAAAAAGATTGATAATAAAATTGAACCTTTAACCATCAATTTAAATAAAAATCTGACCAAATGGATCGAATTGAAATTTCCAAGACTCGTAATTGCTGGAGCAACCAGCGGAGTAGGTAAAACATCTATCACCTGTTCTATAATTTATGGACTAAAGAAGAGAGGTTACTCTGTTCAACCTTTCAAAGTTGGACCTGATTATATTGATCCAAGTTATCTATCAGCAGTTTCAGGAAACGAATGCAGAAATTTAGATGTATGGTTAATGGGAAAGCAAGAGCTTGTAAAGAGTTTTACAAAAAATGTAAAATCTGACATTTCAATCATTGAAGGTGTGATGGGTTATTATGATGGTTTTTCAGGTGCTTCTAGTAATTCAAGTACTTATCATGTTGCAACTCTTCTAAAAGCACCAGTAATTTTGGTTCTAGATACAAGTAAAACTGCTAGATCTATAGGTGCAACTGTATTAGGATTCAAGAAATTTCATAGAAATTCCCGCATAGTCGGCTTGATTCTAAACAAAATAGGAAGCAAAAAACATGAAACTCTATGTAGACAAGCACTTGAACCTCTTAAAACTCCAATTCTAGGAATTATTCCTAATTCTGAAATCTCTATGGATTCTCGACATTTAGGATTAATACCTGTAGTAGAACAGAATCTTCAGAAAAAAATTACAAACATTGCAAAAAAAATTTCAGATAATCTTGACATTGATCAATTAATCAAATTTGCAAATAATGTTTCTCCAATTAAAAATATTCAAGAAGAAAAACTAAGAAATCAAAAAACTACAATTGCAGTAGCTCTAGATAACTCTTTTAATTTTTATTATCAGGATAATCTTGATGCATTACGTAGAGAAGGTGCTAAAATTAAATTTTTTAGTCCAGTACATGATAAGAAAGTTCCAAACTGTGATGGGATTTACATCGGTGGAGGCTTTCCTGAGATATTAGGTAATTCTCTTGAAAAAAATCAGAAAATGAGAAAAGCCATCAAAACATTAGCTGAAAATGAAACTCCAATTTATGCTGAATGTGGTGGTCTGATGTATCTTACAAAATCAATTGATTATGGTAAAAAAAAGTTTAAAATGATTGGATTATTTGATGCGGAAACCAAAATGACTAAAAAAATGAAATTAAACTATACAAAAGGAACAATCACATCCAATTGTCTAATATCCAAATCAGCAAAACATCTACAAGGCCATGAATTTCATTATTCTAAACTTGATTCAGTTTCTCGTGATTCAAAATTTGCATATCAACTAACTATAGGTGAAGGAATAAAGAATCACAAAGATGGCCTAATCGATTATAACACACTTGCTTCATATGGCCATCTTTATTTTGATAGCTCTGATTATGCAAAGCAATTTGTTGAAAACTGTCAGAAATCTTCAAGAAGATGAATTTTCTTTAATTAATCTGAATAATGCATTAACTATTGCTGCCGCTGAAGGACTGCCACCTTTTCTACCTCTGTTAGTAATGTGAGGCACATCTGTTGAGCGCAACTCATCCTTAGATTCAGAAGCAGACACAAATCCGACTGGCATACCAATCACAAGTGCTGGTTTAATGACATTTTCTTTAATCATCTGAATTATTTCTAAAAGTGCCGTAGGTGCATTTCCAATAACGACTATACCACCATCAATGTTTGATTTTGCCATTCTCATAGATACTTGAGATTTTGTTTTGTTCTCATCTCTAGCTCTTTCAGAAACATCCTGATCTGAAATTTTGCATACTAAATTATTTCCAAAATTTTTCAAATTTTGTTTATTTATCAAACCTGCAACACCATTAACATCAACTATAATACTACAACCTTGTTTCAAAGCCTGTACACCCGAATTAATTGCATCCTGATGAAAAATTATTTCATTTTTGGTTGCAAAATCAAAATCTGCAGTTGAATGAATCACTCTTCGAACAATCGGCCATTCTTTTTCATTATAGTTATGAGAACCAATTTCATTATCAATAATTTGCATACTTTTGTCTTCTATTGACTGACCTTTCCTAGTTTGCAACTTCAACCTCTCTAGCTCTTTCAATGATCAAATCGATCATTTTTTCATCAGCACCTAGATGTTTAGTAATAAACACATTTTTCAAATTAGATTTTTCTAAAGCTGGATTAAGATCTTCATAGATATCTCTTTTTACATGTGCACCCTCATGTAAAAAATAAAAAACAATTACTAACACTTCTGGATTATTCTTTTCACAACTTGTAATTCCTTGTGCGATATTGGGTTCTTCAATTTCCAAAAAACAATAGCTGACATTTTTGTATTTTGGAATTAAACCCTCAACTACATATTTTATGGACAAATGTGCATTAGGATCCTTACTTCCATGACCAATGATTAAAACATCGACATTTTTTTGTAAAGTATCATTATTGTTTTCTTTTAAGGCAGATTTTATTCGGCTATCCACCAAATTTGTTAAAGTTTCATGCATAGTCATTGGTTTTGTGACTACAAACTTTACATCTGTCTTTGATTGAAATTTTATTACTTGATTAACTGCAGCTTTTACTTTTTTTCCAGGATATAGAAAATATGGTAAAATTGTTAAAGAATCTATTTCATTTTTTATTGCTTCATCAACTCCTTCCTCAATATAAGGGGGAATCACCTCAAGAAAGCAATAATCTGAAAATAGATAATTTCCTTTTTCTTTGACTCTTCTACTAATAATTTCTAATTCTTCTTTAACTTCTTTTTCTCTACTTCCTCTATCGATTAGTAACAATCCTCTCTTCAATTCTCAATCCTCGCAATGGCTATTGTCAAATCTGGTGGAAATTTCTGTTTTTCTACTATTAATCTTCCTTGTGATCCCTTTAAAGCGGCAGCTTCAGAAACACTTGGAGTTCCTTCAAAAGATTCTACAGTTGCAGATGGATTTGGGATTGCAATTTTTGCCAGCTCTTCTTTTTCAACATATTCAACTAGAACTCCCATCTCTTTCCCAACTTGTATTAGTCCTTGAACATCCTGAGTTTTTTTAATTGAAACTAATTTTGCAATTGATTTCAAACTCAGGTTGTATTTTTCAAAACTGGTTTTAATACCATTTTTGATAGTATCTTTAGAAGTATTCCAATGCAATCCAACACCAATTACTAAAGTAGGCGGTCTGTATACAACTGCATTTTTCAAGATTTCATCGTTAATTATTTTGTCTGATATTATCAGAAACCCTTTTGATTGAGATTTTTTTAATTTATCAAAATTTGAATATATCGTAACATTTTTTGGAAATTCTTTTTTCCACCAATCTTTTTTTCCAGCTTCTTGAAATATTCCTATATTTTCTTCATTTACCATAAGAGCACTAACCTTTGTTACAGTTGAATCATCATCAATTTTCCATCTAAATTCTTTCCCTACTAAATCAACAGCAATTGTTTTGTTAACATCTGCAGCAGTTGTAATCACAGGAGTTGCATGCAATTTATTGGCAATTTCATTTGTTAGTTCATTTGCTCCACCTAAATGTCCTGAAAGTGTGCTGATAACAAAATTTGTTTTATCATCAATTACAATAACTGCTGGATCTGTTTTCTTATCTTTTAGATGAGGTGAAATTAGTCTGATTACTGCACCCAGAGAGAATAAACATACTAATGCATCACTTTTCTGAAATAACTCTCCAATTTTTTGAGTTGTAGATTCTGAAAACCAATTAATTTTTGATTTATCATTAGAAAATTTTGAAGGAGCATAAATCTCCCAAACAGGGAATAACTCCTTTAATTTTGAACCAATTTCTATACCATTTTTTGTAATTGCTAAAACAGAAATATTTTCCACGCTTGGATCCTCATTATTTTAATAAAATACCTTACTGCTCAGTTTGCTTTGCCAAAATTGAACCGTCAAAATCAAACAAAATTATTTCTAATGGAACCTTTTGTTGAGAGTGTTTTCTCATCTGTTTATAGACTCTTTGACAAACAATATCAAAAAATCCTTTTACTTGGTTTTCTTTAATTATATCTAGAACATGTCTTGCAGTATTTGCCTTCTTAATCTGTACAATTATTTTTTCATCAACTTTCACCTCCTTAGCTAATTCAGCAAGAAAATTCATATCGACTTTAGAACCTTTAACATGAGTTTGTTTTACCCCAGATGCCATTTTTGCTAATTTTCCAATAAATCCAACAACAATAGCTTTTTTGATTTCTTTTTTTGCACACTGCTGAATAGTATATCCTGAAAAATCTCCCATTTTTACAAAACAATGTTCGGGAAGATCAATGATCTTTTTTGCAAAATCTTCACTCCTTCCACCTGTTGTAAGTATTACAGTATCATTTCCCATTGCTAAAGCAACATCAAGATTTTGTCGTATAGATGCAGCAAACGAAGCTGTTGAATATGGAATTACAATACCACTTGTTCCAAGAATTGAAATTCCACCAGTAATTCCTAATCTTGGATTATCAGTTTTCACTGCAAGCTTCTTTCCATCTGGAACTGAAATTTTTACATGAATTCCATTTTTTTTCAGAATATCTTCTGCAACTTCTATCAAATTTTCTTTAATCATTTTTTTTGGAACAGGATTTATTGCAGGTTTATTAATTTCTAGACCCAGTCCAGGTTTTGTTACAATTCCAACTCCTTCCCCGCCATCAATTTCTATTTTGTTTATAGAATCTGTTAATGTAAGATCAACTATAATCTCTGCACCATGAGTGACATCTGGATCATCTCCACCATCTTTAATAACGGAACATCTAGATTTACGTAAATCAAATTCACAATTTTTTAGTTTAATATTCAATGAATTCCCTTTGGGTAGTGTAACATCTACTTGCTCGATTTTTTTTTGATTAATTATTGCAAGAATACCAGCTTTTGCTGATGCTGTAGAACACGTTCCAGTTGTAAACCCCGTCTTTAGTTTTTCTTTTTTTACTTCTTCCACGTTGAAATTACTTTAATTTCCGTATTAATTCTTGATTATCCTAAAATTCAGATGGGATTTTTACCGTAGATATGTTCTCCAAGCATGATTTTAGTACAAAATTCTCAAAATTTGAACAAATCCCAAAAGGAGGCATTTTTAAAATTCAATTCAACACGACTAAAGCATGGAAGAGCCTTCATTACGAATTGCTATTACGGGTTCCAATGGTTTTGTAGCAAAAAATCTCCGAAAAATACTCAATAATTATAAAATTCCATCAGTATGTTTAGCTAGAAAAAATTTCAAAAATTATTCACTTGAGACAAAAGTAATTTCATCTCATTATAATGAAAATAAAATTCTGCCAAAATTAAAAAAATGTGATGCCCTTGTACATTTAATCGGAATTGGAAAACAAACTGTAAATTCAGATTATCTTCCTGTAAATGTTGAATTAACAAGAAAAATAGTGAAATTGTGTAAAAAGGCAAAAATAAAAAAAATTGTCTTTAATAGTGGTCTTGGTACTTCTAAAAATTCTTCAGTAGGATATTTTATTTCTAAATACAAAGCTGAACAAGAAATTATTGAATCTGGTTTAGATTATACTATCTTCCGTCCTTCCTATATCATTGGAAAAGATGATCTATTAACAAAAAATCTTAATACTCAAATAAAAAAAGGCAAAATTGTTATTCCAGGTTCAGGAAAATATAATCTGCAACCTATTTTTGTAAATGATGTAGCAGAAATTATACTACAATCTATTATTTCAAAAAAATATTCTAATAAAATTTTAGATTTAGTTGGACCAGAAATAATCACTTTTGAAAAATTTGTAAAGATTTTCATTAACAATAAAAAAGTTAGCATGCAAAAAATTAATCTAGAGTCAGCTTTCTATGAAGCAATACATAATCCAAAGAGTCACTATGGGGTTGATGATTTGAATATTCTTATTGGAAATTTTATTGGTGATTTTAAAAAATTGAAAAAAATTTCAAGTTTTCCTTTTACTAATTTTCGAAATGTACTAAAGTCCAGCGGCCTGTCTTAAAATCTCTGCTTTATCGGTTTTTTCCCACCTAAATTCAGGCTCATTTCTTCCAAAATGACCATATGATGCAGTAGTTCTATAGATTGGTTTTTTCAAATCTAGTTGAGAAATTATGGCAGATGGCCTCATATCAAAATGTTTTCTTACAATATTCTCAATATCTTCTTCAGGAATTTTACTTGACTCAAATGTATTGACCATTAATGATATGGGTTCTGCTACTCCAATTGCATAAGCAACTTGAACTTCACATCTTTCTGCAAGACCTGCAGCAACAATATTCTTTGCAATATATCTGCACATATAACCTGCTGATCTATCTACTTTCGATGGATCCTTTCCGGAAAATGCTCCTCCCCCATGTCTTCCAAATCCACCATAAGTGTCCACAATAATTTTTCTGCCTGTCAAACCTGCATCGCCATGAGGACCACCAATTTCGAATTTTCCAGTTGGGTTAACATGTATGGTGATATTATCATTCCACAATTCTCCACAAACTGGTTTTATCACTTTTTGAATCATAGCTTTTGTAATTTCTTCATTAGATACTTCAGGTGCATGTTGGGTTGAAATAACAATAGTTTCAATCTTTGTAGGTTTACTATCTTCATATTTTACTGAAACTTGAGATTTTCCATCAGGTCTAACCCATGGCAATTCCTTTGTTTTTCTAACCTCTGAAAGTTTTTTGGTAAGTTTGTGTGCAAGTAGAATTGGTAATGGCATAAGTTCGGTTGTTTCATTTGTTGCATATCCAAACATCAAACCTTGATCACCTGCTCCTTGATCTTTGTTTTCAGTAGCTGTAACTCCTTGACTGATATCTGGACTTTGTGAATGTAATCTTAACATTACTTCACAAGAATCTGCATCAAACATTAAATCAGAATTATCATATCCAATCTCCCTGATTGTCTTTCTAATCAATTGCTCTTGTGCTTGTTTATCAAAATTTGCTTTTGATGTAACTTCACCAGCTACGGCAACAAATCCTGTAGTAGTCATTGTTTCTACAGCCACTCTTGAATCAGGATCCTGCTTTAGATATTCATCTAAGATAGCATCAGAAATTTGATCACATACTTTGTCTGGATGACCTTCCGTTACAGATTCAGAGGTAAAAAGAAAATCTTTCGTCATAATGATTACACTATGATCTAGAGTTCATTTTCTAATCTGATAAATAACACATTATTTCCACGTACTATGACACGACCATAGTTTGCAATCACTTTTGAATCGCGAAGCTCTTCGGCATCAGTCATAATCAAGTTCATATAAGAATCAACATTTTCCATTTTTCCTTTGTATTCTACCTCGTTTTTCAGTCTTACTGTGACTTTTTTCTTGGTACTTTTTTGGAGTATTGTTAATGGTCTTTTCGCAATTGTTTGTGACACTAA
Source organism: uncultured Nitrosopumilaceae archaeon (assembly GCA_963920015.1). GTDB lineage: Archaea > Thermoproteota > Nitrososphaeria > Nitrososphaerales > Nitrosopumilaceae > CAWTZF01. The sequence continues at coordinate 5,212 of CAWTZF010000008.1, read as the reverse complement.
TTCTTCACTCGTCATGCATTCGTAGTTATCTTGAATAAAAGCCTACCTCCTACCATTTAGAAATAAGATTTGTTTAATTTTCACAAATCTTTAGAATATTTAGAGTTGATCCCTACAGGAATTAAAAAATTAGATCGTATTTTGGATGGAGGAATTAAAAATGGAATTATCACTGACATTTATGGTTCGGCTGGTACGGGAAAAACACAACTTGCTATGCAAATTGCCATAAACTGTCTTTTAGAAGGAGGAAAGGTACTTTTTCATGACACTACAGGAGGATTTCGTCCTGAACGTATGCTTGAAATGATAAAAACAAAAAATTGTGATTCTAATCTTTTACAAAATGTTCAGGTAGCTAGAATAACTAACGTTTATGAACAAAAACTATATTTAACAAAAATCTTTGATCAAAATAATTTCAATTTACTAATAATTGATAATGTTGCAGAACTTTTTTTATTTGAATTTTCTAAAGAAAAACAAACACTTGAGAAAAATACATCATTCATAAAATATATGCACAATCTGTCTTTAGTTGGAATTCAAAAAAAAATCCCCATTATAATTACAAATGGGATTAGAAATTTTGATGATAGTGAAAAAGAAATTCTTGAAAAACCTCTAAGCATGTTTACTCATGTAAAAATTAAACTATCAAAAAATGCTATATCATATAATGGTACAGTAACTTCTGCATTTGTGCAAGATGATTTTTCCTACCTAATTTCGCCAAATGGATTGGAAGATTTTTCTTAAGCTATTTAACTATGATAAAAAGATCATTTAACATGGCTGATATTTTTGATTTAATTCCAGTAATTACAGTTATTTTATTTGCAATTGCCCTTGTTGGCGTAATGGTTTATGAAAGATCTAGATCAAGACAAGAAGAAGAATCAACTATTTGACCCAAATCTAAAAGCAAAATTTGATTCACTTGGATTTAAAAAGTTAACAGAAATTCAAAAAAAAGCCGTACCAATAATTTTTCAAAAAAAAGATTCTTTAATAATTGCACCAACTGGTTCAGGAAAAACCGAATGTTCTGTTATTCCAATTTTTTCTCATGTTAAAAAATCGCAAAAAAATGGAAAAATTAAGGTATTATACATAACACCGCTACGTGCTCTTAACAGAGACGTCTTTAGGCGAATAACAAGTTATGCAGAAAACGAAAATCTTTCTATTGAGATTAGACATGGAGATACTTCTCAATCAATGAGAAGAAAAATCACAAATGAGCCTCCTGATATTTTAATTACAACTCCTGAAACTCTTGTAATTTTACTAACTCAGAAAAAGGTGTTAGATGCATTATCTGAATTAGAATGGGTTGTAATTGATGAAGTCCATGAATTGTTATCCAGTGAAAGAGGATCTCAGCTCTCATTAAGTTTAGAACGACTCCAATTAAATTCCAAATTTGAAATTACTAGGATAGGATTATCAGCAACTGTGGGAAATACAAAAACAGCTGCAAAGTTTCTTGTCGGTACTAAAAGAAAATGTAAAATCATTCAGGATAATTCTGTTCGAAACTATGATGTTGAAATAAAATATATTCCAGGTTCCATATCAGATGTAGCAAATTCTATTATTGAATATGTAACACAATTAAAGATCGATTCACCAATTCTATTATTTACAAACACACGTGGTGAAGCTGAATTCCTTGCTTCAATATTACGAGAAAAATCTACAATTAACATTGAACTTCATCATGGATCTTTATCAAAACAAGTAAGAGAAGAAACAGAAGGCTTACTAAGAGAAGGACAATCAGGCATTGTAGTTTGTACTTCATCTCTTGAATTAGGTTTGGACATTGGTGCAGTTGATACCGTAATTCACTACGGTTCTCCAAGACAAGTTTCAAAATTCATACAAAGAATTGGTAGAAGCAGACATAATCGTGATTCTTCAGCTAAAGGCCTTATCATTACTAATAATCCTGATGACGAATTTGAAGCAACAGCAATTCTTGATCTAATAAAAACTGGTTCAATTGAGGAACAAAAAATTCATGATGTATCACTTGATGTTTTAGCACATCATCTAGTTGGCTTAACAATGCAAATTGGTGAAGTATCAATTGATTTTGCATTTGAGACAGTAACAAAAGCATATCCATTTAGAAATCTGAAAATAACCGATCTCATCAATGTACTGGAACTCTTAGATTCGAATTATCTACTATTTTTTGATAGAGAAAAAATGTTATTTTGGAAGAAAGGAAGGGCATTCAAATATTATTTTGAGAATCTTTCTACCATACCTGATATTTTAAAATTCAAAGTTTTTGATTCTGTTGGCAAAAAAATCATTGGAACATTAGATCAAAGATTCGTGGGTGACTTTGGAGAATCAGGAAATGTCTTTGTGCTTAGGGGAACCCAATGGCGAATCCTTATCGTTGATGAAAAATCCCTTACAGTAAATGTAGAGCCATTCCGTTCAGGAGGCATAACAGTCCCTTATTGGGAGGGTGAAAGTATACCTGTTGATTTTCGTACTGCTAGAAAAGTTGGCAGATTTAGAACCATGGTAAAAAATGGCTCTCTTACTTTGTTAAACAAAGAAATCTCAAAATTAAATTTTGATGCCATTCCTGATGAAAAAACTATTGTGGTAGAATCAGTCCCTTTACGTGGTATTGTTGTTTTACATGCATGTTTTGGCACTAAAATAAACTCAACTCTTTCTACATTATTATCTTCAATGTTATCATCTCTGTTAGGATTTCTTGTGGAATCTAGATCTGATGCATATAGAATAGTTCTTTCTACAAGATCAAGAATCACAGAAAAATTACTTACTGATGTTTTAAATGACAAATATAATTTAGATGATATAATTTCTGCTTCATTAACAGGGACACATAATGTTAACTGGCGAACATGGTGTGTTGCAAAAAAATTTGGTGTTGTTGGTAGAGAAGCAGTTTATGAAAGAAAATCAGCTAGGTTTCTTTATGAAAGATATTCTAAAACACCTCTTGTTAAAGAAGCCTTACGAGAATTATTTCATGACAAATATGATTTAGATAATACTCAAAAAATTTTAGATGATATACGAAACGATAAGATAAAAATAAAATGGTATCAAGTAAATGATTTTTCAAAACTGGCTGAACGTATCTTGGATCATACTGTAAAATATTATTCATCTCCATCTAATGTTGATAAAGGTGTTATTGATTTAGTTAAGAATCGTCTTTTCAAAACAAAACATAGATTAGTTTGTGCTAGATGTGGAAAATGGGAAAGAGTTGTAGAAACAAATGAAATTAACAAAACCCTAATATGTCATTATTGCAAAGGTAGACAAATCACTGCAACATTTTATTCTGATTACGATCTTCCAAAAATTGTAAGAAAAAAACGGAATGGCAAAAAATTGACTACTGAGGAAAAACGCAAGCTTTCACGTGCTTGGAAGGTATCATCTCTAATCGAAAATTTTGGAAAAACGGCAATAATTGTCTTATCTGGTTATGGTATAGGTGCAGACACTGCAGCAAGAATTCTTCGTAATATGATTGACGAAGAACACCTATACAGGCAAATCTATGAGGCAGAAAGGCAATATATTATGACTAGGGGATTTTGGGATTCCTAGTTTTTCTTTGTAATGGTAGAAAAAGAAGACAAGAACAATTCTGTTCTCCCCTCAAGTCCTGACTTTGCTGTTACACCTGTGACCGAAATAATTTCACCAATTGAACATTTGTCAATTAATCTAGCTTGATTTCTCCAACCTTTAATCCAAATCTGACCACTATCATCCTCAACAAATATTTCTGATAATGAAATCATCTCACCTGTTTTTGTTTGAATTTCTCGTCTGCCAGGAATTTTTAAAATTATTGATTCAACACAATAATTTTCACCTACTTTAACATCAGAAATTTTTGTTCTCATTTCAGATTTGGAAGGAATATTTGATTCATCTTCAATTTTTCTCAAAAACGAGTTGTCATCAATTGTAATAGAATTACCAAATGCTTTTGAAGGCATACAGTCAATAACATCTCCTTCTTCTAGTTGAGTTTGGGTTTGTGATATATTAGTAATGTTTAGTAGATTTTTTTTAGCATCTGAAGCAAGTATCAATGAATTACCTGTTTCAGTTTTAATTATAGAAATAATACGTGCTACAACTGGGTTAGTTTCTTTTTCGCCTTCAATTTGAATAATTGTAGCTTCGTTCCCATGAATTTCTAAACCTTGATTTCCAGGTTTTGTTTTAACTCCTAATAGTCTAGTCTTAGCTCCTGGAGAAATGACTTTAGGAATATTTGATTCATCTTTTCCCCATAAAACAACACGAATTGAATTATCATCATTTCCTTTTAATCTCAATCTCAAAGCTATTCCTGGCTGTCCTCTTGGATTAGTAAATTGCATTGAATTAATTGGTCCATCAATTACGCCTGATACAACAAGGTCCTTTTCACCTTCTTTAACATCACTTACATCTTTGGTAATATCATCAATTGAAGGAATTTTACTTTCTATATCTGAGGATTCTATAGTAGAACCAGAACCCACGTTAATTGTAGGCAAACCATTCAGATCTGATTTTACATATGCCTTGATTATTTTTATGAGATCTCCTGGTTTTAATTCATTAATTTGAGGAAGTGTGGCTTTTTCATCCCACAATTTTACACTAGCCGTAGAATCTCCATCATAAACTGTCATTGTTCGAAGAAAAAACGGTGAACCGTCTTTACGAGAATATTGCTTTGGAGGTGACATGTTTAGAATTCTAGTTTCTAATGAGATTTCTTTTGCTCCGATAAACAGTTCCTTCAAACCCATCTCCACTTTTAGTGGTTCAGATAATGAGATACCCAGATCTGATGCAATAAGAAATAGAGCGCCCTGATCTGTAAGATATCCTGCACCAATCTTATCTTTTTTTAGTTTAATCGTTTCATCAATTTCTGAACGAGTAAGATCAGGTTTTTGTTCAAGAAGTTTGTTTACAAGTGTATCAAATTCAGACATGACAAATTTGTTAATATCATCTCTTAATAAGAATTTCATTAACTAAATTAGTAGCAGATTCTGAATTGGTATATGTCTTGTATATCTGCAAAATCTCTTTTGAAAACATATGGATCGATTAATGCAGTTGATCGCATAGATCTTGATATTAAATCAGGGCAAATATTTGGATTTTTGGGGCCAAACGGTGCAGGAAA
>CAWTZF010000007.1:0-16041 GCA_963920015.1 uncultured Nitrosopumilaceae archaeon | reverse complement strand
GGATAGATGGAATACTCTTTTCCTTTATGCCATTTCCGCCCAGTCCTGAAGCTCTTAAAGATAAGTTCGAAGGTATTGTCCATTGGGAAGCAGTAAATTTTACTGAAATGAAAGATTTTACACGAACAATTACAAATTCTTAAAATAACATAACCTTGCAAGTATTGGATAACACGACCAATACTGCCGTATCTGATTTTATTAGATGGTTAAAAAATGATAGTCAATGGTCAGCCGGTTTTGGAATTTAGTAAACTAAAGACCCCTAGTTTAACTCGACTCAGGTAGAATCAGACCTAAATTATTAAAGCCTAATTTTACTTTACAATATTAGACCTTGAAGCCTAAACTATCATTTGTAAATGTTGAACTTGATCAAATCAAAAAATCAAATCTACATAGAACTTTAAGAAAAAGTTCGGTTAATGGTGCACACATTACAATTAACAAGAAAAAACTATTGAATTTATGCTCAAATGACTATCTAGGAATTCCTACGACAAAAATTTCTATTAAACAAAGTTCCTCTAGCTCAAGATTAGTTTCAGGAAACGATATTTCATATGATACACTAGAAAAAAAACTCTCAAAACATAAATCACAACAAAATACGCTAATTTTTCCTACAGGCTACATGGCAAATTTGGGCTCAATTACGGCACTAGCAAAAAAAGGTGATCTGATTCTATCAGATGAACTAAATCATGCAAGTATTATTGAGGCTTGTAAATTATCAAATGCAAGAATTTCGGTGTACAAACATAACGATATCCAAAATTTAGAAATAAAAATCAAACAAAAAGCTAAGCGGAGATTCATTATAACAGAAGGAGTGTTTAGTATGGATGGAGATTTTGCAAAATTAAAACAAATTACTCAGTTAGCAGAAAAGAAAAATGCAATTGTAATTTTGGATGATGCACATGGAGATTTTACAGTTGGAAATGATGGAAAAGGTACTGCAAATTATTTTGGAGTTTCTAAAAAAATAGATTTGTACATAAGTAGTCTAAGTAAAGGACTTGGTTCATTTGGAGGATACATAGCATCGCAAAAAAATATCATAGATTTATGTATCAATAAATCAAAATCCTTTATCTACACATCATCTCTTCCATCATTTTTGATTGATTATTCTATAAAGCGGTTTGATTCTAATAGAGAAAAACAAAGGAAGATACTTGAAAAAAATGTAAAGCAGTTCATTTCAGGTTTGAAGAAATTAGGCTATGATATTAAATCCAATACTCACATAATTCCAATTGTTATTGGTGATGAGAAAACAACTCTAGATTTTGGAAAGTTTCTTTTTGAGAAGGGATTGTATGCTCAGCCCATTAGATATCCAACTGTACCCCACAAAAAGGCAAGAATTCGATTATCAGTGACTGCGTGGCTTACCCAAAAACAAATTGAAAATGCATTAGACGTTTTTGATTCTGCTATAAAGAAGTTTGAGATAATCTAGCTATCTGTTTATATCAAATCCGCCAAACATTGGAGACCCCATGAAGAATGCAAATGTAACTGCAGCACCTAGAACAATGCCTACAATGATAAAGCGTCTATTCACAAATTTGCATGTTTGAGTCCTAGATAAAAAGCAACTGGCAAATTTGGTACAAATATGGAAGAACGCTTTAAAGCAAAAATGACAAAATTGGACACATGGCAGAAGTTACTCTAGTAGTAGCAGCACTAGCAGGACTTGGATCTTTTGTAGCACCGTGTATTTTACCAATGATTCCAGCATTTCTTGCTTATATTTCTGGAACTACAATATCTGAGCTAAGTCAAAAAAATGGTAGCAAAACAATTTTAGTTAACAGAACAAACATAATTCTGAACACTGTATTTTTTGTTCTAGGTTTTTCTGTTGTATTTTCAACTTTGGGGGTAATAATTAATAGTGTTCTTGCTGGGTCTGCTGGAGAATTTGTTGATGGATTTAATCAGGTAGGAGGAGTCATCATTATTGCATTTGGAGTCTTCTTATTACTTTCAACAAAATTCAGAAAATTAAATATCGAAAAAAAGTTTTTCCCAAAAAGAACCAAAATAAGTTATCCACTGTCATTTGTTTTTGGATTAGCTTTTGCAGCAGGATGGACGCCATGTGTTGGACCTATTTTAGGAACTATTCTCACTTTGGCATCTACTACACCAGCCGTTGCATTTAATCTACTATTTGTTTACTCCTTAGGTCTAGGAATTCCCTTTATTCTAATGGGTGTATTTTTTTCTAGGGCTACAAAGCTAATTCAGGCAATGAGCAAGCATCTAAAATATTATTCATTAATTATTGGAGGATTGATAATTATTCTTGGAGTACTAGTATTTACAAATCAATTGGCATACATCGCTAATTTCCCACTTCTAAATGAGCTGCTTTTGTTAGGGTGATGAAATGGATTCAGGGACGAAAACTGCAATAATTCTTGGAATTGGAATTACAGTCGCAATTGCAGGAATAAGTTTCGGATTTTCTTCACTGGAAGAGACTGCTTTTGAGCCAGCCACCGTTCAAGATGAAAATGGAGTAGTACAAGTTACTAATATTGATAAATCTAAATTCAAAAAAGCGCCAAATTTGGTTGGAATTGCGAACTTTATCAATACCACCCCTGAAAAATTAAAAGAGGAAATCAAAGGAAAAATAGTTCTTTACGATATCTGGACATATTCTTGCATAAACTGTATTCGAACATTACCATACATTACGGCATGGGATGACAAGTATTCGGATGAAGGACTGTTAATTGTTGGAATACATTCACCTGAGTTTGAATTTGAAAAACAACTTCATAACGTTGAGATGGCAGTTAAAAAATATGGGATTAATTATCCTGTTGTTCTTGACAACGATTGGGAAACATGGAAAGCATTTGAAAACAGATACTGGCCTCGCAAATACATTGCAGATCATGAAGGATACATAAGATATGATCATATTGGAGAAGGAGCATATCAAGAAACAGAAAAAATTATTCAAGATCTTTTAATGGAACGGGCAGAATCACTTGGAATTCAAATGGCATCAGCTGAATCATTTGTGGACATACAAGAATTTGAACATTCGAATTTTAGAACGCCTGAATTGTATTTTGGTTATAAATTTGCTCTGAGTAGAAATCAGCTAGGTAGTTCTGAAGGCTTTATTCCAAATACTGAAGTGACATACACTATACCAGAAAGATTGAATCAACATTATTTCTACTTAGAAGGAACTTGGTTAAATCTAGAGGGTGGTATGAAATTAATTTCAGATACTGGAAGAATCAAAGTGTTGTATAATGCAAAAGAAGTCAATATTGTGGCAGGAAACAATGCAGAGCTTGAAATATATCTAGATGACAAACCTGTTCCATCAAATTATGCTGGAAAAGATATTGCTAATCAAAATAATGTAATGACGGATCAGCCAAGATTGTATAATCTTATTAACAGTCATGAACCAAGTTCACACATATTAGATATTGTTGTATCTGAACCAGGTTTTGAGATCTATACATTTACTTTTGGTTAATTTCTAAAATTTTTCAAAAAAATAAAAATAAAAAAAGATTACTCTTTTTTCTTTCTCCTTTCTTTTTCAGCTCGGAGTTTTGCAAGCTCTAATTCTAAGTTGGTATGTTTGAATTTCTTCATTGTTTCACTTATGTAACATTCTAGATTTTACTATAAAAATGCCGTTGAGAAATTATCTGTTTTATGAGGATTTTAGGCACGGTTTTTGTAACTTTAGACTGTTGTCACTGAAGTTACACATGGTATAGTTACAACTCTCTTTAAAACTAAGTTTTCAAGAAAAGTTGGGGAAATCTAGGATTTGATATCAAAGTGGAATAAATCAGAAAATGGTAAAAGTCTTTCACAAAAAGTTATCGATAAAGTAAAACCAGATGCTCCACTAAAAAATAAAATTGATTTTGCCCAAAAAAGACTTGAATTACAAATTAGTAAATTAGATTCAATTTATGGAAAATTACAAAAAAAACATGACTTTGTATTTCAAAAAATTGTTAATGCCCAAAAGTCAAATAATTCACCATATGCAAAAGCATACGCATTAGAATTATGTGAGATTAGAAAAATGAATAAGATGGTAGGTGGCGCAAAATTAGCCATGGAACAGATTCAACTCAGACTCAATACTGTATCCGAATTAGGTGATGTAATAGTAACACTAAGCCCATGCATGTCTGTGATTAAAGGACTTAGCGCATCACTTTCAGGAATCATGCCAGAAGCAAATACATCAATGCAAGACTTGTCTAAGATTCTAGGAGATATGATGAGTGGTTCATCTATAGGTAATCATGATCTCATGGCAGCAGATAATTCAAGTGCAGATACAATTGCAATATTAGAAGAAGCACATGCAGTGATTGAAGGCCAGACAAAAACATCCATTCCAGAAATTCCTTCAGAATTAAAAGAACATATCTTAGCCAAAAAAGAGGCTTTCATTTAATCATAAAATTACCTCCTCTTTGATTAAAGAGGAGAATTCCCAGCTTACCAAGTTTCCAATGAGAACTTGTATTGTATATTCAAAATTACTATAAGGAGATGAGTATGTTTATGATTTATGAAAATGTTTTTTGTTTTTACTCATAAAGAAAAAATAAATTTTATTGTGAATTTGAAGAATTAGTGATTAATTAATCTCCATAATCACTGCTTTTCATAAGTGGTCTTTGAGGTTCATCGGGTATTCTAAATCCACAGTGACTGCAACGTTGATTTGGTAATGCAACTCCCTCTCTCGTAGGAATAGAGGTCAGCCGTTGACAGCTTTGACATGTTTTTTGTTTCGACATTTTTTCAATATCATTACAAATTATTACTAAATAGCACATCGTGTGTTTGGAAAATACAATCATTGATTTAGCAAAATTAATTTAAATTAATGAAAACAATTCAGAGTATGAATATAGTTCACGGTAGCCCCGGATTTGGTTCAAAAATGACTGAAGGGCAGGTGCTAGAATTTCTTAAAACCAAACTAAACCTACTTTTAGGCACTATAGATGCTACAGGTCAGCCATATGTCCATCCTGTTTGGTTTTTCTATGAAGATGGAAAATTTTTCATAGAAACTAGCAAGACTGGTAAAAAAGTTCAAAATATTCAGAACAGCAATAATGTCTACTTTTGTGTTGATGATGAAACTATTCCTTACAAAGGGGTAAGGGGAAAGGGAACGGTTTTGATTCATGATGAAATTAATCATAATCTTCCAATTGCTGAGAGAATAATGATAAAATATACTGGAAGTACAGATAATAAAATTGCAAAGTTCTTGTTAGATGGAGTTAGAAATGGTTTTTCAGTAATTCTTGAGATAAACCCAAAATACTATTCGACTTGGGATCATAGTACTGGCATAACAGGTTAAAATATTTACCGTGATTTTTTCTTGCTTTTTTGAATCAAAATTTTTTTTATTCTTGAAATTGTTGGATAGCTGTATCCCCTACGTCGATAGTTAGCTATCATCATTTTCCAATTTTTTAAACGCCATTGAGCTTGTTCTGTAGTAACAGAATGAACTTCTTTTTGGATTATACTTTTTCTTCCAACTTTTAAAAGTCCAGCATCTTTTGCAGACCATCTATTTTTGGCAAATTTCAATCCCGAGAGGATTTCTTCAACAGGCATTTCTCTGAAATATTCTCGAATCTTTTTAATTTGAACGTCTGTAGGTTTTTTTGAAATTAGTAATTCAATTGAAGGTTTTTGCATAAATCAAATAAAATATTATTCTTTAAGTAAAGTGTGCTGAACTGGATTTAACAATTTAAGAGAAATTGTGCACTATGAACAACCAAGAATTAATCAAAATTTTTAATGATTGTTTTCTCATGGTTCAGGAAAAGGCCTTTGTGATTGCATTTGTCATAGGGATGTCTTTGATTATTTCAGCAGTATCATTACTATCATTGCCCATGAATGCTGAGCATGATGAATGGTGGTCTTATAATACAATGCGTGAGAAGATGATTAATTCGGACGATAAAACTTCTGATTTTACAGAATTGGATGAAAATTTGAAACCAAATACAGATGAAATCTAGCCTTAACAATCGAAGATAAACACATTAGCGTTTTTACAGAGTGTGTTATATATTGCGACGCCAAAAATCATTACAGCAAATATTGCTAAAGGTAAAACAATAAACAAATTTGATTTTAAGCCCATATTAGTTATCACCGATTTTTCGTATTAAATTTAATCAAATTATAGTTAACCATTATCATGACTAAGCCAAGAATAAATTAAAAGATCCGTCAAATCCCCCAGGAGCGAGAATGTTGGGCATTGGGGTCACAGGAGATTTGGCAGACTGAGATAATTTACGCGAAAACAATATTACGTCACCAAGGTATGAAATTCCAAACTATTTTGTCAGCAAGATGTAGTTTACATCAGCCTAGTCTTAGTGTGTGCATTTCGAACAGACTAAGAATTACATAAGAAATTATCTTTATGTTTTTTAGTTAGCGATTGAGACTGTCGTCGAATAACCCACCGTTGTCGACCTTAAGTTTCTGTTGCTATCTATTTTTTAAAAATAAATAATTGAGAGTAATTATTTTTGAGATTTTTAGGATCTAGTGTTTTTTCTGTTAAGGGATACTCTTTCTTAATAATCAGAAATAACAGATTACAATATGTCAGATGATGAACATAAACGATTAGTAAAAGGATTGATAGATTATTTTGATTTACGAGGATTTAAAATAATTTCAGCAGATTACGAAAATTTTGAAAAATGTCAAACTATTGGAAGTCATGAACCAGATGTAATTGCATATCATATGGATAACGACATATACAATATTGGTGAAGCGAAAACTTGTGAAGAGTTAGACAGTAAAGAAACAAGGGAACGGTTTAAAGACTTTGGAAATGTAGTTTTTAATAAAATTGGTTCTGAACGTAAATTTCTTCCATTTTGCATAGCAATACCAAAAAACTGTATGAAAAAGCTTGAAATGAAAATAGAAGAATGTGGTCTATCGTTAAACGGAAACATTCAACCCTTGGGATTTTGAATCAATATCGATGCAAAATGTTCCTTTGGTTTGAGGATTTTGAAGTAATTGAATAATCTCTCGTGGAATATTATCAGATGCTTTATCACAGTTAACTGATAACGTTCTAGGACAGATGAAATCACTTTTTCTAATCACAATATCATCAGAGTGAGAAAGAATTAGATCCTTATGCCCACTTCCCTTTACCACAAATGAATAATCATCAACCTTAATTGAAAATTTTACAATTGAACCTGGATCACGTAATTTTTTTTTAAATTCTTCAGGAATATCTTTGCATCCACATGAGGCATTAATTCCTATTATGCAATCTCCGCTTGGAGTCAAGGATGAGTTTTTTGTAATCTCAATTGTTTTCTGATGCAAAGATCTTATGTTCTCATGACCAGAAAATTGAATTTCAAAGTGCACTGCGACCAAGGTGGCTAGACTTAAATTAAACTTTCAAAGCATGAAATTAAATTGCTTCCTGCTCAACAAGGTTATGATAGGGCCATTACAGTATTCTCACCTGACGGTAGACTGTATCAAGTTGAATACGCAATTGAGACAGTTAGAAGAGGAACAATCGCCATAGGAATCAAGACTAAAGAGGGAATAGTGATTGCTGCTGAAGAAAAACCAAGAAAATTACAGATTGTAGAAACTGCCCAAAAAATATTCCAAGTTGCTGACCACATTGGAATTGTTGCTGCAGGATATATTCCAGACGCTAGAAGTCAAGTGGATAATGCCAGATTTTTCTCTCAAAGTAACAAGTTAATTTATGATGAAGCAGTTGATGTTGAAACTGTAGCCAAACATTTAGCAGATCAATGCCAACAATTTACACAATATGCTGGTGTCAGGCCATTTGGTGTGTCTCTAATAATCGGAGGAGTTGATGAAAATAGTGAAACTCAACTCTATCTAACTGATCCTAGTGGAACTTTCATTTCATATGATGCAGTAGCTATAGGTTCAGGTTCGGATCAAGTTACAGAATTTTTAGAAAAAGCTTACAATCAAGACCTTTCATTAGATGACGCATCAAGTTTAGCAGTAGCTGCAATTTACTTATCTAGTGAAGATAAAGAAGGAACCAGTCACATTAGAATGGCTCAAGTTAAAAAAGATTCAAAACAATTTGAACTTGTTTCAGAAGACCAAATAGCAAACTGTGCCAAAGTTGCTAAAGAAAAATATCCGGCACCTAAAAATTAGAATATATTATTTTAATATGAAATAATGAGTTAGTTTATGTTGAATATTTCCATAGCAATACCGGATTCATGTCTAGCCGATGAGATGACTCAACTAGATAAATCTAGAAAAATAGCAATTTTCGCAAGATCATCTGCAATTTTTAGCGTAGATACCATATACATCTACAATAACGGTGGAAAAAAAGAGGACTGTTCGTTACTAGTTACAATCTTGAAATATTTAGATACGCCACCTTTTTTGAGAAGACGTCTCTTCCCAAAACTTAATGAACTAAAATATGCAGGTGTTTTGCATCCTCTCAAAATACCTAGCCACGTAAGTACTGCTAATCCAAAAAAAATCAGAGAGGGAGATGTCAGAGAAGGTATTGTAATTAGTACAAGAGGAAAAAAATTTGTAGATGTCGGAATTAATCGTTTAATTCCGTATTATGGAAGTGAAAAAATTGGAAAAAGAATTACAATTCAATTCAAAAAAGTTACACCTGAATTTTCTATAAAAGAGATTTCAAGAAATGAAATTCAAGAATATTGGGGATATCTTGTTAAAGAAAGAACAGTGCTCGGTGATTTTTTGGCAACTTGGAAAGATAAGATTATTTTGACCTCAAGAAAAGGTAAGCCTATAAAAAATTCACAGGTAAAAGAATACAATAATTCTAAAGAGCCTATTTTGATAGTTTTTGGATCAATTGAGAAAGGAATCTATGAAATTCTAGGAAGTAAATTGAAAAAAATGCAAAATGCCAAAGTCATTAATTTTTTCCCTCATCAAGCTACCGAAACTGTAAGACTGGAAGAAGCAATTCTTGGAACCCTATCGATCCTTAATTCAGAATAACTAATACACTTAAAATCAAAAAATAAATTCAAAATACATGGCCAAAAAGAAAAATTTCCTTTTACTAGCAATGGCGGTAGGAATTATTGGAATAATTATTGGCGGAATAACTATTTGGTCAGCTGCTGATAAATTGTTACAACCTTAAAGATCATTTTTCATAAAAATTTCAAAAAATCGCCAAAAAACCCCTTAGGCTTATTTGGTAAGAATTCTAAACCCCCTTACAGTCAATTTCACGCCTAGAACATCTAGGAATTTTAACAAGACCCTTAAAATCTCATCAAATAAAGCAAAATCTTTGTGAACAAACTATTCTACCTTCTTTTTGCCTCTGCTGCTGTAATTATTATTGGAACTTTGCTTATCTACTTTATAGAATCTCCACATGAAAATTCTCAAATCAATTCTTATCTTGATGCAACATGGTGGACTGTAGCTACAATTACCACAGTAGGATACGGTGATGTTGTTCCTGTGACCGAAGCAGGAAAAATAGTTGCAATTGTGTACATGTTTTTTGGAATTACAATCTTGGGTGTTTTTCTTTCAGTCCTAGGAACAACATTTTACAGAAGACGATTTGAAAAAGAAGAAAAAGAGTTTACTCACGCTCAAAAGATAATTATACAAAAAATTGAGGACTTGGAAAAAAAGCAAGACGAGCTTTCAATCCTATTTTGGGATTTCACTAAAAAATAACGAATTACTTTAATAGGGTAAGAGTTTTTTTTGGAATTGGTGCATCCTTACCTCATTTCATTTATTGTCCTTGCATTAATTCCATTAATTCTTTCAATTGGAATTATTCCGGCAATTCCATCTGTTGATGCCCTACAAGAAAAAGACTCTGAAACTGAATGTAGAGAAGGACAAGTTCTAGTTTTCCGAATTAACGCAAACAACTACGTCTGTGTTACTGAAAGTACTGCACAAAAATGGGTTGATTGGGGAATTGCAGAAAGAGTAGTACAAGCTGAAGAGCCTGAACAATTATCTGAAGAAGAAAAACCTAAAGTTTGTACTATGGAATGGGACCCGGTTTGTGGAGTTGATGGTCAAACCTATGGCAATATGTGTATGTTAGAAGCTGAAGAAGTTGAACTTGCAAGCATTGGAGAATGCCAAGAAGCAAAATTAGCAGAATCTATTCAAACAATTGAAACAAGAAGTGGAACTATTACAATAAAAAATGATTATCTAACTCCTGAATCTGCACAACTTCTTGATGATGAATTATTTTTCCAACGTGCAGTTCAAGTTTACCATCTTGCACTTCCCGCACTTGGTGCTGCTGGAATATTTTATGAACAAGATAAAGTAGGTGCTGCTTCCGGTGATATTCTTTATTGGTCTGACTTTATGACTTCTGCTGCTGAACTTCTAACTGCAAATGTATCTGTATTGTATCTTATATCTCAACAAGATCTTTCTGACGGACCAATTGTAGTTTATGAACCTGCAGGAACTATGTTGGGTCATATTGACAATCTTTACCAACAACCAATAACTGACATTGGAATTCCAGGCCCCAATAAAGGAGAAGGGGGATTTACCTTGATACTTCCTCCAAACTATGATGGAGACATACCAGAAGGCTATACTGTTTATCAATCAGATACTATGCAATTTTTGGTTTTAGCTAGAAGTTATGTAATTGATGGGGATAAAGATGCAGCTGCACAAGTCCTCAAAGAACTAAACATCTACAAGTTATCAGAAGCTGATAATTCTCCAAAGGCAAAGTTCTTTGATCTGGCTGGAGTACAAATACAGATGGCTCATCCTACAACTGAGGGCTTTTGGGAATTCTTACATGAAGTATATTCAAAAGAAACTGTAGTTCGGGATGAAGACAAAAATCTTATTGGATTAATGCATGCCATTGGAATTGTTCCAGGAGAGCCATTTGAGCCTGATGAGCACTCTAAAGAGATACTAGATAAAGCAGCTATAGTTGCAGATTTGATGGCAAGAAGTATTGCTTATGACAATCCTGCCAAAGAACCCTATATTTTCTATCCGGGCAAAAACTGGGAGACTCCATTTTTGACAAAAAATGCTGATTTTGAAGATGAATCGGGAGCGACTCTAATTGACAACAGATTAGGTTATGTTTATCAGGCAATTACTACTGCTGATGCAATGGTACTTGAACTTGTAGGAAAGGGTTCAAAATATCTGGCAAATTATAGAGATGCCGATGATAATTTCCTTATTGGCTCTAACACATATCTCTTAAACATTCCAGCAAATCCACCTGCAGAAAAATTTTGGTCTCTAGTTGCTTATGATGCAGAGACACGTTCTATGATTGTAAATGATGAACGGCCAAGACCTGGATTTGGTTCTGTTTATGCTGAGTATTATAAACAAAATGAAGACGGTTCCTATGATGTTTACATGGGACCAGAAGTCCCCCCTGAAGGTTATGAAAATAATTGGATAAAAACAAATGAAGGTGATGGTTTCTTTGTTCTCTTTAGATTTTATGGTCCAACTGAAGCATATTATGATAAGAGCTGGCAATTGCCAAATATTGAGTTAGTAAAATAAAAATCCAAAAACACATTTTAAATTAAGAAAACCATTTGGTATGTTGAAAGAAAAATAATTTTCCAGTTTTAATGTTAAATCCAAATACGCTCAGTGGCAGACCTCTGGTTTCACTTACGCCAGTCAACATGTATCCTTCTCTAGTCAATTTTTCAAATTCAGAGAAGAAGGATTTTTGGTTTTTTGTTCCACTATGAAGAATTGCAAAAGCATCATTTTTGATAACAACAGATTCTTTAGTTCTTAGCTGTTTTCCAAGATCTTTAATGTCACCCTGTAGGTAGTGAATATCTTCTTTTGCTTCCTTGCTAAATTGTTCTTTACTTATTTTTTCATCAACATTTAAGCTATCAGTGGCTTCTTTCTTGATTTTGTTTAAAATGCCCATTTCTAATTTTTATCCAGATGTATAATTAAAACTATTTTTTAAATTCCTGCTTGAAAGTCTAAACCTTGACAGCTAAACTTGCTCTTATCTACAATTTCAGGCTGCCATTGATCATGATACTTTACTAGCAATAGATTCTCATCTAAGAGCATCTCATATCCTGTAATTTCGCAATCAAAGTAGTTCCATGTTTGAAGTACAGTTCCATCTTCTGTAATTACATCCACTATAACTTCAAAACTATTATGATGGGCGGCTTTGTCTTTCCATATATTTACTTCATTGTAGAAGGCTTGTTTGTCTTTGCTTAGTAGTGACTCTAGCATAAACTGTGGTTTGCTTCCAAAGGGATAATTTGGAATTTTGATTCCAGCAAATTGGAGATCTGTAAATGGATAAAAATTAGAAAAGGTTGACAATACAAGACCATCTTCAAAGTTTCCATCAAAGAGTTTTACATTAAATGATTTTGCTCTATCAGTATCAATAGGAATAAAATCTAGCTGTGAGATTGTTACTAAAGTTTGTGCATCTTGTTGTTGTACTATAATCCAATCTCTTTCTTGCATCTTTGATACATGTGAATCAATAATGCATCCTCCCGAATTTTGCAATGGTTTTGACATCAAAGTTTTGCCTTCTTTACATTGAATGTTTTTTGGGTCTATTCCAAAACTGATCTGGTCTAATGGAGTTAGTTCAGAAATTTCATGTTCAGATGTTTCGCTTGAGAAACTTGTTGGTTTATTTTTAAATTCTAGATCAAACCCAACACAATTCAGCAACATGTGTTCACGAATCTCTTTTCCAGGCTCCATTGAATATGTGGTAAATATAATGGAATGATATAGAAAAGTAACATAGTTTTCAAAATCACAATCAACATACGCCCAATTTTGTAACAAAGTTCCATCACCAGAAATCACGCCAACATGAACATCAAATGGATCAAATGCTTGTTCTTTCATCCATGTCTCTATTGCTGCATAACCATTTACTTTGTTTTTAGTCGGTAGGCCAGATAGTATCAAGTCTTTAGAGCCATAAAATGTAGAGCCAGGCAAAGGAATGCCACTTTCACCCTCGTTAATTGGAATAAACTTGGCAAATTCTGCAGTAGAGATTGCTTCTGGAAGAGGCCCGCCTGATGCAGTTACAAAAAATCCTTGTGCCCTATCTTCTTTAGAAGAAACTAACTCTTCTGGAATAATTGTTTCAAATGAATTAGCTATTGATGATTTTTGTTGATCTACATTTAATGAAAACCCTTTACAATTAAAGTAAGTTTTATCTCTTAATTCAGGTAGCATACCATAGGTATGTTTCATTCTAAGTAGATCATCTACAATAAATCCTTTGAAGTCTGTGATTCCACATTCAGAATAATGCCATCCCTGAAGAATTGTTCCATCACCAGATAGAACATCAATTTTTGCTTCAAACTCTTTTAGAAAAGTGTTCTGAGTTCTCCAGCGAGTTACCTCATCATAAAATATTTTTTTGTCTTTACTTGTTAGTGATTCTAATGTAAAAGTAATTTGTTTGCCATCAAAAACATCACTTGGAGTAAATTTAGAAAATGTTGTAAAAGTTTTATCTGTTTCAAAGTATCCAGATGAAAACGTTACAAGGTATGCTTGAGCTCGTTGGGAATTCTCGGGTAGAAAAGTTTGAAAGTTATTTGATGATTCTATAGTGTAACTTGATTTTCTTTGTTCTGGATTAATGTTATATCCACTACAATCAAAGCTTGTCTTATCTCGTATCTCCATTTTGAACTCGCCAGTGAATTTGTAGGCAAGGAAATTATCATTCAGATAAGGCTCATAAGTGATTATATCACAATCTTCGTATTCGTAAGTTAGTAAAACAGTTCCATCACCTGTCACAACTTCTATTTGTACATCAACAGGTTCAGGAGATGTTTCCTGTGTTCGCCAGTTGTTGACGGCTTGATAGAGTTCAGCCTTATCAGAGCTTGGTAATGACTCTAAGGTAAATTGAGGCCTGTCTCTTGAGAGAAATGGATATGCTGTGTTTTCAATTGTTGGTGCAACATGTATGAACTTTGAAAATGTTGTAAAAACTCGAGGTTCTGCAATCTTTCCTTCAAAGAACTTTACTATGTAAATTTGGGCACGGGAGGCATCATCTGGAATCAAATCTAGGGCATTTACAGGCACAGATTTGAGTTCGGATGGACCTTGCTCAGTAATAAAATCCAAGCCATTGCATTCAAAGTGAGAAATATCTCTTAGTTCCGTAGGCAGTTTCCCTGTAAACCTGTATGAAACAAGATTAGCTTCTGAAAAAATCTGAAAGTCTAGCAGATCACACTCTGTATACTCCCAAGTTTGAATGATAGTTCCATCCCCAGTGACAAACTCAACATCAACGTCTATGGGTTCAGGCGATGTCACTTGTGTTAGCCAATTGTGTGCAAACTGGTATAGTTTTTCTTTGTCTTTACTTGGCAAAGACTCTAAGATGAATTGGGGTTTTCCTTCAAATGTTCCACCTGGCATTGGAATCGAAATTTTGCCAACTGGAAGCTCAAGCTCTACTGTTGATAAATGTGAGAATTTAGAAAATGTTGTAAAGGTTGTAGGTTCTTGGATTTTGCCTTCATGAAATCTTACAATAAATGCCTGTACACTATCTTCTTTTGTAGGCAAAGAATCTTCTAGGCTTACTTGATTTGTTTTCTGTTCAGTATGCAAGAAAAATCCTTCACAGCTTAATGATATTTGCTCCCTATATTCGGGATTAAACTCTTGTCTAAAAGAGACTAAAAGTTTGCTGTCTTGTTGTAGTATCACATAATCAGTAATTTTACATTTTGTAAATTCCCAAGTTTGCAAGACAGTATCATCTGGAGATACAACATCAATTAGTGCACTGAATTTTTGTAATGTTATTCCTTGTGAAAACCAATCATGAATATGTTCATAGAGTTTTTCTTTATCTTTACTTGGTAATCCTTGTAAATGAAATTCTAGTGAATCAGAAAAAGCATCAGGTGCAATAAATTTTGAAAATGAGGTTACAGTGATGCCTTGTGCAAAGTCACCATCAAAAAATGTTACAACATAGTTTTTTGCACGTTGTTCTTCTGGAACAATAATTTCTGCTATTAAATCGGGATTAGCTTCAAAATATCTATCTAGAATTTCCTGATTTGATGAATCAGATGTAACACCAGGAGTTAGATATGGGTCTAAAGGCATTTCAAAGCTTCTTAGAACATCTATTCCAAACCCACCTTCGGCCCAGTAAAATGGGTCTGCAGACACCATCGTTGGAAGAGCAGGTGCAACTTCTTGAGCGTTTGCAACATTATCAAAAATAAATCCTAATGTAAAAAGTGAAATTGTAGAAATTAATAAAAACTGTTTTAAAATTTTCATAGTATCATACTTTGGAAAGTCAGTTATATACTAACTATGCTCAGAATATACGAAAAAAATGTTGCATTATTCTTAGAAACTAATTATTTTAGACCCACCGAAAATTTACGTATTCTTTAAATTTAGTTCTAAATTTGGAATCCTTGTGAAGGGTTTTGTTATTTTTGCATTAATTCCATTAATTCTTTCAATTGGAATTATTCCTACAATTTCATCTATTGATATGCCTGAATATATTCAAATTTGCGTTGATAAAGTCTGGCTTGAATCTACCAATGGCAGAATAGCATGTGTAACTCCATCTACTGCAGAAAAGCTGGTTGAACGTGGTTGGGGAACTCTATTAGATATTGATGAAGACATTTCAGATGAGAAATCAATTACTCCTGTAATTTCAGGTGGAACACTACCAATTACTGAAACCCCAATAATTGGAAATCCTGAAAAAGAATATCCAAAAAACTACATTCCAGGAACTGAAGAGCTTGCCGAAGATGAAATTAGATTAACATTTTTAGGAACAGGAATGCCTTTTCCAACTCGTAATCAAGCTGCTGCTGGAGTATTGATGGAGTTTGG
>CAWTZF010000006.1:0-18833 GCA_963920015.1 uncultured Nitrosopumilaceae archaeon | reverse complement strand
AAGATCTAATTAAGTCGGATCGAATTCTGAAAATTTTCTAAATGAAGTAATTAGAAATATTACAAATTTAGTTTTAATCCTTAGAGACTCGCTACCTGTTTGGTCTTATTTTGGATCCGTTGACAGTTAGTATCAAATGTTTAACGTGTTTCGGATCTAGCGTTTTATCTCATAATATTCAACTGGGTGAGTAAACTGTCTGTTATAATCAACTTCTCTCCAGAATTTTTCGTCATCAATTTCTTTTCCTTCTGTAATCCATACGTTTAGAATTTTTTGCATAAACATTTGCGTAGTATCGTCAATTTGGGGTCTAACTCCAGTCTCTTTTTCTATTCTATCTCGTTCTTCTTTGAATGTTTTTAGTAATCCTTTGAGATTCTTGCCGTTAATCTGAGCAGCTTTTTCTCTTTTTGCAGTCTCCAAGTCTTTTCTGAAATTGGATAGAAATCCCATAATGTTACTATGAAGTGTTTTTTAAAAAAGAATCTAGAAGCCAGGCATTGTAAACCCGCTTTCTTGTGCAAGCTCTATCATGTAAAACTCCAAAAATCCACCGGCCAGTAAAAGCCCAACCATAATTCCAATCTCAATCGATGTTCCTCGAATAGCTGTTCTAAGATTTACTTTTTTGATGATCATTTTGATGAGAATGAAACTTCTTGACATTCCAAGTGAGTATGCTACTAACTCCATTGCCCCAAAGGGAGTAATGTAAAGGAGTGTTAGAGGTGGAATTTGGCTTAAAGCCGGAACTTGGGAGACAACTGCAGCAAAAGCATATCCTGTTGACCAACCTGAAAATAATCCCCATACAACGCCAAATCCAGGAATAAACATCGGGAGAGATATGGAAACATTGTGTAGGAAGATTCCAACACTGTCGATATCACCTATCAATTCTTCGAATTCTTCCATAAATGCCAAAGCATCTTCTTCACTAACCTCACTCATCGATCCAATTTGGTAGGCAGCTGAAAATAAGCCCATAAAGATAAAAAAAATCAAAGCTCGTTTCAGGAACACATTGAAATTTTTTTATTACGATATATGAGGGTGCTGGTCTTCTCTGGGCGCAGATTTAATTAAAACTCTGAACATTTTTTGATATTGAAAAAAGATGTAACTCTTGCATTAAACTACGCTTTGACTAAGGGTTTTCAAATTCATCCTGATGCCTTGAAGATTTTAGAAGATATTGATTCGACTCAACTCCAACACATAATCAAAGAAATTGTACGTGAAAAAACCAGGCAAAAGACGTTCTTGATTAATCAAGATGATTTAGAGTCTTTTCTGGGAATTAAAGAAGACGAAAGCCTACAAAATGAGTATAGAATATTGTTTGATCCTACTCCAAAGATCACATCAGCTGAAGGAGTAGATGGATTCAATGCATTATTTGCCAGTCGGTTCTCAAAACTAAAGAAGATTATTTCAAGCCGCCCAGAAGCACAATTACTAAAACCAATTACTTCGGTAATTACTACAAAATCTAATTCTGATATGTATGTCTGTGGGCTCGTATCTAGTAGAATCTCTGAGCGAAAGATTACCAAATTAGTGGTAGATGATCAAAGTGGTTCAATTGAGTGTATTGTCTTTGATAATGATCTTCAGAAGGTTGCAAATTCGCTTCTAATTGATCAGTTTGTTATGCTGCGAATTATTGTTGGAAAAAATGGTGGTTTTATTGCAAAAGACATTCTAACTCCAGATATTTCAGACAAAGTTTCAAACAGATCTGAGAGCGAGGTGTATGCCGTATTCTTATCAGATTTTCATATTGGTAGTAGATACTTTATGGAAGATGAGTTAAACGAGTTTATTTCATGGTTATCTAGCCCAGATCCCGTAGCAAGAAAGATTCGTTTTATTTTGATAGCTGGAGATGTGGTTGATGGGGTTGGAATTTATCCTAATCAAGATAAAGAGTTAGTTCATCAAACTATTGAAGAACAGTTAAAAAAAACCGAAGAGATTCTATCAAAAATTCCTCAAAATATCAAAGTGTTTATCAGCCCTGGAAATCATGATCCTGGAAGAAGGGCTTTGCCCCAACCAGCACTTCCAGAAAAATACAATTCCGAGTTGTGGAATCATGAGAATTTCTTTATGGTTGGAAACCCTTCCATGGTTTCTCTAAATGGTGTCAAAGTCATGATGTTTCATGGTCAAAGTATTGATGATATTGTAAAGACCACCCCAGGATTAAGTTATGATAAACCGGTCAATGTTATGAAGCATCTTTTGCAGGCAAGACACCTTAGTCCAATTTATGGAAGTTTAACTCCCATCGCTCCTGAATTAGAAGATATGATGGTTATTGATCAAGTGCCTGACATCTTTCATGTGGGACATGTCCACATAGTTGATTTAGATATGTACCGCGGGGTGTTATTGTTGAATTCAGGCACATGGCAAAGACAGACACCATTTCAGGCTAGTGTTGGGATAACGCCTACGCCTGGATTGGCCATTATTGTAAATTTGAAGACCTTCAAGGTTTACTATAAGGATTTTAAATTTGAAAATTAGATAAAATCTTCTAAGACCAGATCTTCTTTGAATGTATTTTTGACCATGTCTGGTGAAATTGTTAGTTTAAATTTTTTGGACCTTCCATGAATTCCCTGATGAATAATTCTACCAGAGATGATTCCTGACATCTCAATCTCGCTAAGCATTTGAGTGACTCGTCTTTGTGTGAGTTCGTTTTGCCTTGCGGTTTTACAGAGTTGTTTATAGGCAGAATAGATCTCGCCTGTTGAAGAATCATTGGTTCTCATAACTGCAATAATGACTAGTTTCTCATGAAGTGGGTAAGAGTGTAAAGCTGTAACTTCTTTGTCTTCTTCCATTTTTTGTGAGGCTGCTCTAATGTGATCTTCGGAGATTTTTTCTACCTGTTCTCTTTCGGCCATCTCAGCTGCCACCCTAAGAAGATCTATAGCTCGTCTAGCATCGCCATGTTCCCTACCCGCCATAGCAGAACAGAGGTTTAGGGTTGGCTCGTCAATGGCGTTTTCGACCAAAGCCTCATTGATTCTCTCTTGGAGAATTTTGTGAATTTGTTCAACAGTATAATTTGTAAAGACTATCTCTTCTTCTCCCAGACTACTAATTACTCGAGGGTCAAGTCTTTCTTTGAATGTAAGGTCGTTTGAAATTCCTACCAAAGTTAGTGAGCCTTGTTTAAGTCTCTCATTGGCCCGAGTAAGTTGGTATAGTATATCTTTGCCTGTTTTTGAGACGAGATGGGCTAGATAGTCAATTTCATCTATAACGAAAATTGCGTTGGTTTGATTTTCATCAAGTGTTTTTAGGAGGCGTTTGAAGACTTCACTAATCGCTAGTCCTGTAGGAGGTAGTTCTTTTTCAGAGAGTCCCAACTGCCTGCCAAAACTCACTAAAAGACCATAAAGTGTGGTCTCTTCTTTTGAGTTGGCATATACTAGTTTAATAGGAAAGTTACTCTTTTCGACTCTTTCTTGAATTTTATATAGAATCCTTCTTACGACTAGAGTCTTGCCTGTTCCTGGCTTTCCATATACAAGTAGGTTTGAAGGCCTTGATTGTTTGAGAATTGGAAGTAGTGATTGAGTGACTTGTTCCTGCTCAGAGTCTCTATGATGGATGATGTTAGGAATAAAGGAAAAATGTAAAATGTTTCTATTTTTAATTAATGACTTGCCGGTCTCTGCATCATTAAGCAATCTATCAACTGGGTCTATGGTGGTAACGCTCATTTCAGGATCAGACGGATCGTTCATCTACACTTCAATGGATCCTGTGGTTATTTTTAACAAATCGGATCGTTATGCTTTACATTTCTAGATCGTTATAGATCGCACTCACACACCTTTGTTTCTAGTGAAAAACAAGAGAGAGAATTAGTAAGTTGAAATTAGATTATTATTATTTCTCTTAAAAAAATTTTTAGTAAATAGAAGAGTGGAAATATTGGTGTGTGGGTTTGCCCATTTGTAATGTTTAACAACGAGTTAACTTTGTGTTAAGGCAAACCCCAAAAAACCTCAAAACTACCCCGAAATTTCCAGTCCAGGTGTGAAGTTTGAAGTTAACAATGTTAAAGAGTAAAATCTGGCCCCTTTATTTCCACTCCAGGCATGGAATAATTGAATATTGAGGTTAATTCTTACTGATTAGGTGTTAACTTCTAAAACTACCCTAGGCGTGACTTACGCAGTCAATATTAACAAATTATTTAGTTAACAAATATCACCGGATCTGTTGAAGAGCTAACATTCACTCCTGATTGATCACAAATGGCTAAGAAGCGAATTAGGATAGATATGGAAGACTCTGACGGTGCCAAATATGACATCAAAATAGAGGGAAACGTCACTCGAGAGAAAGTTCTCAAAATCTTTGAAATGATGGACTTGATGAATATTGAAGAAGGACCAGATGCTCTAAATCTAGATTCTACTGGCTCTAAAATTTGGAATATAGTTGATAAGCACTTTCCTGTAGGGAAATTCACCTCTTCAACTATACTTGAAAAGTATGAAGATGAATATAATGAGCCCATAAAACTTAGTATAATCTCCACTTATCTCTCAAGATTTGCTAATAAAAACAGGATCGAGCGTTCTAAAACTGGTCGTGCATGGACCTATCAAACAATTAGATTGGCTCAAAGAAGCCCAGAACAACCTAAGAAATAACCACTTTTCTAACGATTAACCCATCTTTACCCATGATTACTTTGACATAATCACCCTTCTGCATGTCCATATACTTTCGAAATTGCTTAGGTAAAGAGATTGTACCAGCAGAGGTTATCTTTACTAAAACCTCCTGATAGTCATAATCTCCCGACATAATTCTATTATAATATTATAATCTATATAATATAATATTATCTAAAAATATTATATTATAATAAAATGTTTGAAAGATCGAGATCAAACCATCCTAAACTAAAAACTATTTTCTTAGACGATAGTTGGGGTTGGTTTTAGAAGACCTACTTTTCTTTGACCTTTTTCTGTTATAGAATATGTAAATGGTTTTGTGGTGGTGTTTCTTTTAACAAAACCATCCTCGAAAAGTTTCTTCATTAATCGTGATGTATGTTCTCTTGTTCTACCTATTGTGATTTGAATATCACGTGACGTCATGGATTTGTCTGTAATTAACCTCAAAACATGACTAGTTGCATCACTATATCCCAAATTAGGCATACGCTTATCGCCGACACCCTCCGTGATTTCCATCTTCTTTACTAGTTTTTCATGTGACATTTTGACAACCTTTTGTTCCATCTCTCTATACTCTCTGGGCAACTCATCTGGCTTGATACTCGAGTCAGCAATATCTAAGGCATCAAGCCGAATTTTCATATCAATTAATTGTCTTTCATAGTACTCTAACCGTTCCAAATAGCCTGGATCTTGGTTTTTTGGCTTCAAATTTACGTAGGGTTTTAGTTTATTATAGAATAACAAAACAAGGATTCCTATCACAAATGCTGCAATTACTCCCAAAATCACCTCTGGATCAGGAATCTCTACTAACATCACGTTTTATCAAACGATTTGTGATTTATCGTGATAGAGCAACATAACTTCACACTTTACACTAAGTAGAGAATAATCTAACATCACGATTTTTAATTTGAAAAACAAATACTGTATCACAATAATCATACATTACATGACTGACGAATTACTCTGTCAATCACACTCATGACTTCTTCTTCCTTCTCAGGAAAAACATCACTATCTTTAATCACACGCACTTGTTCTGATAATCGAGACATCACATCAACATAGTCGGGAAGAAATATTCCTAAACTGCGAAAAAGCACAACGGTATAGTAAAAACTCATTAGTTTATTTCTGGACTGACCTAATTGCCTGTAATATGCGCCTTTACTTATACCAAAATTGGACTCGATTAGATTTTTCTTATTTAAAATAATTTCAACTTGCCGTTCTGTAAATAATGATTTTTTAATAATTTTTCTTAAAATATTGTTAAAATTAGATGAATCAAACTCCGCCATAGCTATACAAATCTGTATACCACAATTCCAATTAAACTTTAAAGAGTCCCTTTCGAACCTGTGTTATGCCCAAAAATGGGGTGGAAAAATACCTAAACTCTCAGTTAAAGAAAAAGAAGGCATTAATTCTTGTGCTCATTGATTCTGAAATATCAAACATCAAAACCTCTGTAAAGCTAGCCAGCGAGGTAGAGAAAATAGGCGCGTCTGCTATCTTAGTAGGTGGCTCATCGGCTACAGATCAAATGGGTATGGCCGAAGCAGTAAAAAATCTAAAAAAATCTATCAAAATTCCAATCATTCTATTTCCTGGGAATATTACAGGTGTAGTTCCACAGGCTGATGCTATTCTGTTTAGCTCTTTAATGAATTCAGAGAATCCATACTTTATCACCCAGGCACAGGCCTTGGGGGCTCCAAGCGTTCTAAAATTCGGTCTAGAGCCGTTACCTACTGCTTATTTGGTAATTGGGGAGGGAACGTCTGCATGGTTTGTTGGTTCTGCGCGTGGAATACCTTTTGACAAACCAAAAATTGCCGCAGCCTATGCTCTAGCAGCCCAATTTTTAGGAATGAGATTTGTGTATCTTGAGGCAGGTTCAGGCGCCAAACAAAACATTAGCCCCGAAATGGTCAAGACTGTTCGTAAAGTATTTGGAGGCTTCCTAATTGTTGGTGGAGGGATAAAAGACGCTAAGACTGCAAAACAGATTGTTGCTGCAGGTGCAGATGCCCTAGTAATCGGAACCTTACTTGAAAAAGGCGGAAAACTCAAAAAACTCTCTGAAATAACAAAAGCAATTCAAGGCAGCAAAAAATAAGATAATAAGATGTCTGAAAACGACGCGATTCTTCGTATCAAAAACATAGAGATGCCTGACTATTATTTTGAATATTATTCTAACTTATCAAAAGAGACTTATTCCATCTTTGAGCACGCAGCCGAGGCTAAATCATCCCTTGTTGACTCATCTGGAATCATTGAACCAAAGATTGCATTTGATTTAGCTGATCGTGTTGCAAAGATGCACGAAATTGATATCTCTGAGCCTCTCAGGGAACTTCTAAAAACCAATGGTAAGGAACTCTCAGCATTAATCTTTTCAAAGGAGATTGCTGAAGGGAGATACTCTTCTCCTGAGACTACATTAGAAGAGAGGCTTGATCTTGCAGTAAGAGTAGGCCTTGCTATAGTTACTGAAGGAGTCACAATAGCTCCATTACAGGGAATTTCTGCTGTAAAAATTAAAAAGAATAAAGATGGCTCTGAGTATCTCTCAATATCGATTGCTGGACCCATGCGTTCTGCTGGTGGGACAGAATCTGCAGTTACAATGCTGATTGCTGATCATGTAAGAAAGACAGTAAATCTTTCCGAATACAAAGCAAACTCCTTTGATGATGAAACTGGAAGATTTGTCGAAGAATTAAGAATCTATGAAAGAGAAGCAAGCAACTTTCAATTCCATGTTCTTGATGAGGATATCGTTACTGTAATCTCAAACCTCCCAGTAGAGCTTGATGGAGTTGATACTGATCCCTTTGAGGTTGTAAACCACAAGGGGATGACTAGAATCAAAACGGACCGAGTTAGAGGAGGCGCTCTTAGAGTTCTAAATGACGGCCTCATCGGCAGATCAAAAAAACTCCTCAAAAGAATTGAGCTCTATAATCTTGATGGATGGGAGTGGCTCAATGATCTCAAAGGAGCTGTTCAGACTGGCGACAAAGAAGATGCAGCTGCCAAGAGAATGAGTGAGGTAATTACGGGCCGATCGGTTCTTTCTATGCCTAACAAACTTGGGGGTTTCAGGCTAAGATATGGAAGATCCTGTAATACTGGATTTGCTTCAATCGGATTTCATCCAGCCATTGGTGAGATTTTGGATCATACGATAGTTGTGGGAACGCAGGTAAAAACTGATATTCCTGGAAAAGGCGCCACGGTAGGATTTGTTGATTCTATTGAAACTCCTATTGTTCGGCTCAAAAATGGCCAAGTTGTCAAAATTAGAGATACGGCTCATGGAATCGAAATAAAAAATGAAATAGAAAAAATCCTTCATCTGGGAGATGTTCTAATCTCCTTTGGAGACTTTTTAGAAAATAATGCTCAGCTGGTCCCAAGTGGATATGTTGAAGAATTTTGGGTTGAAGAATTAAGGAAAAAAATTATAGATTACAAAACCGATGATCTCTCAAAATTCCTCTCAGAAACCCCATCACTTGAGGAAGCCTTTGAAATATCACTAAACTTCAAAATCCCACTTCACCCCCACTATCTGTATTATTGGGATAAGATCTCAAATGAGGAATTCAAAGAGATTCTACAACCAAATAATATTGATATTAACTCCATCTCTTATTCGATTACTTGCAAACCAACACTTGAGAAACTTGGGGTTCCGCACACCATCTCAGATAACCAAGCTATTCTAGAAGGGGACGAGGCAAAAATCTTCTATAACCTTCTCTTTAGGAATCCAATAATTCTCAACGAATCACCTATCCCCAAAATTATCTCTAAAACTTCAGGCATTATTATTCGCAACAAATTCTCAACAGCCATAGGGATCAGAATTGGGCGACCTGAAAAAGCTGCCCCAAGAAAAATGAAGCCCCCAGTTCACTCATTATTTCCAATTGGAGATAAGGGGGGCGCCACACGTGATTTACTCAAGGCGTCATCTCAAACTAATTTCTACACCAATATTTACAATCGAATTTGCAAAAATTGTGATGAACCCAGTATTGGGATAAAATGCCAAAACTGCGGAGAAAAAACATCCATTAATTACATCTGTCCAAACTGCAGAGAAAACCTAACTGAAACCTTCTGCCAAAAATGTAAGAAAAACACTAAACCTCATTCATATCACGCATTTCCTTTAAAGAAGAAATTAGCCATGGCTCAGGAAAAGACAGGCATAAGGGCCCAAGAGCCATTCAAGGGCGTAAAGGAACTCATTAATCAAGACCGAATTGCTGAACCACTCGAAAAAGGTTTGATCAGACAAAGCCGAGGCCTAACAGTATTCAAAGATGGTACAGTAAGATTTGATGCAACAAACTCTCCTCTAACTCACTTTAAACCATCTTGGATTGGAACCTCAATCAAGAAACTTGGAGAGCTTGGTTACACAAATGATATTGAAGGAAACCCTCTAACTGATTCAGATCAGACTGTAGAGCTTTTGATGCAAGACGTAGTCATTCCCTATGATAGTGGAAAGTACCTAGTTGAAATCTCCAAATACTTGGACCTTGAATTAGAGAAATTCTACCAAAGAACTCCATACTATAAAATAAAAAATACAGATGAACTTGTTGGCCACCTAATCATTGGACTGGCACCACATACCTCTGTTGGCATTGCAGGAAGAGTCATTGGATTCACAAACACTCATGTATGTTTTGGAACCCCAAACTGGCATTCTGCTAAGAGAAGAGACGCAGACGGAGATGCTGACTCTATCATGCTTCTAATGGACGCCTTATTGAATTTCTCACGCCTATTTCTCTCTGATAAAATTGGGGGACTAATGGATGCACCACTTCTAGTTCAACCACTAGTACTACCTCACGAATCACAATCTCAGGCCCATAACCTTGAAGTCACAAAAACACTCCCCCTATCATTTTTTGAATCTACCATTCTTCATCACAAAGCCTCAAACGTGACATCAGTTGAGATCATAAAATCAAGGCTAGAAACAAAAGAGCAGTTCTATGGATACCATTTTACTCATAATACCTCCACACTTACCACCTCAAAATCTAGAAGCGCATACTCTACACTTGGTTCAATGTTGGATAAACTCGATCTTCAGATTCGTAATGCTGATCTGATTGACGCAGTTGATACCAATGAAATTGTATCAAATGTAATCTCAACTCATCTGGTACCTGATATCATGGGAAATCTTAGGGCATATGCAAGACAAAGTTTCAGATGTACAGCCTGTGGCAGAAGCTTCAGAAGGATGCCTTTACAACAACAATGTGTTTGCGGTCACAAGCTGATACAAACTATAACTCGAGCATCAGTTGAAAAATATCTTAAACTCGCAAAAAGGCTGGCTGAAAAGTACAAAGTTGGAAAATATCAAAAAAACAGAATTCATGTACTAGCTAATGAGATTAACCTAGTATTTGGAAAAAGCAAAGGAGATCAAGCACTTCTTACTGACTATGCGATTTAGGTAAATTATCGTAACTTTACGTATTCGTAAGCGCCTAGTTTGGCATCAAAACAATAATGAACTTTCTGAAAGTCTTTTCTAAATGACTTTATTCTAGGGAGAATCTTCTTTGGATCTTTCTTATCAATAACTACTTGTTTTATCAAAGATGCAATCTCTTTCATCTCCGATCTTTTCATTCCAAGTCTTGTAATCTCAGAAACGCCCAACCTAATTCCACCCGGATGGAAATAGTTTCGACCTGCCTTAATATCACCCGGGATGAGTTGTCTGTTAACGATGATGTTGGCTTTTTCTAAATCAGCCTCAACTTTTCCACCATCTGAATAATCTAAGACATTTACAGCGATTTGATGAGACTTTGTAAAACCTCTCTTTTCACCTAAAACCTTGAACCCTAAATCACTCAAAGCATCTGCAAAATCTTTTGCATTTTTGATTACTTGCTTTGCATAATCCCTTCCAAACTCTAATGCTTCAGCAAATGTAACTGCCTTTGCAGCCATATGGTGAATATGATGACTACTCGTCACTCCAGGAAAAATTGCTTTTTTGATTGCCTCTGCATGTTTCTCAGAACCTAATACTAAACCTCCTTGGGGTCCAAACAAAGTCTTGTGAGTACTCATTGTCATAGTATCAGCTCCCTCTCTTAGGGGGTCTTGGAATAATCCACCTGCAATCAGACCTGCAACATGGGCTGCATCATAATTAACGTGCATTCCATAACCTTTCAGAAATTCAGCTAATTCTTTTACAGGATGAGGAAACAAAAACAACGAACCCCCAAACATAGCCATTTTTGGAAGACGGCCTGATTTTTTGAGATCCTTTACTTTTTGTTTTGTCTTGTCAACATCTATTGTCATCTCTTCAGCATCAAAGGGATAGAACTCAATTTCTAATCCATGGACTAGTCCTGCTGTTCCTGAATGCTCTTTTTTTCCATGAGAGATATGCCCGCCTGCTGGAATTGAAGGGGCTATCATCACATCACCTGGATTTGTAAAAGCAGAATAGATAGCAAGGTTTGCAACCACGCCTGAGATAGGCCTTACATCAGCAAATTTTGCTTTAAATATTTTTTTTGCAAGTTTCATACATTCGAACTCAACTTCATCGATATAGACACAACCTGCATAAACACGCTCACCAGGCCAACCTTCTGCATATCGATTCCCAAAATCTGAGATGATGGCCTCTCTTACTGCAGGACTGGGAATATTTTCACTTGCAATTAATGGAATAGAATTTTCAAACCACTTGTGGTGATCTTTTAACATTGAGAAAACTTTCTTGTAAGATTCTTTATTTGTAGAACCCCTAGTGGTCATGCCTCTGCCAGTTAATTTTCCCAATTTAAAAACACCGATTAATTGAGAACAAAAAATGATCTTACCTCAAAATAAGATATAAAAAGGGAACCCGGTGACCTGTGATCCATGAGTGTTCAAGCTTCTAGAGCAAACATGCCAGTAGTTTTACTAAAGGAAGGCACCACAGAAACCAAAGGACGTGAAGCGCAAAAAAATAATATTGCAGCTTGTAAAATTATTGCCGAAATTGTACAGTCTAGTCTTGGTCCACGTGGAATGGATAAGATGCTTGTTGACTCACTTGGTGATGTTACTATTACAAATGATGGTGCTACTATACTCAAAGAAATTGATGTTCAACATCCTGCAGCAAAAATGCTTGTTGAGATTGCAAAAACTACTGATAATGAAGTAGGTGATGGAACTACCTCCGCCGTAGTCTTGGCAGGGGCATTACTAGAAAATGCAGAGTCGTTATTGGCTCAAGACGTTCATCCTACAATAATTGTAGATGGATACAGAAAAGCAGCAAAAAAAGCAAAACAATACCTTCAAGATATCGCAGATGAGGTTTCTCCAAATGACAAAATCATCCTTAGTAAAATAGCAAAAACATCAATGCAAACAAAACTAGTCAGAAAGCAATCTGCTCAACTTGCAGATCTTGTCGTAAGGGCAGTCACTGCAGTAGCAGAAAGAGACGGCGAAAAATACCAAGTTGATATTGATGACATCAAAGTAGAAAAGAAAGCGGGAGGCTCTATCACAAGTTCTACTCTCATTCAAGGAATTGTTCTCGATAAAGAAATTGTACATGGTGGAATGCCAAAGATGATTGCTAAGGCAAAAATTGCTCTCATCAATACAGCTCTTGAAATTACTAAAACTGAAACAGATGCTAAAATCAATATCTCAAACCCTCAACAACTGAAAGCATTTCTTGATGAAGAAAATAGAATGCTCAAAACCATGGTTGACAAAGTAATTGCCTCTGGAGCAAATGTCGTTCTTTGTCAAAAAGGAATTGACGATATGGCTCAGCACTATCTTGCAAAATCTGGCGTTTTAACCGTTAGAAGAATCAAAGAAAGTGATCTAACTAAACTTGCAAAAGCAACTGGCGCAAGAATTGTATCTAATCTAGATGATTTATTTGAAAAAGATCTTGGCTCAGCTGATTTAGTTGAGGAAAGAAAGATAGAAGAAGATAGGTGGGTCTTCATTGAAGGCTGCAAACATCCAAAATCGGTTACCCTTCTGTTACGTGGGGGCTCTCAAAGAGTTGTAGATGAAGTAGAAAGATCTGTTCATGACGCAATTATGGTCGTAAAAGATGTGATGGATAACCCTTCAATTGTTGCTGGAGGCGGCGCACCTGAAACTTATGCTGCAACTAAGATTCGAAGCTGGTCCAAATCTCTTGAAGGACGTGAACAACTAGCAGCTGAAAAATTTGCAGACGCATTAGAATCAATTCCTTTAACTCTAGCAGAAAATGCTGGAATGGATCCAATTGACACATTAACTTCCCTTCGCTCAAGACAACTCAAAGGCGAAAAATGGACAGGGATTGATGTTATGAAAGGTCGAATCTCAAACATGAAATCAAGCGATATTATTGAACCACTATCTGTTAAACTCCAAATTGTCTCTGCTGCATCTGAAGCAGCATGCATGATTCTTAGAATTGATGATGTAGTTGCAACTACAAAATCCCATGGACCTCCACCAAGTGCTGAAGGCGGAATGCCTGGAATGGGAGGTGGTATGCCACCAGGAATGGGTGGAATGCCTGATATGGGCGGCATGGGAATGTAATTTTTCAGCAAACTCTCAAATCAAAAATTCTAAAAAGTTTATTTGATGAGCTTTTTTATAAAATTTATTGAATAAGCTGGGCTCTAAGGCAATTACTGGAATCAAGTACATTTACTTGGTAATGTTTTTTGCATTACTTGCTGGATTCTTTCACCCGATAATCTCTGGCGCGCCTTTTGATCCTGTAATTATTGGCGTTCTGGTATTGTTTGTAGGTCTGGCCGGAGGTGTCCTTGTATACAAGGGCGTTTCATCTGATAAAAGAAAAGCAATCTATCTTGGTGGGGGATTTGTGTTAATAGGTATCTCATTAGCATACATCTTCCAACTTACTGGAAGACCTTTGTTTTAGAGATTAGACATCAAAGTATAGGTAAAATTCGTGAGGAGTCGGTCTAATTGAGATCTCACGCTGATCTCTTCTTTCTAATTCAATTAACTTGTCAATTACATCATTTGGAAAAATTGGATTGAGGAACTTTCTATCACTTTGCAGCTCATCTAATGCCTCTCCCAAATTTGCAGGCAAAACACCAATTCCTCTCTTAATCCTTTCAGATTTTGTCATCTTGAAGATATCTTCTTGGACTTGGTCTCCGGGATCCTTCTTCTTTTTAATTCCATCAAGCCCAGCTGCTAAAACTGCAGAAAAGACAAGATATGGATTTGATGATGGATCTGGAGCTCGGAATTCTAATCGTTTTAAGTATGCATAACCCTCACCTTTGAAATGTCGGGGGACTCTTACAATTGCAGATCTGTTACTTCCACTCCAAGCAAGGTAAACCGGCGCTTCATATCCTGGAACAAGTCTGTGGTATGAGTTTGTAGTTGGATTTGAAATTGCACATAATGCTTTTGCATGTTCAAGTATTCCTCCGCAAAAATATCTGCCAGTCTGGCTAAGCTCTACTTCTTTTTCTGGATCGAAAAACATGTTCTTTTTGTCCTTCCATAAACTGACGTTAGTATGCATTCCAGAACCAGAATCCATCGAAATTGGTTTTGGCATCATAGTAGCTACTTTACCGTATTTTTTGGCCACGTTTCTAATCACAAATTTGTAAGATTGTGTAGCATCAGCTGCGTTTGTTAGATAATCATATTTGATATCAATCTCACATTGGCCTGCAGTAGCTACCTCATGATGATGATTATCACACAAAATTCCAAAATTCTCAATTAGAATATTCACACACTCATTTCTATATGGAGTAAGAGTATCTGATGGTGTACTAGGATAGTATCCTTCTTGAAGACCCATTGGATAACCTGAACCCTCTGTGCTCCATGGAGCTTCTTCTGATTCAATTGAATATGATTGTCCTTTGTAAGGTGTTAATACATCCCAATGGATTTTATCAAAAACAAAAAATTCTACTTCAGGACCCCAAGCACTATAATCAAATCCCTGAGATTTGACATACACTTCTGCTTTTTGAGCAATTCCTCTTGGGTCACGAGATAATCTGCCTCTTCCCTCTCCCCAGTAAACATCACATAACAATCGAGCTGTTTTGTTTTCTGTCATCCAAGGAATTATTGCAAATGTATTTGGATCAGGAAGTAGAACTAGATCTGAATCATCAATACTTGTAAAACCAACAATAGAAGAACCATCAAGTTTTGGTAAACCATCTCGCATTTGCTCTGGAGTAAAAGTAATTGCTGAGATCGTAGTATGATGGAACCTTCCAGTAAGGCCGGTAAATTGTAAATCAATGAATTTAATGTTTTCATGCTCGATCTTGGCAAAAATCTCGTCAGGTGAATATTTTATCTGAATAGCTTTTCCATGACTAACTTTGTACGGCAATTTTATACCTAGAGCTAACACAAATACACGCTGCATTTAAGGATTAGGTACGAAATGTCCGGAACAACGGAAATTAATATCACCTCATTATATTATACCGTCTTACGTGAAACTGAAAATGATTCTGTTCAAGAACTGACTCCAAATTTTTACAGGTTAATTTCAGATTACATTGGAAAACTAAAACGAGAAGAATATGATGGACTTGATGCTAAAATTAAAGATGAGCTTGTAAGAATTGCAACAGAACTTACAGAACTATTACTCAGTTTCAGACTTGATAAAATTACTAAAACCAATTTAATAGACTATACCAATTTACTAGATGAAGAGAAATTCATCTTAGACTCTGAAGACGAATTAAGAGAAAGAAGAAAGATGATTCTTTCTGCAACCCTAAATGGGAAATCCAAACTCCTTGAATCGATTTCACAGAAACATAAGACAAAATCTGTAGTCGTTAGATTTCAAAAAGAAATGGGTCAAATTGTAGGCGCTGATCTGGAAAAATACGGTCCATTTAAAAGCGAAGATATAGCTACTATTCCCTTTGAAAATGCACAGGCATTAATTGCAAAAAACATTGTAATGAAAGTAAGAGTAGAAGACTAGCTAGAAATTATACTATAATTTACCCACACCATGTCTCACTTGGGCGTTGACGTCATTGATTTTCTATTACTGACAATCTATCCTGTTGCAGCGCTCTTAATCGTAGAGATGATTAGCAGAGCCATAAAATTTCCCTCTTGGGTAAAACTTAGCATTCAGGGATTTGTTTCAATAGGATTTGCAATAGCGTATGTGACACTAATTATAGCTCACCCATTAACCTCCTTAGTGCTAATTGCATTAGCAATTGCATTATTTTATCAAGCTCGTCGAGCAAAAATTGATCCAAGCAAATGTATTTACTAGTTTTTGAATTTTCTAAACATTCTTCTAAAAATACTTGGCTTATTTCTTCCACCGTCTCGAATTATTTTTTTTTCTCCAAATTTTTTAGCTCGAATCTGTGTTAGCTTTACACATCTATGCTCTTCAGGAAGCCTGTGTTCTGCACAAAAAGGATCCTTACAATAATTACACTGAAAGGGCATATCTGTTATATCCCCGCAATAAGCACAATTTTCAGGCTTCACAAAACAAATACATGATTTTCTTCTAATAAATTAGCTCTTCACAAAACAATTTACAAAATTAAAATTGAATTCAAGAAAACATATTTACTCTCATTGGGCAGATTTACAATTAAGATAATTTCTTATGATGAAAGACAAAGTTGCAATTATCACTGGAGCCAGTGGCGGAATCGGTAGAGCAACTGCACTTGTTCTCTCAAAAGCAGGCGCCAAAGTAGCAATTGGTGCACGAAGAACTGATAGACTAGAAGAACTTGAAAACGAGATCAAACAAAACGGTGGAGAAGCAATCTCTCAAAAATTAGATGTTACAAAAAAATCTGAATGTGATTCATTTGTAGATGCAGTTTTACAAAAATGGGGTTCTATTGATATCCTGGTAAATAACGCTGGATTAATGCCCCTAAGTTTTGTTAAGAATCTTAAAGTTGATGAATGGGATAGGATGATTGATGTAAACATCAAAGGAGTATTGTATTGTACTGCAGCTGTAATCTCTCATATGAGGGAGAAAAAATCGGGCCATATAGTTAACATCTCATCTGTTGCTGGTAGAATAGTTTTCCCAGCAGGAAGTGTATATTGTGCTACGAAGCACGCAGTAGCTGCTTTTAGTGAAGGACTACGTCAAGAACTAAGCGCTAGATCAAACATCAGAGTTACTTGCATTGAGCCTGGAGTTGTGGCAACTGAGCTAACTAACACCATAACTGACGAATCTCTTCAGGGATTTGTAGAAAATGCAAAAAAGATGAAGGCACTTCAAGCAGAAGACATTGCAAATGCAATTCTATATGCAGTTGAATCTCCAAACCACGTTAATGTTAATGAAATTCTAATTCGACCAACAACTCAAGACCGATAGCTCAGTCACTTGTTTTCTTTTTTCTCTCTTGTTAAATGATCCAAGATTGCTCTTACTTCTACATCAAGATCCACATCTCTATCCATGTCTAATTTTGCTGCAAGTTTCTGTTTTAGTTCCTTATCTTCAAGCTCAACCCGTCTCATTTCTTTACAATTAAGATGATCATCTTCCGTTGCTGAAATCTTATGGCAAATAGAACAAATCTTCAATTACTATTCTAAACAAATCAGACGATTTAATTATTTCACTTTTTGCTTCAAGCATGAGGGGCCGTCGTCTAGATTGGCTATGATGCTAGCCTGGGGTGCTAGAGGTCGCAGGTTCAAATCCTGCCGGTCCCACCATTAACCTATTGTATCAAACTTTTGTAAACTCTTCCAGAGATACCATGTAGCAACAGTTCGGTATGGTCTCCAAGGTTCTGCAATCTCTTGCATAATCTCTTCTTTTGGAAGATCAGGCATAGAATACAATAACTGAATTCCTTTCTTTAATCCAAGATCTCCAACAGGAAGAATGTCTTGTCTGCCTAGTGTAAAAATTAAAAACATCTCAGCTGTCCACCTTCCAATTCCTTTGACCTGAGTTAGCTTCGAAACGATCTCTTCATCAGAAAACTTTGATAATGAATTTAGCTTTAGTTCTTTTAATTCAATTTTTTTTGAAAGTTCTTTAATGTATTTTATTTTCATTCCTGAAAGTCCAGTTTTTCGTAATTTTGAGTCTGGAGTTTTTATGACATCTATAGGCTTTGGGAATCTTGATTTGTATAATCTTCGAAATCTTTTTGATATTGATTTTGCTGCTGAACCAGATAATTGTTGAGTAATAATTGCCTCAACAAGAGATTCGTATCTGTTTCGAGTTAGTTTAATCTGATATTTTCCAACCTGTTTGATTATCTTAGCCAGCTTTGAGTCTTTTTTCAAATATCGGATTACAGGGTCTGATGACATTTTATAATTTTAAAATTTTTAAGAGTCTCTCAAAACTATTTCGAGTTTGATCTCTTTTGTAATCTCGCAGTACCTCAATAATCTCTTTTCTTGGCGGAATTTTGTAAATTCGTTTTACCTTCTTTGAGATACCAGAACCTATGTAGATCCCCTGAGCTGCAGAAGTCACATTTGCTACTCTTCTCTTAGTGCTAGAACTCTCAAAATCAATCATACTAGTTTTTTTTCCAACAATTACATGTTTTACAATACTGCTTAGCTCCCCATGATCAAAACCAATCTGATCTAAACTGTAGCAGTCCTCCAAGATTTTTCTTATTACTGATTTTATCTTGTTTACACTACCTTTACCTGAGAGAGAATTTATCCAATCACCGATTTTTTCTCCATCTAGAAATTCCATTACTAGAAAATTTTTGCTACTATCAAAAAGAACTGGACCAATTCCAACCTTATTGGCTTGCTTGAGTAATTTAGCCTCATTTTTCATCCCATCTCTCTGAGAATCAAGCCTACGAATCTTCAGAGCAACCATCTTGTTTCTTTTTTTTGCCAATACAACTACTCCCACATATCCTTTTCCTAAAACATTCAAAATACCAAGTCTTGTCTTTCCTTGAAACGAAATTTGGGAAATCCCTAATTTTTTTAGCTCAACAATTCTAGAATCTAATTGTCATT
>CAWTZF010000005.1:0-41845 GCA_963920015.1 uncultured Nitrosopumilaceae archaeon | reverse complement strand
AGTTATATTATAACTTCTTGTATTCATCAGTTCAATTAAGTAGTGATCGTAAACAAATCACTTACAATGAATTACCTCAAAACAACAATAGCTGCAGTTAGCATCATAGCAACATTGGCATTAGCCTCTATAGCTGGATTTCAGTTGAACGAAATCGTAGCAGAGGAAACAAGCGAGAAAAAAGGTTACACCTTTGCTGAAAATACCAAAATCACAGCCGTGTTTAGCTTTCGTGATGGAACAGAGATAGCTGACTTTGAAGTTTTTGAACAGAAAACTGGATTTAATTTAAAACAAACCCCAGTTTTTGTGCTAGAACGAATAGTTGGCAGTACACCAATGTTACACAAAGTATCTGATATGGCACACAAATATTCCGTATCATTTCAAAACCATAACTACCAAGACTTTGATGTAACGATACTATTGGCTCAGGAAGGAAATGTCATTCGGCAATATGACTATACAAGCTGTGATATTACCAACAATGTAGTAAAGACACTACACGATAAAGAAGAAGGCTGGAACACCTCAAAGGGATTTGCAGTAATCGACAAATACGAATTTGAGTGCTTTGGGTATACTCCATACAGTCCAATCTATCAAGAAATGACCAATAATGAAAAACAATCGAATACAGTAAGTTCTATCAACATGGAAGAGCCAAAAGAATTTTGGTATGATCACATAAAATACAAAAATCTTCCATTCGGAAACTAACTATTTTTTTTCTTTTTTTATTTACATTTGATACGAACTAAAAATCATTTTTCCTGGTATGACACTTGGTAATCCTATCTAAAATTATGAAGTTTGGAAATTTTACGATACAATACATAGGTGTATCAAATCCTGTAAGATTCAATACAATTTTAGGAACAAAAAATTGAATTTTTCTTTGAATCCTAAGTTTGGACAATAGTGGCTCCTTTCGGTAAAGATATAAGAAAAACA
The DNA here is from genome assembly GCA_963920015.1 of uncultured Nitrosopumilaceae archaeon. Classification (GTDB taxonomy): domain Archaea; phylum Thermoproteota; class Nitrososphaeria; order Nitrososphaerales; family Nitrosopumilaceae; genus CAWTZF01. Next base: position 40,891 of record CAWTZF010000005.1, on the reverse strand, counting down.
CAAAATCTAGATTTTACATGTCTGCTGGTCAGAAAATGCCACCTTGGTTGCAAGAACAGTTAATGAAAATGCAACAAACACAACAAAATCTTCAATCAATTATGGCTCAAAAACAACAACTTGCTATTGACCAAACAGAGTCTGATAAAGCAATAGAGGAGCTAAATAAGGCCAGTGATGATGATACAGTCTATAAACATGCAGGTTCTATTCTGATAAAATCAAACAAAAAAGACCTCATTGCGGAACTTGAAGAGAATAAAGAATTAGCAAAAACACGTTCAACAGTTTTAGAAAAGCAAGAAGCACGAATTAAACAAAGTCTGCAAGAACAAGAAGCCAAAATAAATGAAATGATGAAAGGTGGGGGTTTAGAATCTGGTACGCAACAATCATCTGAAACTAATCCTCGCAAATAAGATATTAGCAAAATAATTCATTTACTATTATGGAATTAGCAAAACTTCGCATTATTGCAGATAAAAGAGAGAGGAAAAGCGGTATCCCAGACTTGTTAAAAGCCATTGGAATCAATGTGGAGATCAAAACTTTGCCGATTGGAGATTATATTGTCGCCCCTGAAACCATAGTTGAAAGAAAAACCATTCATGATCTGGTTTCATCTGTCTTTGATGGAAGATTATATGATCAATGCTCCAGATTAAAAGAACATTTTCAGCTTCCAATTATTTTAGTGGAAGGAAATGTAGATGAAATTGAAGAAATTACCGAAAACCCTCTAATCTTTTATGGTGCAATATCTGCTATTGCTTTAGATTTTAAAATCCCAATAATTCCAACCCCTAGCGCACATCACACCGCAAAACTTTTGGTATCAATGTGTTCAAGAAAAGATGTTACTAAAGGACCATTCTTAAAAAAAATTCGTAAATCAAATGATCTTCAACGACAACAGCTTTCAGCATTAAGTAGTCTACCAGGAGTTGGCGAAAAATTAGCAATTAGAATGTTAGAGAAATTTGGTTCTCCATTACGTGTTCTAAATGCAACCTCAATAGAATTAGCTAAAGTAGAAGGATTAGGAGAAGCACGTGCAAAAAAAATTCGAAAAATGCTTGAAGCTAAAAGTAAATATCAAAAAAAATCAAATCAAAAAACACTGCACGATTCTTAACCGTTAACTGATACATTAGATGCTTTGTTTTTTATTAGTTTTCGCTTTAATGGATTACCACATAACGGACATTCAGAAGCTTTTGAAAAACTCTTTCCACATCCTACACAATAATGAATCCATTTTCCCACATCAGCAATTCCTTTAGTCATTATGGGTGAAATTTTAACTCCTAAATTTTTTGCAACATTTGAAATAGCAAAATCATCTGAAATCAATTCTCCACTTAATTCAATACATAACGCCAAAACTGAGATATCTTCTTTGGATAATTGCTGAAAATCTCCTGTTTCTTGTGCTTTACTGATTACAAAATTTGTAGATTCTGATTTAGGATCTCTCATCTTTAATCTACCCGTCTCAAACAAAACTCCTATTGCGTCATGATTTTCTTTGATGTGTTTTATTTCGTCATAAACTAATGAAGTTGTAACAAATTCAGATGGTGAACCAAAAGGAATACCGGCATAAAATGCACTGGCATCCACTATTTTAAAATCCAAGTTTACTCAACTGACGCAAGCCACGTTTTTTCATTCTTACAAAGACTGCATGTTTTTTGTATTTCTTTATAATAATGGGTTCTTCAAACCCAACTGATTTTACAACTTGTGCATCCATTACAACATTACAATCCTGAGAACAAATCACTTCTATTTTTTCATCTGGAACTACAATGGACTCTAGTCTAAAAACTGGGGCTACTGGAGTAATAATACGAACATCAAGACTCTCGTGAAGAATTGGACCACCTAATGAAAATGAATGTCCTGTTGAACCACTTGGTGTTGCAATTATCACACCATCCATTTTTTGCTTTACAGTATCGTTTTGAAATTTAATTTCTAATTCTGCTATCTTTGTGAGATTTTTTCTATTTATGTAAATTTCATTAAGAGCTGGAGGAAAATCTTCTCCTCCAACAGATGCAACAATTCTAGTTCTTTTTTCAAGAATAACCTTTCCTGCTAAAATTTGCTTTATTGCGTTATCTAGTTCTTTTAAAGTAATTTCTGCTAATATTCCACGGTTTCCACCTACGTTAATTGTAAGGAGCGGAGTTTCATTTTCCAAATGTCTAAAAGCACGTAATGTAGTTCCATCTCCACCTAAAGTCACCACTAAATCCAGTTTTTCTTTTTTCAAATCTTGAATTGCATCAACTTTTTTGCAACCTTTTACTGAAACCGGGGAAATAGTAAAGACAGTAATTTTTTTTGCGCGAAATTTTTTGACAACTTTTCTTGCAGCATCTTCGGATTCTTTTGAACCAAATTTACTTACTACAGCAACTTTGCTTAATTTCAACCAGAAACTATCTCTTTCATTTACTTAAAAATGATAGTTTTAGAATTATACTATTAGGAAAAACAATTAAAAATGAAGACATTTGGATAGGATTGATTCAAATGAGTTATGCACATCCTGAGGTTCTTGTTGATACAGAATGGGTAGCAAACAATCCTACTAAAGAAAATAGAACGATTGTTGAAGTTGATTATGACCCAGAGAACGGATACAGAAAGGGTCACATTAAAGGAGCTAACCTAATTTGGTGGAAGCGTGACATCAATGACCCTCTTACAAGAGACATCATTGACAAAAAACAATTTGAAGAACTTATGTCCAAAAATGGAATAACTCCTGAAACTGAACTGATACTTTATGGTGACTTTAACAATTGGTTTGCAGCATTTGCATTTTGGGTTTTCAAATATCATGGTCATAAAGATATCAAAATTATGAATGGTGGTAGAAAGAAATGGGAATTAGAAAATAAAGAATACACCACTGAAGAACCACAAATCCAAGCTACGACCTACAAATCTGCTCCCCCTAATGAAGGTTTACGAGCTTATCTCTTTGACGTAAAACGTGCTCTAGACAAAAACGATTCTGTTTTGGTAGATGTAAGATCTCCAAAAGAATTTTCAGGAGAAATTACAGCTCCTCCAGAATATCCAATGGAGCATGCACAAAGAGGCGGCCACATTCCTGGTGCAAATAACATTCCGTGGGCCACTGCAGTAAACGACGCTGATGGTACTTTCAAATCAGTAGAAGAATTAAAACAGAATTATGAACCAAAAGGTATTACACCTGATAAAGATGTAATCTGTTATTGTAGAATTGGTGAACGATCATCTCACTCTTGGTTTGTTCTAAAATATCTACTTGGATACCCACAAGTTCGAAACTATGATGGTTCATGGACGGAGTGGGGTAACATGATTGGTAATACAATCGAAAAGTAAATTGAGCCACGACCTACCAATTTTAAAAAAAGGAAGTTTTTACTATATCAAAGAAAGTGATAGTGAGCTCATTATGGAAGATAAAACAAAACGAGGATTAACTGTAAAAGAAAGATCAATAGACGAAAAACTTCAGGTTGAAGCTGACAAAGGCATGATACACGATATAGATGGAATTGGTCACTGGGTTTCAATTCGTTGGTTTTTTCCCAAGAGTAACTTTAATCTAGAAAATGTACTTGTTCATGCAGAAGCAATGGAAAAAAAGTATACAGAACTACGTGAGCTGACCTGTCCGGAAGATAACGACTAGATAACGTTTTTAAACAATTTCAGTTAATTGAAACTAAATGTCACTTCTTCTAAAAGACCGTGTATATTCAATGGAAGCACCTACGGCTAAACGTGGAGTATACCCATTACATGGCTATAAGTTAGGACTTTACCGACTTCCAATTAAACTAGAAGAACCTGAAGAAATTCAATCCGTTCATGATGGTATGAAAAAAACATTTGAAATGGATATGTATGCTGATCGAATTTATGCAACTTACAAATGGAGAGAACAAAACATGGATGATCCTGATGCAAAAGGATACGAAGAAATTGAACTTAACGTCACTGTTGAAGTTGTAACTGGAGAAGTAGTAGATATTATTTATCAAATATTTCCAATTGAGAAATTTGGAGATCCTCAATGGGTAAAGGATTACAGAAAGAAAGCAGACCACTTTGCTAAAATGATCATTGATACAGTTTTACGAAATACAATTCTTTCAGACAAGATGATTGAACATCTAATGAATTCTGAAAAGATCTCTGAAGATCAAGCCATTGTAAGACTAGAAGAAATGACTCCTCTTGCTAAAATTGTTCAAGATGCAAAACCAAAGCTGGTACTAAAAGAAGAAGAACCCGAAGCTGCAACAGGACCTGCTCAAGCATGGAAGGGCGGTGGAATTAAACCAGGACCTATCGATGTTGAATACAAATCAAGCATGAGTCCATCTGCATCATATGCTGTAGAAGGATATTCAATAAAGACTTGGGGACGAGTTGGAGCAGATAACGGTATCATGGGAGTTTGGGGAGAATTTGTTTCAGTAGATTTTGATATCTGTATTGCAGACGGTGCATGCATTGAAGCATGTCCTGTAGATGTGTTTGAGTGGTTTGACTCACCTGGAAGTCCATCTTCAGAGAGAAAACCACTGATGCCCAGAGAACCTGATTGTATATTCTGTCTTGCTTGCGAAGGTGTTTGTCCTCCAAAAGCAATTAAGATTTATGAGCTAAAATAGACTAATTCTGAAAAAGTTTCTAGTTAAAAAATTATTTCAAGTATAAATATCGATTGTGGTTTTGCCCATAATAGGGATGGCTGCTAATCCTTTCACTCAATTAATTTTCGATCTTTTTATTATCGCAGCTATTCTAATTACAGCTTATACTTTCAACTTTTACTATCTAGCAATTCTTTCAATTCGTCGAAACGAAAAAGCTAGTATTATTCCAATTGATGCTCCTTCTGTAACAATACAATTACCAATTTACAATGAAAAGTACGTAGCAGCAAGATTAGTTGATGCAGTCTGTGCCATGGATTATCCAAAAGAACAGATGCGAATAATGATTCTTGATGATTCTGATGATGATACAGTTGAACTTTTAAAAAATTTGGTAGATGATTACAAAAAACAAGGATATCAAATTGAGCATGTACGTAGAGGTACTCGACAAGGCTACAAGGCTGGGGCACTCAAATATGCAATGAAAACAACTGATTCTGAATTTGTTGCAATCTTTGATGCTGACTTTATTCCACCAAAATGGTTCCTAAATAAAGCCGTAGCTCACTTTGTAACACCCGACATTGGTTTGATTCAATGTAGATGGGGGCACATAAACGAAAATTATTCGACAATAACTCAAGTTCAAGCACTAAGTCTTGATTTTCATTTTCTAATAGAACAAAAAGCAAAAAGCAATTCTCATCTTTTTATGAATTTTAATGGAACTGCAGGAATTTGGAGAAGGGAATGTATAGAAGATGCTGGCGGTTGGCATACTGCTACACTTGTCGAAGATCTTGACTTGAGTTATCGAGCCCAAATGAAGGGATGGAAATGTCTCTTCTTACCGGATATTGTAGTAGATGCTGAATTACCTGTGCAAATGAATGGTGCAAAAAGACAGCAGTTTCGTTGGGCAAAGGGCTCTATTCAATGCGCAATTAAACTTTTAGGAAATATTGCTATTAAAAGAGGAATTGCTGTTGAAGCAAAAATACAGGCTTTCATCCAACTAACAAGACACATAGTTTTTCCTTTGATGTTAATTCAATTTCTTACCTTACCAATTCTCTTAGCTGCTGATATGAATCTCTACATCATTAGTTTTCTTCCACTGCTAACAATTGCTGCATATCTCGCAATAGGTCCTGGCGCTTACCTTTTAGTGATACAAAATATATACAACAAATCATGGAAATCTAAAGCAAAAGTTCTTCCATCATTACTCATTTACACCGCTGGAATGTCTGTAAACAATACAGTCGCAGTTTTTGATGCAGTGTTTGGTAAGAAAAATGAATTTTTGCGTACACCAAAATATGGAATTATAAAAAATACTGATGATTGGAAAGACAAGGCATACAATTTGCCTTTCACCAAAACAACTCTTCTTGAGATCTTCTTTGGAGTTTATGGTTTAATGGGAATCATGATTGCAATTTTTTCAAACAATCCTGTTTTTGCACCAATTATAGGAATCCAAACAGTTGGATTCTTTTTTATTGCTTTCATGAGCCTATCTCATTCACGATTTAAAAGAAATAAATCATCTAATTTTCACGTAAAAACGAAGGTAGAGAAGATGGCAAATTACACGTACAAATTAGCAGTATATGGAATTGTAGCAATTATTGTTTTTGGTGCAGTAATGTCGTATGTTGGATATCAAGAATCAGTGTATCCATTAGATTTGATGAGAGGACATTTGGAAGGAATAGGAGCTACATCAGATCCTGAAACAATTACAAATCATATTAACGGAATTAATCTTCAAGTGGATAAAATTTGGGACAAGCTACCAGAGACTAAAAACCCAGTTTGGATTTTCCCAACTGATACTACTAACTTTGTACGAATTAAGGGAGATTTGACTATAATGACTACAAGTGTTGAGAAGATTTCAGCTGTACCAAAAGATAGTTCTGCATTTCATACTGGAATGTTAGATGTAAAAGAACGTGCAATGATTCTTGGAGATAACATAGAAGATGCTACACCTTACATGTTTGTTAGTATCTCAAATATTATTTTCAGCACTTTGTGGATTGCAGCAATCATAGGAATTTTTGCAGTTCTAAAACGAAAGAAAGAGCAACTAAAAGAATACGACGCCGCTGAAGGCGTCTAAGAGATATTTAGTTCCTTACGAATTTCATCTACAGCTCTAATTCCATAGATGTCTCTTACTTGTTGAATTCTAATTGCTTCTTTGAGAAGATCACGACCAAGATTATTTGTCAAAACATTGAAAACATCAGAAAATCTAATTTCCCATTTATCTGCACAATCTAAAATCTTACCAACTGCCCACTGTCTTACTTCATGTGGTAAGGGCATTTTTTCTTGAGATTCTATAGAGAGTTTATCAAACAGATTGATTATCTGAGCTGTTTGTGATGCCATATTTTCTAGATCATTTGATTTTCCATACTTTGATTCAGCGTTCATTCTAATGTTTGATTGATATTCTGATAACTTTAGAAGTGCCATCATTTCTTTTGAAGCATCACTAGATGTTTTGTTGGTAGCAATCTTGATTCCTTGCAATTCTTGGAACACTTTGTCGGTTTTTTTATGAAATTCTGCACTAGCGGCATCAGTTCTTTTTAGTAAATCAGAAAGAGATGATATTTTTTGCTCAATGGTATTGGTTTTACTCAATACATTTTCCTTAAAGCCGCCAAAGTCAGATTGCACTGATTTGAGGCTCTCGCCTAAAAATGCCGTTGAATCTGCTCTTTTTACGAGTGAACTTATCTCTGATTCTATATTCTGTATTTTTCCACCCATATTGACTATTGAGTCGACTTTTACCGAGACAGTTTGGAATTGTTGTTTTAGACCATCGATTATTCCTCCTAAAGGTTCAATTTTTTCTGCCTTGTTTGAAATCTCTTCTATTTGTTTTTGGATATTTCCAATCTCTGAAATTATATTAGAAGTTGATGATTCAGAAGAAATTGCAGAAGTTTCTGCAGAGACTTTTCTCAAGTCATCTCTTACTTCATCTATTCTTTGAGCGATTTTAATAATCATTTGAGAGTTGTTTTTAATCGAATCCATACTCTCCGAAACTTTCTGAGTGAGTTTTTGGGTTTCAGGACCTGATTTTTCTTCAATTTTATGAATTTGTTCTTGTAACCGTGCTGTTTGATCATTTATCTTTGTAATTAGATTTGAATGTGAACGGACCTGATTAAGCCCTGAAAAAAGTTTCTGAGTATCCTCTTCTAAAATGTTGATCTGCCTTGATTGTTTTTGAATGTATTCTAGTGCATTTGTTAAGGAGTCGATCATGTTTTTCATTGAGACAAGTACTTTTTGATTCTCCGAAAAAATTTTGGTCATAGATTTAATTTCTTTAGATAATGTTTTTGTAGAATCAGCAACATTTGCTACTTTTTTTAATACTGCCGCTGGTGTAGGTTCTTTTTTTGTTATTTTTACAGTTTTTTTACTAGTTTTCTTTTTTATTGCTTTTGTTTTCCCAGCCATTAATCTGAGTTAACAAGTATGGATAAAAAAGTTCGGATAAAAATAAAAAAGTAAAGAAAAAAAAGTTATTGATTCACAACTTTTGGTTCATGAAGTAATTCATGAATTGTTTTTTCTGCCAACCCGTTCATGTTTTCAATGAAACCCCTTGGACAGTATTCACATCGAATCATAAGTTACGGTAAAGTACCGTACTATTAATAGTGGGGTGATTGTGAAATTACCAAATTATCTGCAGTCAGATAGCCCAGGCGTATATCGTCATACATCAGACACCTAATCATAACTTTGCACTAAAAATCACTAATTTGGACAATAAAGATATTCAAAAGGCAAGAATTTTTTACCAAATTGTTGCAGCAGACCGCCACTGTTTTTAAACAAACTCATGTACATGCGATCATATGCAACAATATTTTTTGCAAATTGATTCTAGCTCAATTCAAGACTCACTTAGTCAAAGCGTATCAAACATTGTTGAACAACTAACTCCTGAACTTCCTCATACAACATTTGTAACTGATTTGGCAATTATCATGATTATTGGCGCAATTGTAACTCTTGCATTTTTCAAAATCAGACAACCACTAATCATCGGATATCTTTTTGCTGGAATGCTTATTGGCCCTCTTTCTCCTCTTTGGGCTTGGCTTTTACCAGAAGGTGGACCATCTGAAGGAATTGGTATAATATCAGACATTTCAGCTTTGAATCTTTTTGCTGAAATTGGTGTAATCTTGTTGCTTTTTGTAATAGGAATTGAATTCCCTTACGCAAAAATTCGCTCAATAGGAAAAGTTGCAATAGGAGTTGGAAGCATTGGTTTGTTTTCAACTCTTGGAGCAGTATTTTTCGCCGCAAATATGTTTGGACTGACCTTTATGGACTCATTATTTTTAGCAGCTGCACTTTCAATTAGCAGTACTGTAATAGTTGTTAAAATTTTAGCAGAACTGGGAAGAATCAAAAAAGAGTCATCCATACTTGTTCTTGGAATCTTAATTGTAGAAGACGTCATAGCAGTCATTTTGATTTCATCATTACAATCTATCGCTCTAGTAGGGACTGTTTCAATTGAAAGTATCATAGTTGTTGTAATTGTAGCAGCAAGTCTTATTGTTGGAACATTTACAATTGGAACTAGAGTTATTCCTCCATTAATTGATAAAGTTGCTGCAGCCGAAAACCGAGAAATTCTACTCCTTAGTGTTTTGGGTGTTTGTTTTGGTTATGCTTTGCTTGCGAATATAGTTGGTTTATCTGTAGCAATTGGTGCATTTTTAGCTGGAGTACTTGTAGCTGAATCAAAATCGGCCGAAGTCTCAAAATTACTTTCTAGTCCGATAAAGGACATGTTTGTGGCTATTTTCTTCGTATCTGTGGGCGCATTAATGGATATTAGCCAACTAGAAAATTACATCTTCTTAGCTATTGCTCTCATTGCTGTTGCTACGGGAATGAAATTTGGTGGAAATGTGCTGGGCAACTTTTTGTTTAGACAAAAGCCTCGAAAAACAATAAGATCCGCATTTGCTCTAGCCGCCCCTAGGGGAGAATTCTCAATTGTAATCATAAAGACTGGTGTTGATGCTGGTGCAGTCAGTGCATTTTTGTTTCCGCTAATAGGATTGATTACCATTATTACTGCGTTTATTTCGCCATTTTTAATTAAGGCAGGCGATAAGGTAGTTCCAAAATTAAAAGAGGATTAAACTTGTCAAGCGACGAAATGAAAAAACTTTTAGAAAGAGTCCATAATGGAATTACCACATTCAATTACGATGGTAACAATATTCCATGTGTTATCTTTAGTGAAAAGAGATTTGATGAAATCATGAAAATTGTTGCAGGAAAGCCCGTTTCAATTGATACTGACCTGAATATATTTCAAGATGGAGTTGGTCATGTCTTCGTTGAGTTAGCTTTAACTTTTTCAGAAGGTGAAATCAATGAAAAAATTCTATTAAATGCAAACACATCAGTTGAATTTTTTGAATTACTGGCAAAAACATCAATGCTAGCAATTTCAGCACCTCATTCAGAAATAGGAAAAGAAAATGTTTTCATGATTCAATTACCTCGACCTGAAAAAGCTGTAAATGCACTTGATATAATTAAACGAGGATTAGAATCAAGTGAAAATAACTCAAATAAATAAAATAAAGAATGCAGTTACCGGGATTTGAACCCGGGTCACGAACTTGGCAAGCTCGAATATTAACCAAACTGTACTATAACTGCTCAATCGAATAAGTTAGATTTTCTCTATATACGCGTAACGATGTTTATTTTAAAGAAATTATTTTAATTGATGGAGTACCAGGTAATTTCACACAAGCACCTCTCAATGCTTTTTTGGCTGCTTCAACATGTTCTTTTTTCACATTCATTTCCATAATACATTGTCCTTGTTTTACACGTGCCGCTAAACTTACAGCTTTTCCCCAAGACCTTCTCATTCCTTCTTGAAGTCTGTCTGCACCAGCAGTTGCAATCATTTTATTTTCCCTTAATAGTATGTGGGGGTAAATACGTAATCTAGAGGAATATCCTGTTTCACCAGTTGTTTTTTCAAGTGTTTTGTTTGCAGCTAGTCTTGCTGATTCTATAGCCATATGTCTAATCTGAAGTTTTTCATTAAGCGATAATTGAACACAGAAATCATAATCTCCAGGTTTTCCCCCATGAAATTTTGCTATCTTTATCTGGGGTTTTCCTTTGATGTATTGTTTCCTTGTATATGGTTGTCCATTACTTCTTCTGTAATTTGCACCGTGCATATTATCACTATTGACCACTTGAATCTGGTGCCCATATTTTAACGGTTAGTCGTGATTTGCATTAGATTGAAATCATTATAGAAAAATTCTCAAAGCATCCTTATATTGAAAATAATTAACATTCTTCACAATTATGGAACTAGATTCTGAACCACAAGTTGAAGGTGAATTAGTAAAAGATCACGTGTTGATATCAAATAAAGAGATGCAACATTCCCTTGAGTTAAAAGGATATGGAGAATTATCAAAGAAAAAATTTCTCTTAAATCCTTTCGAATCTATTTATCTTCTATTTTCTGATAAACTCAAACTCAAAAAAGGAAAAAAAACAATCGATTTTGATTCATTGATGCAGATTTGTATTAAACATGATAAAGACATTCTAACAAAATTTCTTATTTTTCGAGACTTGCGAACAAGAGGCTATATTGTAAAAGATGGTTTTGGCTTTGGTTTTGATTTTCGGGTTTATGAAAGAGGTCACTTTGGCGAAAAAGGTGCAAAGTATCTTATCTTTGGACTTGATGAAGGCAAAACTGAAAAAATTGGTCGACTTCAAAAAAAGGTACAACAAATAACTCAGATGGGAAAAGAACCAATCATTGCAGTTATTGAAAGAAGAGGAGAAATAATTTATTACAAAATTTCTAAAATGAACTTTTTACAAAATAAAGAAAAAATCAAACTCTAGGCAATATCTAATGCCCATTGAGAAGAATATTTTAGTAAATGATTTTTTTCAGCATAATTGAAATCATAAACTTCCACATATTTTGTATTATTTTCCCAAAGACCTTCAAAATCTTTGATTTTTGTATCTACCCTTGCTTTATCATTCCACGAAGTAAAGACATCCACCGATTCGAAATTTCTATTCTGTGTATTAAAGGTCTCATTGGAAGTTCCTGTGAAAGCCACTACATCGTCATGCTCGTCTAAAAATATTCCAATTTTTTCTGTAAAAGAACCTACAACTTCTTCAGAGTTTGGAATTGCTATTTTGATTTCTAGTCTATGATTCGCTACAATCTCTTTTAACATCTGAATTTTAGAATCACGAATGAATTTACTATTAAATCGAGTATCTGAAGTTTGCTCAGAGAATAATTTATTCAGTAGTTCAAGATCTGATGCATTAAATCTATGACCGGTTATCATTCTAAGTTTTGCTTTGTTTTTTGTAAAATTGTCAAAACCTAACGCCAATGTTGTTAAACTCTTAATCGAAACATATTCTATACATCTGTCATATTCTATACAATTACTCAAACATGGAACAAAAAATTCAGAAATTATATCATCTCTGTCAGACCTGTATTCTTCTTTTAATGAAATATCTCGTAGACCCAATATTCAGACTTGTTCCGCTAATATTTAAAATACAATTTTCTTTATTTTGTGAATTCTCTAGTATCTTTTCTACGAATTTCATATATACCGAGTTTCACTCTGAACCACATGAACAAAATAGTAAGTTTAGTAGCAGCTACAGGAATTATTCTAGTTCTTGCATTTGCTGTAAATCTTACACCTGCTGACAATCAAGCAACTGCAGAAATCACTCCTTTTCCTTCTCGAGAGAAGGTAATTTCTGTAACCGGAACTGCAACCTCTTCTGTCGAACCAGATCTTTTAGTGATTCAATTCGGTGTTGAACTACAAGAAAACACTGCAAGAGAAGCACTAGAGTCTAATTCGTCACTAATGAGCAGTGTTGTAGATTCAATCAAAGCAGTTGGAATAACTGAAGATGAGATTAGTACATCTAGATTCAACATTCATCCTGTTTATGGTAGATATAATGAACAAACAGGACAATCTCCTCTGATTGGTTACAGAGTAACTAATACAATCTCAGTTGAAACTAGTAATCTAAATGCTGCTGCAGATATTATAGATAATGCAGTAGCTGCTGGTGCCAACAGAGTTGATAGTGTCTACTTTACACTTTCACCTGAAAAACAAATTCAGGTAAAAGATGGTTTGATTGCAGATGCTGTTCTTAACGCAAAATCAAAAGCAGAAAATGCTCTATCTCCTCTTAATCACAAGATTATTGGAGTAAAATCACTTTTCCTATCAGAATTTGGAATGCCACCTCCAATGCCACTATATTATGGTGATTTTGCAATGGCTGAGTCTGCTTCATTTAAGGCATCAACTCCAATATTTTCATCTGATCAAGATGTGACTACTACAGCAAGTGTAATTTTCCTCATTGGAAGCAATTAGCTCCCTTTTTTCTTTTTTTGATAAACCGATAAAGATGGTGCTCCCGTCGGGATTTGAACCCGAGATCACTGCCTTGAGAGGGCAGTATGCTTAGCCGGACTACACCACAGGAGCTTGTAAAAAACCATAAAAATTCTTAATTTAAAGCAATGTTTTGAGTTTGCATTCGTTAGTAAAAATTAGTAACTTGGATACTTTATAGAAAATCTAAAAACACTTTTTGTGTGGACATTAAAATTTTTTTAGAAAAATACTCACTGACCAATTATCCTGTTGGTTTTGGTGGCTGTAAAAATAGTGAGCACACCCATGAGTGCTGTGAATACAACATTACAGTTTTTGATGGAAAACAACAAGAAGATTCTATAATGGAATTTGAAAATGAATTTGCAAAAATACATCATGCATCATTAAATGAAAATAATTCCAATACTCTCACACAATTTCATGGCATGAAAACTATCTTAGATGAACAATGGGAACTGCAAATGTTATTATCTAAAATTAAAGAATCAAAAGAGAAAATTTTTAACGATTATGCAAAAAACTGTCTCTTTGATTCACTATTTTGTCTTACAAAATCTGAAAATGGAATAAAGAGTTCAGATCCTTTTGCTTCATCATGGCAGAAATGTGCAGCTTATTTTATTACAGATGCAATTTCAGTTCTAAATTCAACACGACCTAGCCCTGCACATATGCTAGATTACGTAAGAGATTTTAAAAAAAATAGAATTAACGAAAAATTTTCTGTCATTAATGATTGCATTGGAATAGAGCGAGCTACCCCTTCTTTACTTTTAAGAATGTGTAAATCAACAATCGGTTTTTCAGATACTATAGAAAAAAACAATCATTCAAAAATTATTCAGGCAAAATATGATTACTTGGTTCAAAATTCACTACTATCTGATTGTTACTTTTACATGGGATACATTAATCGAAATAATATCCTGAAAATAAAAGATAGTATACACAGAAAACCAGAATTAATTCACATTCTTAAAGTAGGCTTTGATATAGAAAATGATTCGACCAAAATTGAACAGAATATTAGACTTCTTCGTAAGGCTGCAAATGAACTGATCGATTCTATTACTAATGCTTAGTTGTTTATCACAATATTCTAAACCTTTAAAATCTAGGTTAAGATCTCTCTTTCATGCCAGATCAAGCATGTGGTTGCGAAGCAGACACGGGTGATTCCACGTATAAATGCGATTGTGAAATGCAGAGTGCATGTATCTGCAGTGCAGATTGCACATGTGGATGCGCAGTTTGTAAGGAAGCCGTAGGACAATTACCTAAGTAGTTCATCCTTTTTCTTTTATTTTTTTTAAAATTCTATTCGTCGTCGTCAGCTTCAAATCCCCAAGACTTTACAAGCTCTTTTTGAAATTGATCAGCTTGTTTTTCATTGAGTGAGAAACCGCAATTTTTGTGAGTTGGAACTACAATCATTCCATTTAGCTTAAATTCAACCTCAAAGAGGTGAACTTTTGAGCATTCACACATTTCAAGAAAAGAATATTCTTTGCTCTATATTTGCTTATTTGAATAACCTTTAACTAGGGAAATTCGTGAAATTAGATCACTTGAGGATCTCAGTAATTGTCGCATTATCTCTCAGTACTATTTTGATTACTGGTGCATTTCCATTACAATCTGTTTTTGCTCAAGGTGTGCAAACTGCTGGGGGCGTAAACATTGATGGAAGTTGGTATTTGGGGGAAGGGCTTAAGCAGGGAGATTATTTTGAATATTCATTTTGTGAACTAGACTTGAATGATTGTGCACCACTTATCATTAAAATGTGGTTTAAAGGAGATACCAAAAAGGAAACTGAAACAGTGTGGGATGTCGATGTTGTAATTCTTGATGGTAATAAAATTGTAAAAGGCAATATGGGATTAGGCAAAGTTGCACCTGATCCAGTGGAACAGACTGAAAATATTTTTTATTATACTAGGGCTTTCAAATCGTCCATATCTTGGCTATCTGCATTTGCAACTGCCAGTCCTGAAGATCGTCTTCATGGACCAAAGAGTTTCAAGGATACAGCATGGGGAAAAATTGGAGCGATAGGGGGAGCCCAACTTATACCAATAAGGACAGAAACGATATTTCTTGCTGGATCCTCAATTGATACAATAGTAGTTGGGTGGTATAGCGGTAACAAAAATGAAATATGGGTTGTAGATGATTTTCCATTTCCGGTTAAGGCCTTAACCTATGCATGGGTAACAACAGGGATAGCTCCAGTGATGTATCAATTTCAGCTATTAAAATTCGAGGAAAACGTACAATCAGATCCTTTTGTAGATGTAGTACCCACAATTGAAAAAAGCAAACTTTTAGGATGTCCTGATAAATATTTTAATTACATTTCAGAAACAAAGTCAACTAACACGTTCTCAATGACGATTCAGTATAACTATTCGCCAGAAAATCCAATGGCAGGTTGTTATATTGACTGGAAAATTAATTTTAAAAATAAATATAACATATCCCAGTTTGTAGATCAAGTCCACTACGATATTTGGGTTGTTGATGATAATGGCGCTAAACTCAGGTCTTACGCTGAAGACCTTGGCAGGACAGATTTTTTTAATGGATTTGGCCAAGTACACGTTCAACTTCCAGTAGAAGAAAATCCAGGACTAGTCCATTATGCAATATTTGTTTATGGAGTAGCCCCAGAAAATGTACAGCCTTTAGGGGAATCTGCAGGCTATGTTATAGTAGACATTGATATTGCAGAAAACAAAAACATTCCCAAATCTGAAAATGGAAATAATGTTGTAGTATCAGACGTTGCCATCCCTGGATGGATTAAGACTAATGCTGGTTGGTGGAAAGATGGACTTATAGATGATAATTCATTTGTTCAGGGAATTCAATTTCTAATTAAAGAAGGAATTATGAAGATTCCTCCAACATCACAGGGTTCTAGTTATGGTTCTGATGAAATTCCTGATTGGATTAAGACTAATGCTGGTTGGTGGCAAGAAGATCTAATTACCGACAATGATTTTGTTCAAGGTATACAATTCTTAATTGAAAACGGTATAATGAGAATTTCTTAAACCAAAATTTTAGTGCTAAACTATAAACTATAATCATTTAAAATCAAAGTGAAAAGATTTGGTCGGTTTATTTAATACTCCAAAACGTCGTCTAAGAAAACTTGTACAAAATGGAGATTACAAGGAAGCTATCGAACTAGGGAATAGTCTTGAAGACAAGTATGCTACTGATGTTGATTTTTTATTTATCATGGGAGGAATTTACTACATTTTAGAAGATACACAAAATACACTGCACTATATTGAACGGGTTCTTGAAATTAGTGAATCAGATCCAGATGCACTTTTTCTTAAGGCAAGTGTCCATGTATATCTTAAAGAAACTAATATTGCACGTAAATGTTGCAAAAAGATTTTAGAAAATTACCCAAAAAATGCTGATGCAAAAGAGATGCTGGATAACTTGGATAAAGACTAGTTTTTAGGAGTTTAGTTTTAATTGATACACGTTTTCTAGCAACCAATCACAATATGCCGTTACATCTTCTGTAAATTCGCACCAAATGTGCAGAGAATGTGGCAAAATATCAATACGGCCGTTCTCAAAGAAAACTTTGACGCCCTCTTTACCCTCATACATGTATGCATCTTCAACTTTTGCGTCTACAAAAAGATCCTTTGCTTTTTGTTTTATGATGCCCCGCTCAATTGGAAAATTTGTTTTACTTTGATCAATAATCAAACTAAGATCTCGCTTTCCATACATCTCAAAATTTTCGATCTTTCCCTCCTGAGGGAAATTCACAATTAATTTAATTTGATACTTTTGACCCACTTGGTGTCCTAACTCTGTGATTCTTGTATATCCAATTGCAGGATTTTTCTTTAAGATAAATCTAATCTGAGGCAAATTTGACTTTAGCACCTTTTGAAGATCCTGAGTAATAGTGGCAAAAAGCATGCTAAAAATCACAATTTAGGTATTATATTCATTGATTATACTTATAACCAGTTCAAAGAGAGGATTGATTTTTTATCCCTTGGTTATTTTTGAAAATTATGGCATTACCATCTGATACAGGATTCATATCACCTGATGAAACAGCTGGTCGAGCAAATACTGCGGAAGATTACAAGGTTACTTGTATTGACTTTATCGAAGATATTTCAAAGGATTATCTTGATTGGGTTGATTATTACAAACTACCTCCTGAAGAAGACAAAAAAAGACGAGATGAGATATCAGCTACAATAACTAGGACAAATGCTTGGATAGCAAACGTTGCACAATCAATCAAGGCAATTGATGTTGTAATGAATGACGGAATTCAGAAAATGGCAGAAGCCACTGCTGGAAAACCATTTCAAATCGGTGTTTTTATCAATCAAAGTTCCAGTTACACAAAAGCTAATCCTGGAATAATAGATATTAACATTAAATCTGCGGGACGAGAAGGAAGAAAAACAAAGCTTGGGTTTCATTTTAAAGCTGATAGGTTTAGAATTGAATCTACTTGTAATGCTTTTCTTGATCAAACCAATCTCCCAGATGCTGAATTTGATTTAATGGACATTCATCTAAAGCTAAATGCAGAATCAGCAAAACAACGTGATGTTATTTCATTTACTGTTGTGATTTATGAAATGAAAGATGGACAAGAAGTTGACAAACGTGGAGTTTCTACAGTTGTTCATATAGTGTAACTTCTAACACAACTCTTTTCTCATCAGCTCTTTGCTCTCCAGGATATTTTAATTGAGAGATTTTTTTTGCTAAGCTTTCGTCTGTTACAAACAATGCATTTCCTTTCACACTTTGATTATCGTATTGAACTCTAACATCTGAGTTAGCAAATGCATTTTTGAACCAATCACTATCTGGTCTATGTCTTGAAAAATACAATTTATCATTGAACATAACTGCTTTTAGCCAAACAGAGTGTTCTTTTCCAGTTATTCTTCCTTTGGTAGTTAATTCTGCTCGGAATGCCTGCTCATTTTTAGTCACAAGAAAAATCCACAGTCAAGTAATTTAACCTCATTGATAGAAATTCCTGATATCTGTAATGATAAGTAAATCTCAAAATCTGCAGTCATGTCAACAAAACTTGAAGGTATGCCATCTAATCTAGCTACTGCTGATTCCTTTACTGGAAAAAAAGTAGTTGATAGAGAAGGAATTGTATACGGCAAAGTAAAGCATATTCACATCAACCAAGACACACTTACTGTATCTGGCGTAACTATCCATCAAGGATTTAACAAAGATTATTTTCTTACAGAGACTTTCATTGACAAAGTTACTGAAGAGACTTTGCTCTTAAGCAGAGCACCTGTTAGAACTGGAATTCCAGTAGTTGATATTGATGGTCACAAAATTGGTAAAGTAAAAAGACTTCACCGACACCCAGACACAAACGAATTAGAATCAATCGAGGTATCTGATGGTTTACTTCACTCCAAAATTCTCTCAAAAACTGAAATTTGGGGCGTAGGAGAAAAAATCATTCTCAAGCAAACAAAAGAAGAATTCAAAGATCTAGCGTAAGCTAGTATATCCAACATCTTTATTTCAATTAATTTCTGATACTAATTCATGTCATTTGATCCTGAGATTCATGACGTTATTAAAAAAAATGTTCAAGAACACATTGCAGGAATACCAACTTTGTTACGTGAAATTTTTCCACAAATGAAAAAAGTTTGGAAATTTGATGATTCATACAATTTTGCTTATGGGTGGTATGTTGGTAGACTAGAATGTCATGCACAACACATCTTTTTTGATAACATGGGGAGATGGCCAGAAGGCGAAGAAATAATGGAGATAAAAGAGATTATTGAGATTCGGGGAAAGGAAATAAGAGACAAAATCTCTCAAAGTGTCTCAAGAAATAATTAACTATTATTTTGATTCTTTACTATTCAAACAATCCATACAAATGACAGTTCCTTCATTTACGATCACTTCTATATTAGATGTATTACAAATATGACAGAGTCCTTTCATATTGAAAAGAGTAAATTTGCAGTTTAAATTTTTTTTGGGGATCGGATCTTAGTATGACTCATTCTCAAAAAAGTGATCTATGAAATGTTAGTAATTTATAATTGCAAAAATCTGTTCTATTATTGTATTCAATTGAAACAAACTCTCTTCTAAAAGAATTTGGCAAAGTAAAGGCAGTGGATAACATCTCCTTTAAGGTTGAAGAAAAGGAGATCTTTGGATTTCTTGGTCCTAATGGAGCTGGAAAAAGTACTACAATGATGATTCTTACAACTCTACTAAAACCAACCTCTGGAAAAGCTCTTGTGGCAGGATTTGATGTATTTACACAAGCAAAGAAAGTTAGGGAAAATATTGGATATGTTCAGCAAGAAACAACGGTCGATGAATTTCTAACTGGACGAGAAAATCTTACTTTGCAAGCGAGATTAAATCACATGCCAAAAAATATTGCAGAAAAAAGAATCGATGAGATTCTAGAATTAATTGAACTATCGGATAAGCAAAACCAACCTGTTGTAACATATTCTGGAGGAATGAGGAAGAGGCTGGATATTGCAGGTGGACTGTTACACATGCCAAAAATTCTGTTCTTAGATGAACCTACAGTGGGATTAGATATACAAACAAGGCGAAAAATCTGGGAATACCTCAAAAAAATTCATGATGAATTTCAAATGACAATCTTCCTTTCGACTCACTACATGGAAGAGGCAGACAAACTTTGTGACAGAATTGGAATTATTGATTATGGTCAGATTCAAGTAATTGATTCTCCACAAGCAATGAAAGATTCGCTTGGAAATGAAGTAATTACTTTTAGTACATTTAACGAAAAACCAGATTCTACTCTAACGGAGCAATTAAAAAAGATTCAACTTGTAACCGAGATAACTTCTAATGACGACCTGATAACAGTTTATACAAATAAAGCAATACAAGTTATTCCAGAAATTTTTCAAGTTTCTTCTGCACTTGATATTAAAATAAAAACACTTTCTATTTCTCAACCTACACTTGATGATGTCTTTATCTCGTATACTGGTCATGAACTTCGAGATGATGCAAATGGATACAACAAAAGAAAAGAACATGCAACAATGAAGAGGCTAAGAGCATGATTTTTTCCGATACTTATACATTTTTTTGGCGTGAAATGAAACGATATAGTAAATCCAGAAGTGGCGTTTTAATTAGACTAATTCAACCAGCCATTTGGATTATAGTAATTGGTAATACTTTTGCTGGAACAGAACCACTAATTCAATCAGTTGGATTTGAAGGAAAATACATTGAATTTATGGCACCGGGCGTCATTGTTCTTACTGCAATCTTTACAAGTATCTTTGGTGGCGTCAATACTTTATGGGATAGACGATATGGATTCATGAACAAAGCATTATCTTCACCTGTTTCCCGTTCATCAATTGCACTTGGAAAGATGTTAGCTATTTCATTAATTTCAGCTCTACAAGCATCCTTGATTATTGGAATTGCAATTGCAATTGGAGTTAGTTTTCCAAACTTTTTGGTAATTATTCCAATAATGGCAATTGTCATTTTATTCTCACTTGGTTTTTCTGGAATATCAGTTAGCGTTGCTGCAACTGCAAAATCACAAGAGACGTTTTGGGGAATGATCAACTTTCTTGGAATGCCATTGTTTATGATAAGTCCTGCTTTGTTTCCATTAGAACTCTTACCTGAATGGCTAGCAATTGCTGCAAAACTAAACCCAGTTACTTATACTGTTTTACTGGTACGTGGAATGATGACCGGAGTTACTGAAGGAGTTCCTACTGTAATGAGTATAGGCATAATCTGTGTCTTTGCTGTAGCCATGATTGGTATTGCAAGCTATACGTTTACTCGTGAGGTAAACAGGCCGTTCTAATCTAAAATTGACCAAAACTGCAATAATTTCTCACTCCTGAGATCTTTTTTAGATTTAGAAATCCAAAATGTTGAAGGCCGTACTGCCCTTAGTTGTACTATTCGCCGTAATCTTACTAGTAGGTACACTAAACTCTGCATTTGCTAGCCCAAGTCATCCATTTATCACTCAATGGGGCCAAGCTGGAATTGAAGCATCTGGTGCATTTGCAAATCCACAAAATGCTGCAATTGATTCAGATGACAATGTATATGTTACAGACTTGGGAAATAACCGAGTTCAAAAATTTAACAATGATGGAACATTTTTGACTGCTTGGGGAAGTAGTGGTTCTGGAGCTGGACAATTTAATTCGCCATCAGGAATTACTGTTGATGAAAATTATGTTTATGTTGTTGATAGTCAATTAAATAAAATTCAAAAATTCGATAAAGATGGAAACTTTATCACACAATGGGGAGTTCAAGGAGATCTACCAGGAGAATTTTTGTTACCGAATGGAATTACAATGGGAGAAAATTCAACTGTATATGTTGTTGATACGGGAAATCATAGAGTACAACAATTTACTTCTGAAGGAGAATTTTTGAAAGAGTTTGGTGAAAGTGGAATCTTAGAAGATCAATTTATCTCTCCAATGGGAATTACAATTGATGGTTTAGGAAATATCTACGTCTCTGACTCTGGTAGTACATCAATTAAAAAATTCACCAAAGAAGGTGTTTTTATTAAAAACTTAAACTCTAATGTTGGTGGATTTCCTTTAAGAGCTCAAGGTATAGCTAGTGATCCTGAAGGCAATCTATATGTTGCAGATACTGGAAATAACAGAATTTTACGTTTAGATCCTACTGGTACTGCAATTTCTGTTTGGGGTAACATAGGAATACAACCAAATGAATTCTTGTTACCAAAAGATGTTGTACTTGACAGTAACGCAAATCTTTTTGTTGTAGATTCTAACAATAATAGAATTCAAAAATTTGCAACACCGATTATAGTTGAAATTGTAGAACCAGAACCTGAAGATCCTCAGACAGAATCAGAAGTTATCTTACAACCCGTAAATCCAATTCCCGGTGACTTGACAAAACCTGTTATTACTCCACCAAATGATTTGATTATTGAGGCAACTGGAGTATTAACTTCAATATCTATTGGCCAAGCCTTGGCAACTGATGAGAGCGGAATCCAATCATTGACTCATAATGCTCCTGATGAATTTACTCTAGGCACAAATACTGTTATCTGGACAGCAATTGACGGTTCTGGAAATATGGCAATAGCCACTCAAACTGTAGCGATTTCAGATACAATCCCACCCATAATTTCAACGCTATCTGATATCATTCTTGAAGCTGAAAGCCCAACTCAAAATATTGTAGGCTTGGAAATTCCAACTGCAACTGATACAGTTGGTGTAGTATCAATTGAAAGTGATGCTCCAGAATTCTTCCCAATAGGTGACATAATGGTTACTTGGACAGCTACAGATATTGTTGGAAACCAAGCAACCTCTATACAAAAAGTTAGTATAATTGATACAACTTCTCCGACACTTTATGTTCCAGCTGACATAATTTTGGAAGCTTCATCTTTTGATCAAAATGATGTATATCTGGGTGAATCTACTGTTATAGACAATGGTGAGATTATCTCAATTACAAATGACTCGCCTCAACTATTTGGATTAGGTAACACAACTGTTACATGGTTTGTAGCTGATGCAGCAGGAAATACTGTAAGTAGACAACAACTAGTAACAATTCTTGATTCAACTTCACCTGAAATTATAGTACCTAATGATATTATTTCTGAAGCAATATCAACTGATTCCAATATTATTGATTTGGGAGAGCTAACTGTAAATGATATTCAAGATACAACAGTTACAAACGATGCATCTGATGTATTTGCATTAGGTCAAACAATTGTTACATGGACTGCCACTGATTCATCGGGTAATTCTGCATCTGCAACACAATTGGTTACCATTGTAGATACTACTATACCAACTTTGATAGTGCCACAAGACATTACATCTGAAGCTACAGGAATAACTGGAAATATTGTAAGCCTTGGTGAAGTTACAGTTGAAGATATAAGTGGAATTATTGCAATATCAAATGATTCACCTGAGTCATTTGATATCGGAACTACCATAGTTACATGGGTAGTACAAGACAACTATGGAAATATTGCAGTTGCAGAACAATCAGTTTCAGTAGTTGATACCACTTCACCAACAATTATTGCTCCTGCTGGCATCGAGATAGAAGCAGTTGACATAAATGAGAACTTTGTAGATTTAGGTCAAACAACAGTTGATGATTTAGTCGAAATTGAATCCATTCAAAATGATTCTCCAGCATCATTTCCTATAGGAATGACTACTATAACATGGACTGTTTCAGATACATCTGGAAACACAGCAACTGATACTCAAATAATCACAATTGTCGATACCACTCAGCCAGAGATTATTGCTCCTGAAGATATCATTGCTGAAGCTACTGGTCCCACAGGAATGGCTATTTCACTTGGAGAGTCTTCTGCTTCAGACATTATCGGTGTAGACTCTATAACAAACGATGCTCCTGAGATTTTCCTAATAGGCGAAACCGTAGTTATATGGACTGCAACTGATCTTCATGGAAACTCAGCTTCTGCTACTCAAACAGTTTCTGTAATTGATAGCACTTCTCCAACTATTACTGTACCCGACAATATCATCATTGAAGCTACTACTCTGACATTAAATGTTGTAGAAATTGGAATGGCTGATGCGACTGATGCTGTCGGTGTTGCTTCAATTGAGAATAATATGCCAGAATTTTTTGAGGTAGGTGAAACGGAAGTTACATGGACTGCAACTGATGCAGCAGGAAATACTATTACTGCAGATCAATTGATCAAAGTTGTAGATACGACTTCACCAACAATTACTCCCCCAGAATCAATTGTTTCTGAAGCAACATCTGCCGATAGCAATGTAATAGAATTAACCGCTGCAACAGCTGATGATACAGTTGGTGTAGTTTCAATTACGCATAATGCACCTAATGTATTTCCAGTAGGTGATACTGTCATTACATGGACTGCAACTGATGCAGCAGGAAATACTGTTACTGCAAATCAAATAGTCTCAATTGTAGATACTACGGCACCTAGTCTTTATGCACCTAATGCAATGACTGTAGAGGCAACAAATCAATTCGAAAATATTGTTGATTATGGTGGTGCTACTGCAAATGATGCCGTTGATGTGACTTTAATTTCCAATGATGCTCCAAATGTTTTCCCATTAGGATTAACCTCAATTACATGGACTGCCCAGGATGCTGCGGGAAATGAATATTCTGCAATTCAGCAAATCTTTGTAGTTGATAATACTGAACCATCTCTTACTATTCCTCCAGATGTGACTGTAGAGGCTGAATCTATTGATAGCAATTTAGTAGATTTGGGAGTTGCAGAGGCAAATGACCCTGTATTCCTTGAATCATTAACTAGTGACGCACCATCATTATTTCCATTAGGCGAAACCGTAGTTACATGGACTGCTACTGATTCCTCAGGTAACTCTGCATCTGCAACACAATTGGTTACCATTGTAGATACTACTGCACCATCTATTGTTTCATCTAATGATGTAATTGTAGAAGCAAACTCGTTAGCAAATAACGTTATCTTACTTGTTGCACCAACTACAGAAGATTCGGTTAGCTCTGTAACTGTAACAAATGATGCACCTACAGAATTTGTTTTAGGTGATACGATAGTTACATGGACTGCCACTGATGATTATGGAAACTCTGCAAGTGATTCACAACTAATTACTGTTATTGATACTACAAACCCAACAATTGTAATGCCAAGTGATATTACAATAGAAGCTTCATCCCAACTTGAAAATATAGTTGATATTGGAATTGCTGCTACTGATGATCTTGTAGGAATTGCATCAATCACTAGTGACGCACCAGCTTCTTTCCCATATGGCGAAACTGTAATTACATGGACTACTATTGATACTTCGGGTAATTCTATCTCAGATACTCAATTAATTACAGTAATTGATACTACTTCGCCAACAATCACATCACCGCAAGATATTGTTGTCGAAGCAACTGGTATTGATGGAAATATTGTAGATATTGGTACTGCTACTTCAAGTGATATTCTAGAAGTTACTTCCCTAACTAATGATACACCCGCCTCATTTTTGTTGGGCAAAACAATAGTAACTTGGACTGCAACAGATCAAGATGGAAATTCAGCTAGTACCACACAAACAATCGCAGTAATTGATACTACTCCACCTGTTCTTACTGCTCCCGAAAACATAATTGTTGATGCTACCTCATTAGATAATATGATCTCAATTGGTCAGGCAACGAGCACTGATCTAATAGACCCCTCACCTGTAATTACTAATGACTCACCTGAAACCTTCCCACTTGGTGAAACTATTGTAACTTGGAGTTCTGTAGATATATTTGGTAATGCTGTTAATTCAACCCAAATCGTAAAAGTTCAAGCATGCGGACAGCCAATATCATACTATAACATGATTATGGGAACTCCACAAGATGATATTATTACTGGAACTAATCAGCCTGATCTGATATTTGCTCTTGGAGGAGATGATATTGTTACTAGTGATAAAGGAAATGATTGCGTCTTTGGTGGCGAAGGAGACGATATCCTCTTTGGCAATGAAGGAAATGACTATCTAGTTGGCGATGAAGGAAATGACATCATCAAAGGACAATCTGGAAACGACGTTCTAGTAGGTGGAACAGGACTTGATGTAATTGATGGTGGGGACGATCAAGATACATGTATCATTGAAAACTCAAATGACGATCTAGTCGTTAAATGTGAATTATAATCTAATTGATCGCTATATAGTAACGTATAGTATATGGGGAACAGCCTTAATTTAAACTCTTTTTGATTCCTGTCATGGGACAATGGCTTTCTTGGGTAAGGTCAAATGAAAAAGAAATTCTAACTATTCTTGATAATCTTGCAAAAAAAGCAGTTGAAGTATCAGATGAACTAATAAATTTATTCTCAGATATTGAAAATGCACAAGATCATCATACAAAAATAAAGAAGATTGAACGTGATGCTGATAGACTAACCCGTTCAGTTTTTGCTGAACTTAACAAGACATTCATTACACCACTTGACCGTGAAGATATTCAGAGAATTGCCTCAAAAACGGATGATGTAATTGATTATGTCGAGGGTGTTTCCGGTAGAACTGTCAGTTACCATATTACTGAGACACCTCCTTTCATGTTAGACATTGCCACGGAGCTTGCAAAGGCTACAAAAGAAGTAGAATACATGATTTCAAAATTAGGTGATTTGAAGGGCAATAAAGACTTGATAAATCATTGCAGAAAAGCAAGTGATATTGAACATGCTATTGACGTTCTATACCGAAATGCAGTAGGAAAATTATTTGAAACAAATGACGCTATTAATATAATTAAACTAAAAGATATCTACGAAGCAATTGAAACTGCATCTGATAGATGTGTTGATGTTGCTGACGTTGTAGAAGACATTGTTCTAAAATATGCCTAGATAAGTACTATGATAGAAATAGCAATAGGCGCAATAATTATAGCTTTAATCTTTGATTTTGTAAATGGATTTAACGATTCTGCAAACGCTGTTGCTACCGTAATTGGAACTCGTGTTTTAAAACCAATTCAAGCAATTGCATTATCAGCCGCTGCTAATTTTGTAGGGCCTTTTGTTTTTGGTGTGGCAGTAGCAACAACGATTGCAAAAGGAATAGTTTCTCCAGATGACATTACTGTTTATATGATTATTGGTGGTTTAGCTGGTGCTATTACTTGGAGTACAGCATGTACAATTTTTGGAATGCCAATTTCTAATAGCCATGCTCTAATTGGCGGAATTATGGGAGCAGGAATTGCAGGATTGGGTTTTGAAAAACTCGTTTTTGGAGGATTGACTAAAATTTTAGCTGGCATAGTCATTTCACCTATAGGCGGAATAATTATTGGCTTACTGATAACTGGTTTAATTATTACTATTTTTGCAAAGAAAAGACCTGATCCTGTCAATAGAACATTTGGTAGATTACAAATAATATCTTCTGCTTGGTTCGCTTTGACTCACGGAGCAAATGATGGGCAAAAAACTATGGGCATCATCGTACTAATTTTGTTTTCAGCCGGCATGATTCCTGATCTTGATATGCCACTTTGGGTAATCTTTGCAGCAGCTACTGCAATGAGTTTGGGAACATTCTTTGGTGGATACAAAGTCATTAAAACTCTGGGTCTTAAAATTACTAGACTAAAACCCTATCAAGGATTTGCAGCAGAAACAGGTGGTGGTGTGATGTTAGCTATTTTTGCAACATTGGGAATACCAGCAAGCACTACTCATGCAATTACTGGCAGCATAATGGGCGCAGGTGCTGCGCGAAGAAAATTTGCAGTTCGTTGGAAAGTGGGAAGGCAAATTGTATTTGCTTGGCTCATAACTATACCTGGTAGTGCTGCAATTGCAATTCTATTTACCTACATCATTGATCTATTTGTTTAATCGTTCAATCTCATAATTTGTTATGGACAGGCTTTAATTGACAAAAAAATAATAATCTTCTGTTAACATGCAATATTCTAATACCACAATCTTTGTCGCTGAATTAATTGGTACATTTGGGTTAGTTGTTGCTGCAACTGGCTCAATTGTGTACAATGGAAGTCTAAATTTTTCACTTGGTCCCGTATTTGTTGCTGGGATGCATTTTATTGGAATATCAATAGTTGTCTTGTTATTTGGAAAATATTCTATGGCACATTTCAATCCTGCAGTTACTATTGGTTATACCATCGCAGGATATCTGAATCCAAAGAAGATACCGTTGTATTTTTTGGCTCAGGGAATTGGGGCATTTTCAGGAATCCTCTTTGTAAAATATGCAATTGGAAATTATGCAAAACTTGGATTAAATTTTCCAAACTATGAATATTCACTTGCTGTAATTTTTGGCGTGGAAATTCTTGCAACCGTTTTTCTTATGGGCGGGATCCTACTTGTTGTAAGTTCCAAAAAAATTCATCTTGGAATCATCTCCATGGTAATAGGCGCTCTAGTATCTTTGGATGTTTTTTTCTTGGGTCCAATTTCAGGTGCATCAATGAATCCAATTCGTTCCTTAGCACCAGCAGTAGTCACTGGAATTCCTGGTGACTTGTGGCTTTACTGGACAGCACCTTTCATTGGCTCAGCAATTATAGCTTTAATTTTTAAGAAAAAATTCCCAAAACCAAAAACCTCAAGCTAAATCGATATCTCAAGTTTCAGGATTGATTTTTGCTGTTTAGTTAAGCCTAGCATTATTGGTGGTCGAAAATCTGATGATTAATCTCTTACCTCCTACATTCCTAATACTATGAATAATAATACCCAAAAATTCAAGAAAACTATTGTCAAAATCTAAGAGATTATTCTCTGATGCAAAAAAAGTAATTCCATCTGGAGTAACCAGTCCAGTTAGATACTTTGAGCCATATCCATTCTTTGTAACAAAATCACAAGGAAGTAACATCTGGGATGCAGACAACAAAAAATACATTGATTTCTGTAATGGTTACGGAGCTCTGCTTCTAGGTCACAGAAGAAAAGAGATAATTTCTGCAGTATCAAAACAGCTAAAAAAAGGAACTCTGTTTTGTACCCCAACTGAGCTTGAAATTGAATTATCAAAACTAATTATTGGAAATTTTCCATCAATTGAAAAAGTACGATTAGTTAATTCTGGTGCTGAAGCTACAATGGCTGCTATCAGATTAGTACGAGGTTACACTAAAAAGAAAAAAATTATCAAATTTGAAGGATGCTATCATGGAGCTCATGAATCTGTTTTAGTCAAGGCTGGTTCTGGTTCTGCACATAATGCAATTTCTGTTTCTGATGGAGTATTAGATGATTTTTCAAAAAATACTTTGGTTGTTCCATACAACAATTCTGAAGAACTAGAAAAAATAATCCGAAAAAATAAAGATGTAGCTGGTGTAATTGTTGAACCAATTCTTGGAAACATGGGTGTAATACTTCCAGAAAAAAACTTTCTTGAGAATATGCGAAAAATTACTAAAGAAAAAAACATTCCATTAATCTTTGATGAAGTAATTACCGGATTTAGAATTTCATCTGGCGGTGCGCAAAAATATTTTGGAATTAAACCTGATATTACTACTCTAGGAAAGGCACTAGGGAATGGATTTACTATAGCTGCTGTAGGTGGCAAAAAACAGATTATGGATCAACTAGCTCCTGGCGGAAAAGTGTATCAGGCAAGCACATATGCTGGAAATCCAGTCTCTGTTAGTGCTGCAATTGCCTCAATCAAAACTATCAATAAACTCAAGAACAAATTGTACCCAAAATTAGAAAGATACTGTGCGTTACTCACTAAGGCAATTGATGATATTGCAACTGATATGAGAATTCCACATCAAATTAATTTCACAGCATCAATCTTTCAGCTCTTCTTTACAAAAAATCCTGTTGTTGATTCTAGAACAGCTAAGATGGCTGACGCAAAAAAATTCAATAAACTTTTTAGAGTTTTATTAAAAAATGGAATCTTTATTGCACCCTCTCAGTTTGAAATTGTAATACTCTCTGCTGCACACACAAATTCTGACCTAAACAAAGCACTTGCAGCATATCATGCTGCACTAAAAGCGGTGAAAAATTGAAGTACATAATAGGTACACGTGGAAGTCAATTATCTCTTGCACAAACAAACTGGGTTATTGATGAACTAAAAAAAGTAAATTCTGATGCAGAGTATGAAATCAAAACAATAAAGACAAAAGGAGATACTGATGCAAGACCACTGTTTACAATTAACCAAAAGGGAATCTTTGAAAAAGAAATCGACAGAGCAGTAGTCCAAAAAGAAGTTGATTTTGCAGTACACAGTCTAAAAGATGTTCCATCGGATCTGCCAGAAGATCTGACTTTAGCTTGTATTCCAAAAAGAGAAGCAGTAAATGATGTTCTAATTTCTAAAGATAATTCTACTTTAGAATCTCTGAAAGATGGTGCAGTAGTTGGTACAAGTAGTCTTAGAAGAGCTGTTCAGATTTTTAGAATTAGACCTGATCTTATAGTAAAACCAATCCGTGGAAATATAGAGACTCGAATAAGAAAAATCGATGATGGTGACTTTGACGCAGTTGTTTTAGCTAAAGCCGGAATTGCAAGACTAGGTTTGGACGTAAAATTCACTGAGATTTCAACCGATGACTTTGCACCATCTCCTGGTCAAGGCGCTCTTGCAATTGTAGCTAGAATTGATGATGAAAATATAATCTCCATGTTAAAGAAAATTGAAGATAGTCAATCAAGATTAGAGATTGAAGCAGAAAGATCATTATCTGACTTTGTTGATACTGGATGTAGATTTCCCGTTGGAGCATATGCAAAAGCAAGTGAGTATAGCATGACAATAAAGGTCATAGCATTTTCAGTCGATGGAAAAAAGTCTATGACCGTAGAAAAACAAGGTCCTAAAGATAATCCAAAAGAATTGGGTAGACTAGCTGGAGAAGAACTTCAAAAACAAGGAGTAAACGAACTTGCATTAAATTGGAGAGAGAAAGTAGAGGAGTGGAATAAAAAATGACCGGCAAAGTTTACTTGGTTGGTGCAGGTCCAGGAGATGCAAAACTAATCACACTAAGGGCAGTAGAGCTAATTCAAAAGGTAAATGTTGTTCTGTATGACAGGTTAGTCAGCAAAAAAATCATTTCCATGATTCCAAAAAAAACCAAGAAGGTATACGTTGGAAGATCTATTGGTGATGACACAAAACATCAAGACAGTACAAATGAATTGATGGTAAAGTATGCCAACACAAACCAAAACGTTGTACGACTAAAAGGTGGTGACCCAATTATTTTTGGAAGGGGTGGCGAAGAGGCTGAATATCTAAAAAAACACAAAATCAAATTTGAAATTATTCCAGGAATTACTTCAGGAATTGGTTCAGCAACTTATTCTGGCATTCCATTGACCCATCGAAGTTTTTCATCTTCAGTAGTTTTTGTTACAGGTCATGAAGACCCAGAAAAGAAAAAAGAAGTTGTAAAATGGAAAAATCTTGCAAAATCTGTAGATACTATAGTCATTATGATGGGCTTGTCTCGTATAGGTGTAATCTGTAAACAACTTGCTCAAGGCGGTATGGACAAAAAGATGCCAGTTGCAGTAATTCGAGATGGTACCACACCAAAGCATAAGATGATTTCTGGAAATATATCAAATATTGCAAGAAGAGTAAAGCAGGACGGATTCAAACCTCCATGTATAATTATTATAGGTAAAGTTGTTAATCTCTCAAAAACGATAGGATGGAAATAAAATGATTGAAGGAAAAACAATTGCAATAACTCGTTCAAAAGAAGATTCTGAAGAGTTCATCCAACTTATGAGTAAAGACAATGCAAAACCACTTCCTTTACCTACAATAGAACTTGTAAGCAAGGGAGAAAAAATCGTAGATGAATTTCTTGATTCTTTAAAAGAATACAACCCTGACTATTCTGTTTTTATGAGCTCAAAGGCTGTAAAACTTCTCTTTGATAGTGCAAAAAAAATTTCAAAACATAATGAACTTCAACTTGGTGTTGCAAATACAATTGTAATTGCGGTTGGACCAAAGACAAAGACAGCATTAGAAAACGAAGGAATTAAAGTTGCATATATACCAAATAGATTTTCTTCAGTAGGTGTTGGTGAAGTTTTTACACGATTAAATGCTGTTGGCAAAAAAGTAGTTGTACCACGAAGTGGAGCATCTACACCTTTTCTAAAAAATCTTTTAGAAAAAATTGGATTAGATGTCAAGGAGATCCATCTGTATGATGTTTGTGCATTCCGTGA
This sequence comes from uncultured Nitrosopumilaceae archaeon, assembly GCA_963920015.1. GTDB lineage: Archaea > Thermoproteota > Nitrososphaeria > Nitrososphaerales > Nitrosopumilaceae > CAWTZF01. The sequence continues at coordinate 8,819 of CAWTZF010000005.1, read as the reverse complement.
TACATCACAATGGAATGAGTTTAGAGAATTATTCTCACAAAACAAAGTAGACGGAATTGTTTTTACTAGTGCTTCATCCGTTAGAGCATTTTTTGAAATAATGTCAAATGATTACGAACAAAAAACTTTGTTAGACAATTTGCAAAAAATCCAAGTTGTGGCAATTGGTCCATTCACCGCTGATGAATTAAAAAAATTCAATGTACAAAATACAGTTGCACATGTACATACAGTTCCTGGTGCATTCGATGCAATCAAGAACACATTCTTAGCTTAAGCTATTTAGCTCTCCCTATTTTTCCTCATGTATTTATAATATAACGGAGTTATTTTTGTAAATGACTACCGAAAATCTCGAGATGGATTATTCAAAATACGATTTTAAAGATTCTACTGAGATGTATGTTCATCTCAGTAAGAAAGGTCTCTCAAAAGAAACAGTCATTAGTATTAGCAAAATGAAAAACGAGCCTCAATGGATGCTTGATTTTAGACTACGTGCATATGAAATTTTTATGAAAAAACCAATGCCAACTTGGGGTGCTGATCTTAGCGCAATTGATTTTCAAAATATTTACTATTATGCTAAAGCTTCTGAAAAAACTGAAAAAAATTGGGACGATGTTCCTGCTGATGTCAAAAAGACTTTTGACAGACTAGGAATTCCAGAAGCAGAAAAAAAATTCCTTGCAGGTGTTGGTGCACAATATGAATCTGAAGTTGTTTACCATCACCTCAGAGAAGATTTAGAAAAACAAGGAGTTCTATTTCTTGATACTGACTCTGCATTACACAAACATCCTGACATTTTCAAAAAATACTTTGGCAAAATCATTCCTCCAGAAGATAACAAATTTGCTGCACTAAACAGTGCAGTATGGAGTGGTGGCTCATTCATCTATATTCCACCTGGAATCAAAGTTGACATGCCACTACAAGCTTACTTTAGAATTAATGCAGAAAATATTGGACAATTTGAAAGAACACTAATTATTGTTGATGAAGGTGCAGAAGTTCATTACATTGAAGGATGTACTGCTCCAGTTTATTCATCAGAATCTTTACACTGTGCAGTAGTAGAACTAGTTGCACTAAAAGATGCAAAACTACGATACACAACAATCCAGAACTGGAGTACTGATGTTTACAATCTTGTAACAAAGCGTGCATATGCATATGAAGGCTCAACAGTAGAATGGATAGATGGTAACATTGGAAGTAAAATTACAATGAAATATCCCGGAATCTATTTGATGGGTGAGAGAGCTTATGGTGAAACACTTTCTGTAGCATTTGCAGGAAATAATCAGCATCAAGATACTGGTGCAAAAATGGTTCATTTGGCGCCATATACCACCTCGAAAGTTACCTCCAAATCTGTTAGCCGTGGTACTGGAAGATCAACATACAGAGGATTACTCAATGTTGCCAAAGGCGCTACAAACGTAAAAGCTACAATCAGATGTGATGCATTACTACTTGATGATACATCAAAAACTGATACTTATCCATACATGGAGATTAACCAAGAAGATGCAACAGTTACCCATGAGGCAACTGTTGGAAAAATTGGCGATGAGCAAATCTTCTATCTAATGACTAGGGGATTTAGCGAAGACGAAGCACTGACTTTAATTGTTAACGGCTTCATGGAACCTTTCACAAAAGAACTTCCGATGGAATATGCCGTAGAACTGAATAGGCTCATCAAATTAGAGATGGACGGTTCAGTAGGCTAAAATTGAAAATTTTCACTGACACGTTATGTCACAACAAACATTATCATCAATTAACGCCAGTCATATAGATGAGATATCTTCATCACGAAATGAACCTGATTGGTTAAAGGAGTATAGAAAAAACTCTCTCGCAATCTATGAGGGATTACCACTTGAAACATCTCCTCTCTATACCAAATACACTGATGCAAAAAAAATGGATCCTGAACAGGTATCTTTATCGATTAATTCTGATTCGACTACTCCTGACTTTCTCAAGAAAAGATTAACTGAACTTGAAAATGAAAACTGCATTATTCAGATTGGTACAAACATTACACGCGTCAATTTATCTGATGATCTAAAATCAAAAGGAATTGTTATTTCATCATTAAATGATGCACTCCGTAATAATACTGATTTAATTAAAAATGCATTGGAGTCTTCAAACTCTAAAGAAGATAAATTTACAGCGCTTAATAATGCCGCATTTAATTCAGGCATGTTTATACATATTCCCAAAAATGTTTCAATCGAAGAACCAATTCACATGCTTTCATGTTTATCTGTAGATGGCATTTCAACAATCTCTCGAAATGTACTAGTTGCTGAAGAAGGTAGCAAAGCAAGTGTTATCCAAGAATTGTATTCTCCTAAAAGCTCAAAACAGCAAGCTTACCTTGAGTTACTAAACACAAATGTCGCAGCAAATGCTCATCTTGATATGACCACTCTTCAAATGATGGAACAATCTGCAGTTAATTTTTCAACTCGTCGTACAGATATAGCACAAGATGGAAGCGTCAATTGGTACCTGGGACTATTTGGTTCAATGTTATCAAGATACAGAATTGATTATTATCTAAATGGCTCTGGAGCCAAGACTAATGACTCTGAGGTAATATTTGGCAACAATGAACAATCTTTTGATATTCAAACTAATGTTATCCACGAGGCTCCTTTTACAGAAGGTAAAGTAATTGAGAAATCAATTCTAAAGAATAAATCAAAATCATTATTCAAAGGAATGATTAGGATTAAAGAAAAAGCAAGCAAATCAAATTCTTATCTTTCAGGACGTTCAATTCTCTTAGATAAGGGTGCCAAATCTGATTCAATTCCCGGTCTTGAGATTTTTACTAATGACGTAAGGGCAACACACTCAGCTTCCGTGGCACAAGTAGATGATGAACAAATCTTCTATTTACAAACCCGATGTCTAGACCGCAAAGAAGCAGAGAGAACAATTGTGGAAGGTTTCTTAGAACCACTTTCACGAAAAATGTCTTATCAGGTAAGAGCATGGATTGCTTATCTAATCGAGTCAAAATGGGCGAGCCGTGAACTCTCAATTAATACCGATGAAGAGCTTCGAAAATTCGTTGAAGTTGAAGAAACTCGATACAACGAAAAAGCCGAAATTGAACAACATTACAAGTATAGGTGATCTAATGGCAGAATGGGTAAAGGCTTGTAACTTAAATCAAGTAGATGATGGACAACTTTTTGGTTTTGATCATAAAGATAAAAGAATTCTTCTAGCTAATCTTAAGGGAAAAATTTATGCTACTGATTTAATTTGTACTCATGCTGAAGCTGATCTTTCTACAGGTTTTCTCACAGAAGAAGGAATAAGATGTCCTTTACATCTTTCTGTTTTTGATTTAGAATCTGGTCAAGCAAAAAATCCCCCTGCTGAAAATGCTCTAAAAACATATAACGTTAAATTAGAACAAAATGAAATTTACGTAGAGGTATAGAAATTTTGCAAAGTACTCAACTATCAACTGAAGAAATTCGAAAAGATTTTCCAATTTTACAAAGAAAAGTACGTGATAACAAACCCCTGATTTACTTAGATAATGCATCAACTACTCAAAAACCAAACCAGGTAATTGATGCAATAACTGATTATTACAGAAATTATAATGCAAATATTCACAGAGCAGTTTATGCTCTAGCAGAAGAAGCAACCAATGCATATGAATCTACAAGAGACAAAGTTGCAAAGTTCGTAAACGTCAAAAATCGAGAAGAAATAATTTTTGTACGAGGAACAACTGAGGCAATCAATCTAGTTGCTTATGCATGGGGGCGCTCTCACGTTGAAGAAGGAGACATTATTGTAACCACAGAATATGAACACCATAGCAATATTGTTCCCTGGCAGATTCTAGTCAAAGAAAAAGGAGCTAAATTAGAATACATTTGCATGGACGATGATGGCCAACTAATTTTAGACCAACTAGACACGTATCTGGCAACAGGCAAAGTAAAACTAGTCACATTTAGCCTAGTGTCTAATGTTTTAGGAACTATCACTGACGCTGAAAAAATTATTTCAAAATGCAAAAATGCAGGAGTACTAACTCTCATAGATGGAGCACAAGCAGTTCCACACATGAAAGTTGATCTAGAAAAATTAGGCTGCGATTTTTTTGCATTTTCCGGACATAAAATGTTAGGCCCTACTGGCATAGGTGTTCTATGGGTTAGAAGAAATGTTCTTGAAACAATGAACCCATTTCATGGCGGTGGTGATATGATTAGAGAAGTGCACAAGTATGAAACAACTTGGAATGATCTTCCTTACAAATTCGAAGCTGGTACACCAAACATTGCCGATGTAATTGGTTTTGGTGCTGCTATTGACTATCTTACAAACTTGGGCATTGACAACATAAGAGATCATGAGATTGAATTGACAAAATACGCTCTCGAAAAATTGTCAAACATCAAAGGCATTATAATCTATGGAACTAAGGATATATCAAAACGAGGTGGAGTAATTTCTTTTAATTTTCATGACGTTCATCCACATGATGTGGCACAAATATTAGATGGAGAAGGTATAGCCTTACGTTCTGGTCATCACTGTGCTCAAGTATTGATGGAAAGATTAGATGTTGCAGCTACTTCTCGAGCTAGTTTCTATATTTACAATACAAAAGAAGATGTTGATGCGTTAGTGAATTCTTTAGGCAAAGTAGCGAGGTTGTTTAAGATTGAGTAATGCAGACATTTACCATGAGATGATAATTGATTATTCAAGAAATCCACTTAACTACGGTGAGATAGAAAATCCTGACATAACGTTTCATGACTCGAATCCTCTATGTGGAGACAGCATTGATATTGATCTGAAAATTGACGACAATAAAATATCAGATATTAAATTTCATGGTAAAGGATGCGCAATATGTATGGCCTGCTCCTCTGTACTAACTGAAATCACCAAGGGTAAGAGTATTGATGAAGTAAAAAAAATCGCTAAAAATGATATTCTTGGTGAATTAGGTCTTGAAAACTTGCAAGCTGTGAGAATAAAATGTGCTTTATTGTCTCTGAAAGTTCTAAAACTCGCATTATATTCGTATTTGGGAAAACATCTTACAGATACTATTGACGTCGATAAACTAAAAGAAGAGGCAGCAAAACTCTATTAACATGGGAGATTTTGCGCCTTCAACTCCAATACAATTACAAATCAGAAAAATTATCTTTGAAAAATTTAACGACATAGAACAGCGTTTCACTAATGACGAGATTTTTGAAATAATTCAACAAAACCAAGATGTTGACAAATCTTGGACAGTTGATGACATGGAATCATTCTTTAATGAAATTTGTGATAAAGGACTAGCACGTAATATTGCTCAGAATTTAACAACGATTTGGTTTAAGCTATTTTCTACTATGGAAAAGTTTCATTGTGATTCATGTAGTAATGATATTTTTCTTGGAAAAGAAGAAGAAAGAATCTGTCCTAACCCTACATGTAATGCATCTATTTAGCTCTCTCTTTTTTGGCAGCTTCTTCAAGTGACTGAATCATTGGTAACGTTTCTCCTGTGAGATATAGTACAAGAGCTCCGCCTGCAGTACTAATATGATTGATTTTTTCTACCAATCCATATTTTTTCAGTGCTGAATTCAAGTGGCCCCCACTAACAATAGTTGTTGCCATTGAGTTTGATACTGCTTCAAGCAATGACTTTGTACCAAAACTAAACTGTTCTTTTTCAAAAAATCCTGCTGGACCGCTTATGAAAACAGTTCCCGCACCAGAAATCAATTTATTATAGTGTTCTACTGTTTTTGGTCCTATATCATAAATCTTATCACCTTTTCCTAAATCACGTACATCTAATTCTACTCTTGACCCATCCTTGTCTATTGCAACATCGACTGGAGTTGAAAACACATCTGGATATTCGCCAATTAATGAATGCGCCTTTGTGACAACTTCTTCCTCTCTGACAATCCCTAATGATGTTCTAATTCGACCCTGGGCTCTTAAAAACACATTTCCAATCAAGCCTGTAAGTAAAACATAGTCAGCTCTACCTGTCTTAATTAGCATTTTGATGGCTTCTAATCTATCTAGAACCTTCGAGCCTCCCAAAACTATTACGTGGGGAGCTTTTGCAACTGTAATTATCTCGTCTAATTTTCTAATCTCTCTTTCAACTATCTTTCCCGCACAGGCAGGTAGAACATGTGAAAATCCTACAATTGATGGATGAGATCTATGTGCGCTAGGAAATGAATCTAAAACACACAAATCAAAAAGAGGTGATAGTCTTTTTACCATTATCGTTTTTGCAGCATCTGGTGGAGAAAATTCATAATTTTCTTCTGCACATAACCTCAAATTATCTAGTACTAGTATTTCACCCGATTTCAAATCCTTTATTTCTTTTTTTGCAGCTTCACCAATTATGTCTTGGACATGTTTGATGTTACGATCAAGTAATTTTTCTAAAACTTTAACGTGTTTTTCCATTCCAGTATAGTCTTTATTTCCAACACGCCCTTGATGAGAAGCTACAACAAGTTTTGAATCTTTTAATGCATTGATGGTTTCTTTTATCTCTTCAATTCTTTTTGTTCCAGAAATTTCCATAGTTTCAGGATCAATTGGGCAATTCATATCAACACGCAAAAATACTGTTTTGTTTGTTACATCAAAATCATCAAGTGTAAGTATCTTCATGACCTTCCTTTTTTTTACCGGGTTAAAATCTTTGAGCCGATCAGAATCTGCAGTAGAACATGTTGTTATCCTTTTAGATAGAATTATGAAAAATCTTAGAGTAGAACCTATTTTCAGTACATGAATCAACACTTATTGAGACAAATAAAAAATGATGTCTATGGGTGTTGCCTAATTGCAAAATTGGATTTTTGATATACGATCACGAACATTTGTTCTTTTGGTAATTAGTTTTCTCATAATCTCTCTTTTGGTTTATTTTGATGTAACTAAAGAATTTGACCAATCATCTGTTCATGCTTTTCAATCAATCGCTGGTAATCCTACCTTTGATTTCTTAATGCAATCTGTTACCGAAATAGGTGATGTCTATTACATGTTGGTTTTTGGAATTATCTTACTTATCATAAAACGAACTAGACGTATTGGTATCACTATTATGGTACTGTTGGTAATGACTACAATTCTTACAGGCTACATAAAATGTGGCGTAGACAGAGATAGGCCTGACCTTGAATTTCTTGGAAATCCATTCTTAATTGAATTAAGTGCTGATACTTTTTCCTTATTCTGTGAAGGTGGATTCAATGCATCATATCCATCAGGTCATGCTGCGAGAGCTGCGGCTTTCGGAGTTATCCTAGGATATGCTTTATCCGAAAGATTCCCAAGAGGATGCTATCTCCTACTACTTTATCCTCTTTTGATGGCAATTAGTAGAGTTTACGTTTTACAACATTTTCCAATGGATGTGATTGGTGGAACAATCTTAGGAATATTTTTGGCAGGAGCTATTGGTCAAAAATCAAAACTTTACAAATTATTTGAAAAATCAAAACCCTAATTCTTCTAAAACTCGTGCACCGATCAACACAATTGCATAATGTTCTTCATCTTCATTATAAGTCCAATACCTTATTTCACGTTCTTGATTAGTTTGTCTCAAACCATAATTGATACCTGTTGTAATGGTATATCCAATTCGTTTTGCAAGTTTTTTCTCTTTTGGCATTAAGACTTTAAATCCATCTTTTCTACCTGAAAAACCCATTTTTACAATCTCTTCAGCAACTTCTGAAGCGCTTTTTTCGTCTAAAATTTTGAAAGTTTTGGCAATTGGGATCTTTGAAGGGTGAAATTCCATTTGATTATTTTTGATCGTTTAAACTAATATTTCTTAAACAAACAAATCCAAAAAACATGGTTTTATGTGAAATTTCTTCACTGAGTGGTCAAATCATGATTATATTAACAACTTAACCGACTCTAACATTTGAAATAAAACATTGGGTTCACTATTAAAGTCCGCTACTAAATTACAAGAAAAAAAAGATGAGGTATCTAAACTTAGAAGGAAAAGTCAAAGAGAACTAGAAAAAGCAAAATCTTTACGTAGACGTTCTGCCTCAGGCCTTGCTTCTGTTGAAAGAAAATTAGAATCTTCCCGTGAACAGTTAACTGATGTTTCAGGAATACTTGGCCAAAAATTAGCTCAAAAAGAGAGTGTTGATAGATTAATTGTAGTGGCAGAAGAGAGATTGCAAAGAGAAAAAGAAGCCCAATCTCAAACTAAACAAGAAATTGAATTTGCCGATTCCCAAGAAGAAAAACAAAATGCCCAATCTAGATTAAGTTCCATTACTGATAGAATTTCTGAAATTACTTACGAAATTAAACAGAGACACAAAATGGCTAAAAAAATAGCTGGCTTTATTGATGAATCTCAATCATCAAAATCAAAAATTTCAACAAAAATTCAAAAACAAACCCATACAAAACCATCCTTGAAAAAACTCCTTGTTACAAGCCAAAGAGCCACTGACAAATTTACCAAACAAGTTGTAAGTAAAACCAAACAAGAAATTTCCACTAAATCTAATCTCCAAAAAGTAAAGGCAAGACTTGAGGAGCTTGCTGCAAAGAAAAGAAAGACTGCTGCCAAAAAAAGACGACTGGTAGCAAAAAAGAAAACCAAAAAAACTGCAAAAAAAGCCAAACATAAATTATCAAAAAAAGTTAAAGCTAAGAAAAAACCAATTAAAGCAAAAAGAAAGACAGCAACAAAAAAAACTAAAGCAAAAAGAAAAACAGCAAAAAAGAAAACC
>CAWTZF010000004.1:0-16505 GCA_963920015.1 uncultured Nitrosopumilaceae archaeon | reverse complement strand
AGGAAAGGAGGCTCTAACTGATTTACACTTTCCAGGATTGCATCCTGATGCTACAAAATGGTTGGTTGAAAATCGTAAAATAAATGCAATTGGATTAGATACTCAAAGTATAGATTACGGGAAATCAGAATTTTTCGAAACGCACCGCATTCTCTGCGCTAAGAATATCCCATTTTTTGAAAATGTTGCAAATTTGGATCAATTACCAGCCACTGGTAGTTTTGTTATTGCATTACCAATGAAGATTGAAGGTGGTAGTGGTGCGCCCTTACGTTTAGTTGCGATAACTCCCTGATTATTTTTCAATTCTCATCCTTCCCAAAAAATAATAACCGTTAACAATTCGTATCAAATGTTAATGAGAATTTGGATATTAAACCAGTTATGTTACTTTCTCTTTAGTACCTATTTTGTATGCTTCTTCAACAGCAGATACAAAGATCATGCCATCTGCTTTGGAACCAGTGTGAGCTACATCTAAAATTGCAGATACCACAGATTCTAATTTTGAATCATTAACTATCGTAATTATGGTGTCAATTCGATTGTATCCAGCAATATATCTCGCAGTACCTCGTGCTCCCCCTACCATTGGTCTTTCACCAGCACCTTTGCCCCTACTTTCGACTATCGTAACACCTTCTGCGCCAGCTTCAAGAATTTTCTCAGTCACTTCACTTCGCTTCATACTGGGTATCATCGCCTCAATTCTTTTCATGAGACTTCTTTGTGAGAATATCTATTAAAACGATCCTGCGATTATCACTCTTAAGATCCGAACCATTTTTGGTATAGTTTTAGACCCAAATGAATTAGTGTTTCTGAATTAATTATTTGATTAACATTTTGTCAGAAGTGTTAATGGGATAGGAATTCAATCTTATTTCATGCCTAATTCTTGAGGTTGCTTTAATCCTTGAGCTTCTAACCATGATTCTAATTCTGATTCTGTAAAGACTATTTCATTGAATTGTATGCTCTCAAACTTCTTAGATGTTGGAAAGTAATGATACTCTTTTCCTTCTTTTTCCCTAGTAACATAACCCATTTCATTAAGTTGTTTCATTATTTCCCCGATTCGCATACCACTAGAACAAGCTATCAAAACGGCAGTAGCTAACTTGTAGTTAGCTAACCTCACGATTTGAGCAACAACCTCTTTGGTTAATCCTTCTGTGATTGTTGTTACTTTTCTTGGTAGCTTGAAGCTTCGTCTAATATCCTCATTGTAGATCCTGCAACCACAATCATTGAGAAATTCTTTAACAGTTGTTACATATTGTCGGATTGAATTGTTACTGTATCCGATTCTTTTGGATTGAGGATTCTCTGCTTGTGTTAGGTATGTGTAGAAATCGTTTAGCACTTCTATTGGGTCCAGGATTTTGTTTAGCATATTGTCGATTAGTGTGTTCAAGTCCTGATTGTAATCTTGATATGCAAAATCCCCGAATCTGTTTATTGTTCCTTTGTAGGTACTCTTTGTTGCATGGCTTCGAGAAGCTCTGAATTTTCTGCTTAGGAATCTTTCTATTCTGTCGTGAATTGTTATTTCCTTCATGGAAACAAAATTCCCATTCCGACCTTTTAAAGACCGATTGGATAAAGTCATTGTATAGTTCTACTAAGGAATTATAAGCATCAAGTAACGTGTTTTAATTATTGTCGGGTAGTTCTATCGGTAAAAGGCTAGTTTTAACAAGTTTTGGTGAAAGTCATGGAAAATGTGTAGGTGCAGTTCTTGATGGTTGTCCTGCAGGTTTAGAGTTAAATGAAAAAGACATTCAAAAAATGCTTGATCATAGGCGTCCTGGGCAATCTGCCATTACCACTCAAAGAAAAGAAGGAGATCAGGTGGAGATTTTTTCAGGTGTTTTTAGAAAACATACAACAGGAGCACCAATTACAATGGTAATTTGGAATAAAGATCAAGATCCAAAAGCTTATGATGAGTTAAAGACCAAATTGCGACCAGGTCATTCTGATTTTCCTGCAATGATAAAATACAAAAAATTCAATGATTATCGTGGAGGAGGACGTTTCTCAGGAAGACTAACTGCAACATTTGTGATGGGAGGTGCTATTGCAAGAAAATTACTCAAAGTAACTTTAGGAATTGAAACATATTCTTACACATCACAAATTGGAAAAATCAAACTTACCAATGAAGTTACTTCAAAAATGATCAAATCAATTTATTCAAATGAAGTAAGATGTCCTGATGAAAAAACTGCTAAAAAAATGAAAAGCGCAATTCTTGATGCAAAAAAGAAAGGTGATTCGTTAGGCGGAATAATTGAATCAGTAACTACTAATTTACCAGTAGGACTTGGCGAACCAATCTTTAGTTCATTAGAATCTGATATTAGTAAAGCAATTTTCTCAATACCTTCAGTAAAAGGAATTGAATTTGGTTCAGGTTTTGAAGGTTCTAGCAGATTTGGCTCAGAAAATAATGATCTTTATGTCATGAAAAAAGGGAAAATTGTTACAAAAACTAATAATGCTGGTGGAATTTTGGGTGGTTTGTCAACTGGAATGCCAATTACCATGAGAGTTGCATTCAAACCTGCTTCATCAATATCTAAAAAGCAATTAACAATAGATACTAAAACAAAAAAACCGACAATCTTACAAGTTAAAGGAAGACATGATCCTTGTGTAGTTCCAAGAGCACCACCAGTAGTTGACTCGTTAGTATCACTCACTCTAGCAGATCATGCTTTACAAAGTGGTTTTATCAAACCAGTTCTGTAGAATCATGTCAGAAATAAACGACTTGCGTAACAAAATGGATGAAATTACGCTTGAGATGGTAAAGTTACTAAAAACCAGAACTGATATTGCAAAAGAGATTGGCGAGATTAAAAAAAATCTTGGAAAAGGAGTTACAGATGAGATTCGAGAAGAAAATCTACGAACAAAAGTTGTTTCTTTATGTAAAGAAATTGGATTAAATGAAACATTAGGAACAAAATTTCTAAATTTTCTACTAATTGAATCAGTTAAGGTACAGTCAACAAACAGACAAACGCATCTCTCAATTTTTCTTAAAGCAAAAACTCTTGAACAGCAAGGGAAAAAAATCATCCACATGGAAGTTGGAGAGCTAGATTTTTTACCACCAGTAATTGTCAAGTCGGCACTTGAAGAGGCATATGATAAAGGCTATGTCAGATATGGTCCAACTAAAGGCATTCCTTCTCTGAGGACAGCACTTGCAGAGAATGTATCAAAGACATACAACATCAATGTTAATGCAGAAAATGTGCTAGTATCTCCAGGAGCAAGATTTTCAATATTTCTTGCAATTAGTACACTTCTGAATCCAGGTGATGAAATTATTGTAATAGAACCTGCATGGCCAGCTTACTTAGATTGTGCACTAAATGCTGGGGTAAAAGTTAAAGGAATTAAAACTACAATTGAAAGTAAGTGGGAGCCTTCAATTCAACAAATAGAAAATTCAATTAATTCTAATACCAAAATGATTGTGTTTAACTATCCAAATAATCCAACAGGAAAAATTCTTCCTCCAAAAATTCAAGACGATATAGTTGATTTAGCAATTAAAAATGATCTTTATATCGTAAGTGACGAGATTTATTCACAGTATGCGTTTAAGGATTGGAAAAGTGTTCATAGTTATCAATACAAAAAAAGTATTGTTACTCAATCTTTTTCAAAATCACATGCCATGACGGGTTTTAGAATAGGTTATGCTACGGCTTCTCCAGAAATCATAGATACAATGTCAAAACTACAAGCCTTGAGTTTGACAAATGTCTCAGAACCAATTCAATATGTAGCACTTCAAGCTTTGAATGAAAATACATCTGATTTTTCAAAAACAGTAAAATCTAGATTAGAAGTTGTGACTAAAAAAGCAAAGGAGATTGGTCTTGATTTTGTTGAACCCGATGGTGCAATGTATCTATTTGCGAAAATTAATCAAGAGGGTTTTGATGGAACTGACTTTGCCAATAAAATGTTAGATCATGGCTTAGCATTAGCTCCCGGAACAGGTTTTGGTGATTACAAGGAGTTCATTAGAATTTCTGCATGTCAAGACGAAAAGATACTAATGGAAGGCATGGATATTCTTTATAATATTCTTGAGAGTGAAAAATGACAAAGAAAATTACAATTATTGGCGCTGGAGGTAAGATGGGGTTATGGTTCGCAAAATATTTTGCTGCAAGTGGATTTGAAGTTACAGGTTATGATGAAGAAAATAAATTTCCAACAAAATCGATAATTCAAGCAAGTTCATTGGTTGGTGGTGTGTTAAAAGCAGATTATGTATTATTGTGTACACCAACTAGAAGAACTCCAGAAATTATTAGATTAATTGCAAAAGAAATGAAACGTGGAACGTATCTGATTGAAATATCATCACTAAAATCAAAAACTGTTACATCTCTTTTAAAAATTCCAGCAAAAATTAATCCTATTTCTATTCATCCAATGTTTGGTCATGGTACAAAAAAAATCAAAGGACATAATATTATTTCAATTCCAATTAAAGATGCTAAAAACGAATTAGCTGTGGCGAAATCACTTTTCCCAGGAGCAAATTTTGTGACAATTAATGCTTCTGAACATGACAAAAAAATTGCAATAATTTTAGGATTAACACATCTTGTGAATTTAGTTTTTGCAAATATTGTTTCTAAGGATGAGAAAATTGTGCTCACTGAAAAAATGTCAGGTACTACATTCAAAGCACAGAAAATTTTAGCAGAAAGCATTTTGACTGAATCACCAGAATTAATAGAAACCATAATCTCTAATCCAGAAATTCGAAGACCGGCAGAAGAGTTTTGGAAAGATATAGGGAGATTACTTACTGAGGTTCAAGAAGGAAAAACAGAGGACGTTATTACTTATATTAAAAATTGCCAAGAACGTCTTTCTAAGAATCTTGATTTAGAAAATTCCTACAAGAAGCTCACATCAATGGTAGGTATTATTGAAAAGAAATAGTAGACATGCGTTCCACAAAAATTGTAACCTCTTTTCTCACAGATAGCGACAAATTTCTAATCTTAAAACGAAGTCAAAAAGTAAAAACAATGAAAGGATTATGGTCAGGAGTTAGTGGCATTATTGAAGAAAATGAAGAGCCACTTGAAAGAGCTAAAATCGAAATCTTTGAAGAATTGGGAATCCCTGAAAATAGAATTTCGCTGTTAAAATCTGCAGATCAGGTTAAAGTTGAATCACCTCAATATAAAAATCATGAATGGGAAATTTTTCCTTTTTTGTTTGAGGCAAAAGGACCTGAAATAAAACTCAATTGGGAAAATTCAGAATATCAGTGGATCAATGCAGATGAGATATCAAATTACGAGACTGTTCCTAATTTAGAAAAAGTTTTACTCATTCTGTTGTAAGTTTTCATTAGTTTTTTCGTATTTTCTTTGTTGTGGCAACATGATGTAAACACATGCACCTCCACACATTGTACAAGGAACATTGTTGCCAGGATGTTGTCCAGTTCTACTATGAATTCTAACTGCTTCTTCGGGATCAATTGATAATGCTAGTTGTTTTTCCCAATCTAAAGTACGTCGTGCTTCAGTCATCTCTAAATCCCACTTAATTGCTTTTTCTCTAATTTTTACTAAATCAGCTGCATGAGCAGCAATTCTATAAGCAATAAGACCAGATTTTACCTCCTGAGAATTTGGTAAAGCCAAATGTTCAGATGGAGTAAGATAGCACAGTAAATCAACACCTTCGCTTGCCGATACTGCGGCTCCTATAGCACTAGCAATATGATCATGTCCGGATGCAACATCAGTAACAAGTGGTCCTAAGACATAGTAAGGCACATCACCAATAAGTGATTTTGCTAGACGAACATTTGCTGCAACTTCATTTAATGGAACGTGTCCGGGACCTTCTACCATTACTTGTACATCTTTTTCGTGAGCCTGTTTAGTTAATCTGGCAACGTTAATCATCTCTTGAACTTGTAATTCATCATGTGAGTCTAAAATTGAGCCTGGTCGTAATGCATCTCCTAAGCTAAATGTAACATCATATTTTTGGGCAATTTCCACTAAATAGTCATAATTTGAAAAGTATGGATTTTCCTTGTCATATTTTAACATCCATGCTGCTGTGATTGTACCTCCTTTGCTGACAACACCACCATATCTTTGAACTTTAAGAATTCTTTTGGCAATTTCTTTTGTAATTCCAGCATGAATTGTGGTATAATCAACTCCATCTTTTACGTTATTTTCAAAAGCATTAAGAAAGTCATCTTCGGTTAAATTTAATGGGTTTTTGTATTTTTCAACCGCATGGTTGTACGCCTCATAGATCGGAACAGTTCCAAATGTAATTGGAGCAATTTCAAGTAAGGTCCTACGAATTTTTTGTATGTCACCACTATCACTCAAATCCATTATGGTATCAGCATGATATTTGATTGCAACTTTGGCTTTTTCAATTTCTTCTTCTAGATTTACATTTAGAGTTGAAGTTCCAATATTGACGTTGACTTTAGTTTTTAGTCCTTTACCGATTCCAACATTGTGAATTTTTTGAGGTCTTACGTTATTGCTTGGAATAATGATGGAGCCTTTAGCAATTTGTTTAATCAGCCAATCTATTGTAACATCTTCATCCTTTGCAACAAGTTTCATTTCATCAGTTGCCATACCCCTTCGAGCTGAACTCATTTGTGTACCCATTGTAAATTAAATACAGTTCAGCGGGATTTAAACAATAGCAAATTTTTGATTGAAACGTTTGATCGCCAGAATTTTCTATGCTATTATATGCGTATTTTGGATCGTAATTATATGTCAGATAGCCGTAATTAATCAGATCGGTATGAGATGGATTAAAGAATGTAAGCATTGTGGAAGAGAATTTCTTGACACAAATAGTGAGTTTTGTTCATTTAAGTGTGTACAAGAAACATCGTAATGGAATAATTTTCCAATCCCGAATTACTTGAAAAATTATGTTATTTCTAATGAGTTTAACAATTAATTAGAAACCAATTACACTTTAGACTAATGAACATACTTTCAATTGGTGGTTCTGATCCATCATCTGGTGCAGGTATTCAAGCGGATATCAAAGTAGTATCCGCTCTAAATGGATATTGTTTAACAGTAATCACAGCAATTACAAGTCAAAATACATCAAAATTTTCAGGTGTAGAATCAGTCTCTATATCTGCAATTAAAGATCAGCTAGATGGAATTATTTCTGATTTTAAAATAGATGCAATAAAAATTGGGATGGTTTACAACTCAAAAATTATTAAAGCAGTTTCATCAAAAATCAAAAAATTCGATGTTCCAATAATAATAGATCCAGTCATTAAATCAACTACAGGAGGAATCTTGCTTCAAAAAGAAGCTTTAAAAGATTTTAAAAAATTTCTTGTTCCTTTAGCTTATGCAATAACTCCTAATGTTTTTGAAGCAGAAAAATTAAGTGGGATAAGGATAAGAAATAAAAATCAACTAGCACAATGTGCAGCTCAAATCAAAAAAACTGGTGCAAAAAATGTTGTGATAACAGGTTTCCTCGAAAAAAACAAGATGGTAGATTTCATTTCAGAAAAATCAAAAAATTATTTTATATCTGGGAAAAGATTAGAGAGTATTAATCATGGAAGTGGATGTAATTATTCTACTGCACTGGCATGCTATCTTGCTAGGAGAAAGAGTTTTCAGCAGTCAGTTAAATTGGCAAAATCATTTGTATATGATACAATAAAAAATTCTTTGAGCATAGGTAAGGGTGTATCAATTACTCAAGTTATAAAAAAACATGATATTGAAAACCAAC
Organism: uncultured Nitrosopumilaceae archaeon; assembly: GCA_963920015.1. Taxonomy (GTDB): domain Archaea; phylum Thermoproteota; class Nitrososphaeria; order Nitrososphaerales; family Nitrosopumilaceae; genus CAWTZF01. Next base: position 8,684 of record CAWTZF010000004.1, on the reverse strand, counting down.
TATCTGAAAATATTGTCAAGTTTATACATCTCAAAAATATTTATTATCAAATTCCAGAGTGTCAAACAAATTTTGTATTTTCGAAAAATAAACCTGCTTCGATAAAATCAGTCCTTGGTGTAAAAGGACGAATTGTAAAGTCAGGAACGGATGTTATAGTTGCAGGAAAGTTAGAATATGGTGGGTCGCATCATGTGGCTTCAGCTATTACTGAAATTTCAAAAAAATTTCAAGAAATTAGATCGGCAATTAATATCAAATATGATGAAAAAACAATCAAGAAATTTAAAAAAATGAACTACAAAATAACGTATTATGATAGGAAAAAAGAGCCCCCAAAGATAAAGAGAAAAGAAAATTCTTCCATTCCATGGGGAATTCGAATGGCGATTAAGAAATTAAAAACACCACCAGACGTTGTTTATCATAAAGGAGATTTTGGAAAGGAGTCTATGATTTTAGTATTTGGGGAAAATCCAAATGATGTCATGAAAAAAATTTCTAGTGTTTTTTGATACTTGTAATGTCTCACCAATCCATACTTGAACATAAATAGTCATGTTTTTACATACAATTCCGTGAAGACAGTAATTCTTGCAGGTGGTTTAGGTACTAGACTACAACCTTACACAACATTTCTTCCAAAACCAATGTTACCATTAGGTGAAAAACCTCTTCTTGAACATCTAATTGATTGGAATAGAAAAAATGGAGTAAAATCAATTATTTTGTGTGTAAGCTATCTTAGAAAAACTATTGAGGATTATTTTGAAGATGGAAGCAGGTTTGGTGTAGATATAGAATATGCAAATGCAAATAGACCACTTGCCACTGCAGGACAACTCAAGACAGCAGAAGAATTCATTGATGATACTTTTGTCTGTATGTATGGTGATTCAATTTTTGATTTTAATTTACGTAACATGATAAATCAACACAAAAAGAAAAAATCTTTCATAACAATTAGTCTATACGAATACAAAACTAATTTACCCTATGGAGTAATTGAAACAGCAAAAAATGGCAAAGTGATTTCATGGAATGAAAAACCAGAAATAAGTGCAAACATAAACATTGGTTGTTATGTAATGGAACCCCAAGTTTTTGATTTTATCCCAAAAAACAAATCTTATGGAATGGATGATATGGCTAAAAAAGCAATTTCAAAAAGAAAACCAGTCAGTAGTTTCATTATCAAAAAAGGCTTTATGGATATTGGTGATAAAGCATCATACAGGAAAGCACATCAACAATTTATTGAAAAATTAGGTAAGATTTGATGTTAAAAAATGGCTGATGTTACTATTAGGCAATTAAAAGAAGAAGATCTTTTCAATGGTTTTTTAGAATCACTAGATTTTTTACGAAAAGCTAGTGACATTAACCAAGAAAAAGCAAAGAAAATTTTAGAAAAGATTCAGTCAAATCCAAATCACCTGATTTTTGTAGCAATTTTTGACAGCAAAGTTGTTGGTTCCACTACTCTCATAATTGAACCCAAATTCATTCACAAAGGAGGTCTTGTTGGGCATGTTGAGGACGTTGTTGTAACTAAGGAAAAACGAGGATTGGGGATCGGAGAAAAATTGATTGAATTTTCCCTAGAATATGCAAAAAAAGCAGGCTGTTACAAGACGATTTTAGATTGTACGGATGATGTAAAACAATTTTATGAAAAAATTGGCTTTAAGAGACATACAAATGCTATGAGATTTGATCACATCTAGACGTATTCTTTTTTCGGTCTACGTTTTTTTTCTTTAAGTAATATTCCACCAACAATCATTACAGGAATTGAAACTACAATGAATATGAGTGGAGTGATTTGTACTGCCTCTACCAGATAATTAGGTTCTATGTAATTTAGTAAGCTGTATGCATATACCATACCTGTTAACATTACAGCACCACCTGCAATTATCATCCCACCAATAAGTTTAGAGCCATGTCTTCTTGCAAAAAGAAAAGCAGTTCCAGCTAAAATGACAGCTGGTGCTACACCAATTGAGATGAATTGAAAAACTTTTGGAGCAGGTTCAATGTCTCTAACAGGTTCAATAATAAAATCATAGAGAGTGATGATTTCACCCACAAACATAATGAATAACCCTAAACTTGCAGCACCCATGTATTTTTCTACAGCCATTAAACATCGCTCCTATTAGTAGATAAATAAACTATTACAGAATTTCTAAACGATTCCAACTAAACTTGCAAGTTCTTTTCTACATGAAGAGCCTAATTTTTCAGCAGCTTCTTCAGGAGAAATTTTATTGAGAAATATCCCATATCCTCTTTCTAAGCCTGACCAGGGATCAGTTATTGGATAAACTTCAATATGCCAATGAATTTGTCGACTATTTTTCTTTTCAGGAGATAAATGAAAGACTAGATTAAATGATACGTCTTTAATGCGCTTAGTAAGTCCTCCCAAAGTTGAGCGTAGAATTAAAGATAAATCATTGATTTCTTTTTGGGTAATTTTTGAAAAACTTGTAGTATGTTTCTTGGGACAAATCCAAAACTCATATGTATATGATGGTGCCCACGGACAAAATGCAATGAATCCTTCCGTTTGTAAAACTTGGCGTGGACCGCCAGTTTCAGCAGTTATAGTTTGACATAATGGACATACACCTTTTTCATTAAGGATTTTGTGAGATGCTTCGGCTTCTGCTTCAATAACAGGAGGGATGGTAGAAAATGTAACGACGTTCAGATGAGGATGTGAATTTACACTACCAGCTGCTTCACCATGATTTGCATAAATTGAAACGTATGTAACACCTTTTTGGGTATACAACCACCTTAGTCGGTCTTGAATTACAACTAGAACGTTTGACCATTGTTCCAAATCCATGGTTGAAAGAGATTCCTTTTCTTTTGGGGTAGCCACTACAATGTAATGATATCCATATGCTGGTTCACTATAATGAGGTCTATCACTGTAAGTGTTTTCAGTCTCTATGGAAACTGCAGGGTTTTTGCTTTCAAAAACCCTAATTGTCCAATTTCTAACATATTCATCTTCATTGTCTTGTAATCTTTGTAACATTCCATCTTTTTCAACTAAAGATAATACTGAAGGATTTGTCATAGATTCGTTTCCTGGTGCAAATGGTGATTTTTTAGAATTTAATTTCTGACTATTTTTTGATACGATCATAAAACGTTCTGCAACGTAATCTTTTCTCATATCACCCATGGTTCATAATGGCGGATCTTGTGTGTTTTAACCTTTTCATATAATTTGTAGATCGAAATTTCAAATGTAAGATTTAAGTGGACTGACCAAGTGAAAAAATTTAGGAGCTGAGTCTCATAACAAATAATTCTGATGTTCATATGATTTACGTTTTGTTAGATGGTGTAGGGGATCTACCTCATCCAAATTTACAAGGAAAAACGCCTTTGGAAGCTGGCGTTACACCAAATCTTGATAAACTTGCAAAGAATGGTGCAATGGGAGAAGTGATTTCTGTTGGAAAAGGAATTGCTCCAGAGTCCGATATAGCAGTATTCAATATGCTTGGTTACAAATTTCAGCACTCAGATTATGCAGGTAGAGGAGTCATTGAGGCGATTGGGGTCGGAATTGATTTTAAAGATGGAGATTTAGCCCTACGTGGGAATTTTGCTACATTAGACGATGAAGGAATAATTACGGATAGAAGGGCTGGTAGAAAAATTGAAAAAGAGGATGCAAATGCAGTTGCAAAAGAAATCGAACAACAAATACAATTTTCTCATCCAAATAGTTCTGTGGTAGTTTCACCCACAATTGGACATAGGGTTACAGTTAGAATACGATCTGAGCAAGAATATCTTTCATCTAACATTACCAATTCTGATCCAGCTTATGCAAGGGTAGCAGGAATGGGAATTGCAAAAGCAGTTAGTGATTTTTTAAAAATTGACAAATGTCTTCCGCTTGATGAAACTAATGAAGCAAAACTTTCAGCAAAATTAGTTAATGAATTTACTGAGCAATCAATTAACATTATGAAAAGAAGTGATATTAACAAAAGAAGAAATCAAGAAAAGAAAAAACTTCTTAGTTGTATTCTCTTGCGAGATGCTGGAAACAAATATCCTGTTGTAACGCCGATAAATGATTTGTATTCAATGAATTTTTCATGTATTGTTGACATGCCAGTTGAATTAGGTATATCAGAAGTTCTTAAAATGAAAACCTTTGAAGCAGGTAATCTAACAGATTATGAAGAAAAAGCAAGAGTTGCTGCAAAAACCATGGAAACACAAAATGTAATTTATGTCCATTTGAAAGGCCCTGACGAATTTGGACATGATGGTGATGCAGCAGGTAAAATGAATAACATTGAAGAAATTGATAGGAGATTTTTTGGAACTCTTTTAGATAATATAGATACTTCAAAAATAGCAGTTGTAATTTCGGCGGATCATTCGACACCATGTATCAATAAAGGACATAGTGATGATCCTGTTCCGTTGCTAGTATCAGGTGATTCAATAAAGGATGATGGAACAGTTAGAGTTACTGAGAAAGAAGCAAAAAAAGGTAGTTTGGGTTTAATCGAAGGAGCCCAAGTGGTCAAAACGGCTCTTGATTTAATTAAACTTGGAATATAGTCAGTTCCTTAGTTTTTTGCATGTCTGTTATTTTTTTCTTAATTCTATCAACATCAATATTGTTATACATTCCAGAAAAATCACCAATTTTTTCTAATGCGCGTCCAAACATTCCGATACCAACCGCGTTATCATTTTTTTGAGAATGTGCAAAGGCTACTGCAACTAGAATTATTCCTTGTATGACTTCTTTTTCCCGTCCATAACATTTTTTCCAAACACCTTCCCATGCCTCATGAGCTTCCCAAAATCTTTCGTTGTTAAAGTAAAATATTCCATCTTTTATCCCATCTTCTTTTTCAATTTCTTCTTCAACTACATGTCTTACATTATCTAGTTTTCCGATTGGCCTTAACTTTTCAACCACAGCATCAAATTTTTCCTTTTCAACTGTTACATCAAACTCAACAAATTTGCTTGCTACACGAGCAACTCTAACTGTGGCTCCAATGTCAGAACAAAGTTTTCTTGCTTGGTTAACAAGATCACGAGAATTTATTGGCAAATATCCATTATTTTGAAGATGAAGCATGTATCGTTCCATACAAATCAGTTGATATGATTTCTTAAATTTCTTGTTTATTTTCAATTAAGATTTATATGAACTATGGAAAGGATTTGGGTACATGTCGCTTATTGAGACTGTTAGTGATGTAAATAACACGTTCCTATCTAGAAGAGAGCTTACTTGTAATTTTGTTGGACTAGGAGGGAAGCTCAAAAAATTGGAAGCGATAGAGATGATTTCAAAAGAATTCAAACTTGATGGAAAGATCGTAATTCCAATAAGGTTAGATAACCATGTTGGAAAGCCTATGATTACTGGCACTTTTTATGTTTATGATGATGAAGAATTAGCTAAAAAACATGTTAATCCAGCAATATTCTCTCGTTTAGATAAAGCAAAGAAATCAACTGAAGAGAATAAAGAGGAAAAACCTGCAGAGGCGAAAGCTGAAGAAGGAAAATCTAAAGATAAAAAACCTGCCGAGGGCGATAAAAAGACAGAAGAATCTGCAAAACAAGAAAAAGTAAAGAGTTCAAAAGAGGAGAAAGCAGATGAAAGGTCCAAGGAGGTTAAAACTGAGGATAAAAAAGCAGATGCTAAACCTGAAGAGAAAAAAGACAGGGTGAAGTCTGAATAATGGCTGGGAAAAAAGGATTTAGTCCAAATGTATACAAGTATTACAACATAGAAGGTGAAAAAGCTACTAGGTTGAGGAAAACCTGCTCTCGTTGTGGAAAAGGCGTGTTTATGTCGGAACATAAAGATCGACATACCTGTGGTAAATGTGGTTTAACTGAATTTAATCAGTGAGTTTCTATTAATTAACTAAAATTTTGTTCGTAAAATTGTATTGAATCTTTACCGAAAGGATTCACTATTGTCCAATTTTAGGATTCAAAGGTAGATCCGATATTTCATTCCTGAAAATGTATTGAATCCCACAGGATTTGATACACCTCTGTATTGTATCGTAAAATTTCCAAACGTCATAATTTTAGATGGGATTACCAAGTGTCATACCAAGAAAAATGATTTTTGCAGTTCGTATCAAATGTAATAGAAAGAAAAATTTCTCCAAGATGTTTTTCGCTAATTACCGAAGAACGGGATTACGAACCACACAAGGATTAGACCCCCAACTACAAACCATGCATATCTGGAATGTCTCCCAGCCCCTATATTGCAACCCCCGCACATGGGTTCTATGGAAATTATGGAGATTATTACTAGACGAGCTAGTGAAATCAGGGATGCTATTTTCAAGTGTGGCTAATGGTAGAAAAAATATGGGCTTGTACTATCAAATGTGGTTACGTTCCTCAAAATATTCCATATAATGAACAACCTAGAATCTGTCCTAAATGTGGTAGTCCATGTAGAGAAGGCGATTTTGTTCATCAAGAGGATTTCGAAGCAATTATGAAAGAGGCGATAAGGGAAAGTGAAAGGATTGGAATTAAATCATACAGGACTGATAAGAAAGAAATGAAAAGCAGAGAAGATGAAATAAAAAAAATCATTGAAGTAAAGACTAATCGGAAATATGAAATAATAGAATCCAAAGAGAAACTTATTGTGAGATTTAAAAAAACTGATGAAGAAAAAGACATTATACTTCGAGAGGAATTAGAGAAAGAATTACTAGGATTTAGACCACGAATATTATTCGTAAATTTCTTTTGATGAAATGAGTTAGTGTTTTAGAATTTTCAGGATTAGGGGTTCGTATCAAATGTGAATCAGGTATAAACGAATTTATCGATAAAGAGTAAAAAGGGACTCCCCCCCGCTCACGCACAAATCATGCCCATAACTAGCGACATAACGAAAGATGTTTTGTTGGAAATGTTAACAGTTCGTATCAAGCATTAATCGAGATTTCATTTTTTTTCTTAAATTCAATAACTTTTTCCGCAATTAATTCACATTCTGCCTCGAGTTCGATGGAAAACATAACCAACCCGTCCTTTCCAAGTGGAATTGTAACACGATTTACTTTATCATATTTTGCTAATACATAACGGACATTACCAATCTTTTGAGAAAACTCTTCTCGTTGTTCCATTCTCAGGACTGCATGACTCATGGATTTGGTAGTTTCAAAAGAATCTAGATGCGTCTTTACACCATCTCGCTTTTTTATGTAAAAATCGCCTTCAAAATGAATTGCTGAAAAACGTATCAGTGGACTTAATTTCATAATTTCCTCTACAAATTGTTTAGGTTCCAAACCAAAATTTTTTCTTGAAAGTACAATTTAAAGCATACATTAGTCGCGACTCTAATCATGATTATTACAAACTTAACAGTTCGTATCAAATGTTAATTTTAAGAATTTTCAACTGTGGTTAAAGGCTTAAAACAATTGAAGTGCATTATAGAGTGTCTGAGTGAGGATTACATAGTTTTGTTTTAGGTAGCTTCGTGGATTTGCCTACCTCACTTGGATGTTAGTATTCTATTGGCCTGAATCTGTTTTACGTAAAAAACTGATCATTGAGAAGGAATGATTTAGTGTTTTAGAATTTTCAGGATTAACAGTTCATATCAAATGTAAAAGCCCATATTGGAATACTACTAAGAAAAAGAAATGAGAAAGATTCTTCGTTACAGTTCACTTGAATGGGATGAAAAGCAATGGGAAAAACAAATCACTTGGGAAGATCCTGACTTTCCTACTTGGAGAGGTCAAAAGAAGGACCAGCAAGATAGGGAATATCCTAGAGCCATAGAAGACAATCATGTAATGTTTGCATTGCTTTCTAAATCAACTCCTGCAAAAATGCTTCTCACACCTATAGAGAATGAGGGTGAGTCAAGAGAAATTACAATGAATCAAGGCGGACTTATTCTAGTCGGAAATGGTTTTGTATATTATGATACCAGACTAGCAGACCTTAAAGATAATCCCTAAGAATTAAGAATTTTCAGGATTAAGATCCGATTTAACTAAAACTATGACCATATTACTTGGGCATGAAGGGTGCTGGTTACTGTATTGGAATGGCAATTGCTGCTGTTGTAGTGTTCATTGCAACCTTTGTTTTATTACCTTTCAAGTAAACACTATGAATTAAGAATTTTCAGACTTCTCTCTCTCGATGTCATGTAGTGCATCATTCAAATTCCCAAGTTTTTCAATTTCATCATAGATTTTCCATCTTGCTTCTTTGTTCGGTATTATTTCCATTAGCAAGTAAGTTAACCTACGCAAAACTTCGTGTTTGAAACCTATTGGCAATAAAATATACTTTTTATGGCTTTATTTTAAGAATTTTCATGGCAATCACACTCACATAGTTCTCCAGTTCGTTGCAATCGTCTTGCTCGTTTGCATTGTTTGTGGTGTCCGTTAAAGCAAAGACTAGAGTATCCGAATTTCTGTTTTTTCTTGCTAAAATCAAGGAGCCTTTTACTACAATGTTCAAGAAACTGCTGAACCTGATGCTTGAACCTTTCTCGTTCGCTCTTGTTGAAAATAATTCCATGTAATTTAATTAGATAATACATAATAAATCCAGAAGCAATTATGCCCAAACCAACACTGATTGGATAAAGCGTCGGT
>CAWTZF010000003.1:0-20624 GCA_963920015.1 uncultured Nitrosopumilaceae archaeon | reverse complement strand
CGCAGCCCAACTACCTAAAGAAGGTTATGTTGTTGTTCACCATAAGCTGGAAAGAGGTTGGATACCTCAAGCTAAAACAATTGTATCATATACACCCATAGCTGGAATGACTGTAAATAATGGTGAAAGAATTATTGTTTCAAATTTGGATATAGATCAATTTGCGATCAGAGGTTATTCAGTTCATGGTATGGAGGGCTCCACTGATCCCCCTGCAGTGAATTCAGGCGAAATGATTGTTGAGTTTCTTTCTGGTGATTCCTCACAAAATATTTTCCATTTGTATCCATTTTTTCTGGCAGTTGGAATAGGTATTTTAGTTGGAGCACTAATTTTAACTAAGAAGCGTTCTTAATTTTATTTTTATAATATCTGCAATGTTTTTTTATTTTACATACAGCACACATAGGGGAGATAGGTTTACAGATATTTTGACCATACATCACAAACGTATCGTTAATATCTAACCAGTATTTTTTTGGAATCTTTTTCATTAATGCAAATTCAGTTTCTTCAGGAGTTTTAGTTTCAACAATGCCTAAACGATTTGAAATTCTATGAACGTGAATGTCTACAGGTATTGCAGGTTTTTCATATGCATAAACAAGAACACAGTTAGCTGTTTTTCTTCCTACACCTGGGAGGTCTACCAACTCATCAAGATTATCAGGCACTTTACTCTTAAATTTAGATTCAATGATTGAGGCTACTTGAATTATTCTTTTAGCCTTAACATGATAGAATCCAATTGATTTTATTATTTGTTCTACGTCTTTTAGGTTCGCACGTGCAAGAGCTCTTGCTGTTTTGTATTTTGCAAATAATTTTTTAACAATTTTAGTCGTGGTTTCATCTTTTGTACGTGCAGAAAGAATTGTTCCTATCAATATCATGAAAGGATTTCCTACTTCAGCTTCATGAAGTTCTCTTAAAGCAGTTAGACGTGGAGGATAAACTTCATTCATGGTTTTGATCATGCCATCAAGAATCTTTTTCATATTTCTACAATGAACAAATAGAGTAATTATATCAAAAGGTAGACCTTACGAGTCTACCTTATGACTAAACAAATAATTTTTGAAAAAATTGATTATACAAGCATTATAACTCTCAGAATTTAGTAATTCATTATGGAATTAACAAAAGATGAAGAGCTTGCTTTAAAGGGTGAAAAAGGCGAAACATTAGAGCTTGCCTATAGAATTCTAGTTGCAACAGGAGAGGCAGTAAATGCAGATAATCTTGTTCCTATAAAATGGGCACACCTTTCAGGAGTAAACTACAATACGATTGGGGATGCCGGAGAAGAGTTTCTTGCTAGTCTTAGTCAAGATGCACGCGTACAAGTAAAAACTACTCTTAATCCAATGGGTTACGATATCGATAGTGTATCAAAATATTGTCTGGATGATAATTTCATTGAAAAGCAGGAGAGTATTAGAAAATCCTATGAAAAGATGGGAGTAACAACCTCATTTTCATGTATCCCATATGAGATTTATGACCTTCCTGAGCAAGACACACAAGTATCTTTTGCAGAAAGTAATGCTGCAATTTATGCAAATTCTATTGGACACATTAAAACAAATAAAGAAAGTGCATTTAGTGCACTTGCAAGTGCATTAACTGGAAAAAGTCCTTATTCAGATCTTAGAAAAAATTCAAAAGCTGATCTTACTATAAGAATGAAAGTGGATGAGCCTAACGAATTAGATTATGGAATGTTAGGATTTTTTGCAGGTAAAGTTGCAAACAACTCTGTAAATATTTCAGGTGTAAGTGAATTGGACAAACGTAGTTGTAAATCACTTTGTGGTGGAATGGGAACATCAGGTACTTGTGGAAAGTTTGTTCTTGGTGAAGGTGATGCAGATTCAGAAAAAATAGATTTTGATAAAAAAGAATTAGATAAAATTCATGATGAGTTAAACACTGCAGATAAAGGTGACATTATTACACTTGGAAGTCCACAATTAGGTTTAGAAGAGATCTCTGATTTAGCTACAATGCTCAAAAGTCGTTCATTTAAGAAACGATGTTTAGTATTTTGTCCTAGAGTAGTTCAAGAACAAGCTAGAAAACTTGGACATGTAAATGAATTAGAACGTGCTGGTTGTGAAATTCTTTCTGATTGCTGTACATGTTTAACACCACTAATTAACAAAGAAAATTTTGATTCTGTCACAACAAATAGCATTAAAGGTGCATACTATCTCAACAATTCAAATGGTGTTGGTGTAAATCTTAAACCACTTTCTAAAATTATAGAAGAGGAAACAAAATGACACAAAAAGTAATTGTAAAAGGAAAAGCACGTGGCATTATTATGAAGTGTGTTAATCCGATTAACTTTCTTGTGGCAGTCGAGAAAAAAACTGGAGTGATTCTAGATAAAAGTCATGAGCTATATCAGAAATCAATTAAGAATTCAATTCTAGTTTTTCCACATGGAGTAGGAAGTAGTGTAGGTGCTTACACAATTTATTCACTAAAATCCAATAACTCTGCTCCTTCAGCAATGGTTTGTCTTAAGGCAGATCTTACCGTAGCCTCAGGATGTGCTCTTGCAAATATACCATTTGTTTTAGTAAACCAGGAAGAATTTGATTCACTTCAGCAAGGAAATGAAGTTACTTTAGACACAGAATCTGGAAAAATCCTATAATTTTTCTCGAATAACTTTTCCACTAGGAGACTCTTCTTTGAAGACTATACCTTCAAATTTTAGAATTTTTGTTTCTTTTTTTTTCCAATAATCTTTAGAAATACCAGCTTTTTCACACGTATGTTCAAGAAATTCTTCTTCCGTCCAGCCATACTCAACTGGGACTTGGGGAAGTAACAACCCAGAATAAAATGAATGTTTTACAATTAACCCATCTCTTCCAACTTTTATTTTTGATGGATATTCTAAAGGGTTTTCAACTATTATCTCTTCAGGCGGTGTAAGAACAGTTACTTCAAATGTTATTTCATCAAGCTCGTCAGCTCTTACTGGAGAAAATCTAGGATCCTCAGTAGCTGCTGCAATAGATGCGTCTTTTAATGCATTAAACAATTTTTTTTCTGGTAAAGGAAAACCAATACATCCTCTCAAGCCATTAGGATTGTTAAGGGTAACAAACACTCCTGAATTAAATGAATAGTTTGATTCAAAATTTTTATCTAACTTTAATCTATTATTATTTTTTAGATACTCTGAAACTACTTCTCTAGCAGTTTTAACAAGTGATTCACCATCAGTATCAGTTAATTCATTATAGTCTTTCATTTAATGTCACCACAAATTGTTGGAGTTTCTCAATATGACTTCCTGCCCAATAGATCTTTTTACAATTTTTGCATGTCCAAAAGTCATCTATATTTTCTAGTACACCTTTTGGAATTTTTCCTAAAACTAAACTCTTTTCTGTTTTTTGTAATTCTCCATTACATAAAGAACATCGAGAGGTGTTTGCGCCGATAATACATTTTCCTACATTTGATATTTTATTAATTTGGAGTATTTGTTTGATTTCATCATTTGAAGTAATTTTAACAAGTGGAATATCCATCTTTTTTGCAGTCTGTAAAAGCTGCTCATCTTTTGTTATGATAATTCTTTTCTCAGTTTTTGCTTTGCTAAGAAGGTCTTCATCTTCAATACTTGAGGAATAAAAGGAATCAAATCCCATTAATCGTAGTTTTTTTGCAAGATTACCTAACATCGCATCTACAATAAAGGAAGGTTTGTTATTCATTTAATGCTTCACCAGTACCAACTTCAATTACATGATTTTTTCCTGCAGGTAAAACACGAACAAATTCATCGATGCTAATTGATTTTATAATTTCTTCATCGAGTTTTGCAAATTCAATTTTGATTTTTTTTGCTGCATCTACTAAATCTAAGCCACTTGGTTCAATCATCGCATAGTAAATACTATTTTTTTTAATTGGATCAGGGGGACCACATGAAAGAAAATAATCTTCATTCTGTTTGATTAATCCAATTGCTAGCTTTAATGTCGAAATTTTTACCAAATTTCGTTGCCCATCAATTACAAATGAACCCTTTGCTAGAAATTGACCACTTGGAGCTGCTTTCTTAATTTGTTCTGGATTAACCCAATATGCACTAAGACCATACATTGCTTCTCTCCAGGCCCTACTAAAGCAGACAGTTGCATGTGCAACTTCGTTTAGACTTGCCATTGGTGCATCATTACTATCTTTTAGAAGGAAAAATGGTGAACCAAAAATTTCTGCATGGAATACTTTGTCATTTTTATCAAGATGCTTTCTAATTATTGATGAATTTGAAGAAGCATCTCGTCCCCCTATAGCTAATAGACCATCAGATGTAAAGAACCAACGATATCGTTCATACCAATTCTTTTTTCTAATTTCAGAAAATGTAATGGATTCTTTTGCAACATCAGCTTTGGTTTTTTGTTTTTCAATACTCAGTTCTGTTTTTTTCTTTAATGCTTCTATAGATTTTATGGCAGATGATTGATGTTTTGCTTCATCAAATAGGCTCGAAGCAATAGCCGGAATAGATGCATCTAGATTTATCTTAATTTTCTCATCATGAATTTTTATCATAGGAATTCCTTTTTCAATTAAAATCTCTGAGTTATGTTGTGCCAACATTTTTTTTACTTTAGAATCTTGAATTGATGTAATTCCTGTAGAAATAAGGTCAAACAAGGACTTGGCGACTGAGGAAATTGCTTCTGATTTCTCTTTAACTAATGAAATAGCTTTTGTTTGTTCTTCTAGTTTGTTTTCTAATTCAGAAATTTTCTTATCTGATGTACTTGTTTGAATTGATTTCCCTTTTTCTATTATAGATTCTGTGAATAAAATATCCAATCCTTCAACAAAACTAGGAACAGCAGTAAAATTAACAACATTTTTGCCTAATTTTATTGGATAAACATCTGAACCACTCTCAGTTTTAACTAGTACAGGTTCATGTTGACCTTCTACAACTTTTGTAACAACTTCATTAACAGAGTTAAAAATTTGTTTAACATCATCGTCTGTTAAATGATTACCTGTTAATTTTGAATCTACGTTAGCTAGTCTAAGAATTTCTTCAACATATTTTGTAGGAAGACCAAGATTTCTTCCAACCCATTTAGAGCACACTAAAGAAGAGTTTTGTATCTCATCAAGATCATTTTGATTGATTTCAAAAATATTTAATCCGTTTTGAGGTGGTGGTACATACTGTAAACCAACCCGTAGTTGTCTATGTCTAACATCAATAGAATGAAGTAATGCAAGAATTTTCATGTCTTTATTACATAGAATTATGTTTCCGTCACCAAAGAATTCGCCAACAATTATGAATTCTTTATCAAATCCACTAAAGGTAAGATAAGCTATTCTTTCAGCATCCAATTGTTCCAACTTTGTTAATTTTAATCGAACTAGATCACTCCGTAATCTTTTGATCAATCTGTTTTGTTCGATTTGATCTATTTTTACAGAACTAGTCCATAATCCAAATGTAGATAACATTAAGAATATGTCAGATTTTTCTGGATGATGTAATTTGAAAAGGATGCTATCTCTTGTAATACCGTAAATGTTACTAGCATAGTAATCCTTTGTTCTTTTTGATAGATCATTTACAAGATATCGTAATTCAATACCAGAAAGTGTCATAACAAAATATTCAGAGTCTAAAATTATACTCTTACTCCTCTGGAGACAAAATTCTAGCCAAAGGTTTTAAACAAGGCTAATCTGACAAATCCTAGAAATTTCATTGGCAAAGCATAAAAAGAAAAAATCTGAACCTACGCCTGACTCAAAGGAAGATCTTGAACCTAAAAAAGATGATATTCCACCAACTGAGAAAACGGATGAGCCACCTATTGAACCTCCTAAAATTGAAATTGAGACTAGAGCATACAAAAGAAAACTCGATAATCTATATTGGATTCGTATATGTTTTGCAATAATAGGTGGTATTGCTGCCACTTTTCTCTTTGAACCTATTGAAGGTGAAGAAAGACGATGGGTTTCAATTGGATTTATGATTACACTCTTTATTGTTACAATTGGTATAGGAAAAGGAATGAAAATGAATCTTCCTTCATCACATAGAAAAAAAATTATTACACAAGCAATTGGAAGCTATATTTTCATTTACCTATTCACGTGGATTGCATCATATACCATTGCTAATCTTGTAGGAAATCAAGGAACGTTCCTATCTCCAGTTTCATAATATACTAAAGGTTTAGACATATGTGGAATTACAAAACTCCTGGAATTCCTGACAAAGAATTTGAGAGGACAGACGAAGTTCCGATTACAAAAGAAGAAGTTCGGACTCTTCAAATTAGCAAAGCAAGATTGCGAACTGGCAGTATAGTATATGATGTGGGTTGTGGTAGTGGCTCTATTTCAGTTGAAGCTGCATTACAAATTGAATCAGAAGGAAAAGTTTTTGCAATTGACAAAGATCCAAATGCAATAGAATTAACTAAAAAAAATTTAGAAAGATTTGGGATTAATAATGTTTCAGTAATTTTAGGCAATGCAAAAGAAAAGATTTCTGAACTTACCCAAGCTGATGCGATATTCATTGGAGGAACTGGTGGAGATACAAAAGATATCGTTGAATTATGTCAAGACAAACTAAAATCTGGAGGAAGAATAGTTATTGGCATTATACTGATTGAAACACTATATTCTGTGTTAAAAGCAATTGAAAAAATGAAGTTTTCAGATGTTGATATAACTCAAGTTACAATTTCAAAGAGTCGTAAAACAACAACTGGAACAATGATGCTTGCTAGGAATCCAGTGACTATAATTTCTGCAACTAGAATCTAGTTAAGATCAGTCTAGCTTTTAATTAGGAATAAAAATTAGGTTTTTTCATGCCTGAATTAATAGGGATAGGTGTAGGGCCCGGAGATCCAGACTTACTTACTGTAAAGGCAGTGAAAGCAATTCAGAATACCGATATTATCATGTGTCCTGCTTCAAGAGAAGACAGACCTAGTATTGCATTATCTGTTGTATCCTCATTAATTGATAAAACAAAAAATCAAGAAATTATCAAATTAATTTTTCCGATGACAAAAGATAAAGATGTACTTGAATCAACTTGGAAAAAAAATGCAAAAATAATGGCAGAAAAAGTATTGTCTGGAAAAAATGTAGTTTATCTTACAGTAGGTGATCCGTATTTGTATAGTACTTGGATATACATGCACAGAGAAATTGAAACAAATTATCCAGAATTAAAAATTAGTGTTATTCCAGGAATTGTTTCTATATTTACATTTGCATCAAAAGTTGGGATAAGTATTGCAGAAGGCGCAGAAAAAGTTGCAATAATTCCATCATGTTACGATTTGACTGCAGTACGAGAAATTGCAAAAAATACTGAATGTTTGATTTTTCTTAAAGATGGAAGATATTTTGATCAAGTGATTGATTTACTAAAAGAATCTGGATTTCCTGATAATTCCATCTTTGCAATTGGACAAGATCTTGGAACAGACAAAGAGATCATACGAAAATTAACTTTAGGTGAAGTAAATGATGATACGCTTACTTCAAAATATTTTTCAATATTGGTGGTAAAACGTGTCTAAAGTTTTTTTTGTGGGATGTGGACCAGGCGATCCTGAATTAATTACTGTGAAAGCTAAAAAACTAATTCAAAAAGCAGATGTAGTAATTTATTCAGGTTCTTTGATTCCATCTGGTATCTTAAAATTTTGTAAGAAAGCAAAGTTACATGATGCATCAAAACTTGTGAGAGAGGAAATTTTTGAATTATTGAAAAAAAATGCAAAAAAAGACAAGAATGTAATTAGACTTCATGATGGTGATCCTACAATTTATGGTGCCATTCGAGAACAAATTGATAATCTACAAAAAGAAGGAATCGAGTCCATAGTAGTACCAGGCGTAACATCATTTTTGGCTTCGGCTGCAGCCTTAGGTACTCAACTTACACTACCCGGAGTAACTCAAAGCATTATCATTACTAGAGCAGAATCACGCACAAAAGTACCCAAACGAGAAAAAATCTCAGAGCTTGCAAAACACAGAGCAACGATGGTATTTTATCTGAGCGTTCATCTGCTATCTGATTTAGTTCGAAAAGCTATAGAAGGAGGATATAAGAAATCAACTCCTGTTGCAGTAGTATATCGTGCAAGTTGGCCTGATCAGAAAATAATTACTGGGACATTACAAGACATTACAAAAAAAGTACAATCAGAAAAAATTACACGTACATCAATTGTTATCATTGGAGATGTTGTAAAACCTCATTCATACGAATACTCAAGACTTTATGATAAATCATTTAGTCATGGATATAGAAAGGCTAAGATAAAGACAAGAAATTAACTTTATTTTTAATTCCAATTTTATGTAATTGTTTTTGAAATTGATTAGGATTTCCTGAAGTAAAAATCTTCAAACTGTTTCTTTTTGATTTTTTTTTCTTAAGTAAATAAGCAACATATAATGATGTATCATGGCTAGGATCTAAGAAATGAATTTTAGGATATTCCTTATGTAGTATTTTTTTAAGAAATGATAAATGTGTACTAGATAGAATCACAACATCAATATTATTATTTATTAAAATATAGTCAAGGTTGTTTTTAATTTTTTTAATACAGTAATTTTTTTTAGAAATAAATTTTCCTGATTCTACTAATTCAACAAGTAGAGATGCATTAATTTTTACAATTTTTATTTTTTTTGAGAGATGATGTTTTTTAATGTAATTAGATAATTCTTTACTTTTAGTAACAGATTGTGTAGTCAGTATTGCTATGTTTTTTGTTTTAGAGGTTATTACAGCTTTTTTTAATGGCGGTAAAACACCAATAATGTTTTTTGTTGTGATGTTATTTAATAACAAAGTTGGTGTATTAGAACCTAAAATTATTAAGTCTGGATTAAATTTTTCTTTAAGAATTTTTATGGAATAATTAATAATTTTGTAAAGTTCTAATTTCGTTTTTTTTCCATATGGAAAATTTTTTCTATCTGCGAAATAGATTATGTCAGATTTTATAGTTTTTTGGAGAGGTTTAATTATTGATAAGGAGCCCATTCCTGAATCAAAAACTACTATTTTTGCCATAATTCTTCTAAACCTCAGACCAGTCCTTTGTTAGCTAAATTTAGTTCGAAGTTGATCTAAATATACACCTCTCATTAAGAGTAGAATTCTAAACTACCGCATATGCCAGGCTTTGACAAGAATTGGGCTCGTCAAGAGACCCAAAGCGTAACAGGCAGACTTCGTGATGCAGTAAAACCTCAAGGTGCATTAAAGCCACGAATTCAAAACGCAGTAAACAAACTCCAAGTCCAAATTTCCAAGATGGACTCGATGTTAACAAAACTGCGTGAAAGAGATGCACAACTCTTTCAGAGAATCGTAACTGCAATGCAACAACATGATACTAGTGCGAGCAAAGTTTTGTCAAACGAATTAGCAGAAATTCGTAAGGTTACAAGAATGCTAGGCAACGCAAGAATGTCATTAGAGCAGGTTCAATTAAGATTGACAACTATTCATGACCTCGGTGATGCAATGGTAGCAATTGGACCAGCAATGTCAACTATGAAAGGATTGAAATCATCCCTTGGACGATTTATGCCAGAAGCGGATTCAGAATTGAATTCCATGACACAAACACTCAATGGTTTGATGATGGAATCCTTAGCAGGAGACTCATTTAACATGGAATCAGATGTTTCAAATGAAGAAACAGAAAAGATTCTACAAGAGGCATCTGCAGTTGCAGAACAACAGATTGGCGATAAATTCCCATCTGTACCATCCCCATCTGGACTTTCGTCCGAAACTTCATCTTCTACTTTCGAGTAGTACAGCTGTAGACGAACGGTTCACTCTTTTTATTTATTTTAGAGTTCTAAGACCAAAGTTTTTCCTTAAAAGTATATTTTTTATTTAAAATAAAGTTTCCAAATGCTGCAGTAAACACTGCTAAGATTAATGCTAATGGATAATCAATCTGATAGTTTTCAACTAAAGTAAATACCATTCCTAGTTGTACCAGTGCACCAAGTGAACTAAATGAGATGAATTTTACATATTGAGATATTGTTTTTCTTGGTTGGAAATCTCTGTCTTCAAAGGTCCACGATTTGTTTAAGAAAAAGTTCGATGATATTGAAGTAAATATTCCTATTAGATTTGCATGTAAGTACCACAAATCAGCTATTCCACTAGCAAATAATAATGACATTAAATAATTGACTCCTAATCCACTAGCTCCAACAGTATAGAACCTTGCTGCTTTTGAGAGAAATCTTATGGATGTTCGTTTTTCTTGATTTCCAATATTCTTTCCTGAGCGAAACAATTTCCAAACTGCTTTTACATAATCAGTAATTGTTGAAAATCCAAGCTTACTTGAACCAAATTTCCTGTCTGTGAAAGTGTATGGAATTTCTTTAACAGTAGCACCTTTGGTTTTTACAAGAATTTCTAAAAGCATTTTGTAGCCAATTGCATCAAACTTTAATCCATTGATAATATTGCGCTTAAATGCAAAAAATCCGGACATGGGATCCCTTTGCTTTACTCCTAGGCCTTTTTTTGCAATTTTTGTAGCAACTTTACTAATCAGCTTTCGTTTAAGTGACCAGCCTTGAATTCCCCCACCAGTGATATATCTTGATGCAATAACAATATCACATTGTGATTGTTTTAGTACATCAATCATTTTTGGAATAATGCTTGGAGGATGTGAAAAATCACTATCCATTACGATGATTGTATCACCTGTTGCATTTTGTATTCCATTTAAAATTGCAGAGCTTAGTCCTTGTTTGGCTCTTCTATGAATAACATCTATAGTGTTTCCTGCAATTTTTTTTACATTTTTAATATATTCTTCAACAAGATTTCCTGTTCCATCCGGGGAATTATCATCAATAACAATTGTTTGAGTAAGAATATTTTTTGGTAAATGCTCGCCAATTGATTTTAAAATATCGATTATGTTTTTAGATTCATTATAGGTTGGAACAAGAATTGAGATTTGTGCTTGATTATTCCTTCTTTCTGCCATGACCATTTGATCTCATAAAATATGCTAGGGGTTATTAATTTTTTAATCAAACCATATAAGGCAAATACTCTACAAATGATGAATATTCATAGTGATTTTTTGGCTTTCTGAAAAATGCTGTTCCATTGCTTCCAAGATAGACGTCCAGTATTGGTGTTTTGACGACTAGGATGATATGAACTGATAATAACGAAATTTTTGTATTTTATTTTCTTACCATGCGAAAATCTTTCTTTTTTAATTTCTAACATCTTACAGCAAGAATCAAAAGCTATTCTACCTAAACACACTATGACTTTAACATTTGTCAATAAACCAAGTTCATTTTCTAGATAAGGAAGACAGTTTTCAAATTCTTCTCTAGTGGGTTTGTTTTGAGGCGGAGCACATCTTACTGCTGCAGTAATGTATGTATTTTTTAGATAAAAACCATCACCGACTTTTTCGCTAGATGATTTATTTGCAAAATCATGCTGAAATAGAACTTTTGCTAACCAATCACCTGAGCTATCACCAGTAAACATTCTTCCTGTTCTGTTACCCCCATGTGCAGCAGGAGCAAGACCAATAATCAATAATTTAGCCTTGATATCTCCAAATCCAGGAAGAGGTTTTCCCCAGTAATCTTCTTTTTGAAAACGTGTTACTTTGTTTTTAGCAATTTCTCTAATGTATTTTGATAATCTAGGACATTTTTTACAATTGATTATATCATGATTGATTTTTTTAATTGAATTCATTTTCAAATAAAAATTTGTTAATACCTTGTAATTATTCTTGAACGTGAAAGAAATATCACAAATGTAAATGATGAGATTATCACAACTATTATCCAATTAAATTCTGGTAAAGATTTATCAGGTGATACTAGTTTTGCCCAACTGTTAGAATCTGGTATCATATCAAAAGTTGTTGGTTCTTCTTGAGATGGAAAAGTAAAAGTCTTACTTGAATTTGCTTCATGTACTGCAAAATAAAATCCATATTCACTGCTTCTTCCTACAAGTTCAGTTGGAATTTTAAATTCATAAGTTGAATGTGGAATCTTACTATACCTATCATTTCGATCAGATGCACTACTTATTGCAATAAAGCCATCTGGTTTTTCAATTTCTACAAAATTCTCAGTATTTGTAGTTCTCTTAATTATTGAAGAACTGTTAGTCCCCAAAGTTGTTGTAAAACAGAATTGTTCATCAGGATTAGGATTTTCTTTGGGATTAAGGCAGATCATAGCTTTGTCCTTTCCATTTTCTAAGTTTTTATCGCCTTCAAAATCTATCAAAAAATAGATAAAATCGCCTTGGTGTGCATGACGAAGGTGAAGTGGCAAGCTGTCAAGTGCCATACTGTTAAGGCTAGAACGTTTCCATTCTGTACGATGAGTCCATTTTCCATCAAAAACCACATTCTCCATAGTATCTGAGAGGGTAATCCAGATCTCTTGTGCCAAAGCACCCTGAAGGGGAATTATACTTAGTAAGAATATAATTAGTAAAATTTTAAGAATCAATGTAATTCATAGTTATTTTTCATTTCGCTTATAATGATTTTCTCTATGGGTAGCAAAAGTTGCCTAAAAGATCCAATTTGGATCTAATAGTTCAATTAATTTTCCGTTATCTCTAATAACTTAGATAGTAATTAGTGAGTAATGAAACAAGGACTAAACTACGCATTATTCGGTACTGTAGTGGCAATTGCTGCTGGTCTAATTGGTGCATATGGCATGCCTGATTTTTCAGAATCAGAATCTGGTTATGCTGCAGCACAGATGTTAGGTCACGTAACAATGATCCATACTGATGTAGATGGTAATGTTATTGGCTATCAACAAAGCGATAACATTATTGTAGATAGAGGTGAAGAATGTGTCGTGAAGCAAGTCTTCGGTATTGCAGCATCTTCTACCATAAACCCCACTGGAGCTCCATCATCTGGATGTGGTTCTGGTATAACTACAAACCCAGGTGTTTTTGAATTCATTGTCATAGGCAATGGTACAACAGCAGCAGCTTTAGAAGGAGATATTGCATTATTCAGTGAACACAACGTTACTGGAAACGATTCTGGTCTTACAAGAGCAGAGATTGGTTCACCCACAAAAGTGTACTCAACAGAAACTGATTCTACAAGAGTTGTATTGTCTGGACAATTCACCAACACTTATGGAGCTGGACTTTCCTACGATGTAACTGAGTCAGGAATATTCAACAGTTCAGAAACAGCAGGAGCATCTACAGTTGATCCCGATACCATGATGTTTGCACACCAAACATTTACTGCAATCACACTAGATAATGGCGAATCACTAACTGTTGAATGGACAGTCGACGTTGGTGGTACAACAACATTAGCCGGAGCAGAACCAACATAGATTCAATAGAATCTACCTTTTTTTCTTTTTTTTATTCAACAAATGGATTTTTGTAATTTAGAATCACTTGAGCTACTTCAGGTCTTAGAATAAATTCATTTGGTGCTTGACCATTTTGAATCATCTCTCGTAGTTTAGTTCCACTAATTTGTTCACGGGATTCAGCATCATCTGGACATGTTTTTGGATTCGTATATGTAAGACATTTCTTACAATAGAAAAATGCAGGGAAGAATATTGGAGTTATTTCAAGGTCAGGATAGTTATCAAAGATCTTGTGTGCTGCAAATGGGTCATAATAGTTTCCTACACCGGCATGGTCTCTACCAATAATGATATGCGTACAGCCATAGTTTTGCCTCATAATTGCATGATGAATTGCTTCTTTGGGACCAGCATACTTCATTTCTGTGTGTAGTGTCGCAAGTTTGCATCTATTTTCAGGATAATAATTAGAAATCATTGCTTCATAGCATTTGACAATTACTTCATCAACAAAGTCGCCTGACTTTTTCTTTCCAATTAGCGGATTAACAAATACTCCATCTCTTGTAGTGATAGCAGTTTTTTGAAGCATCTCATGAGCTACATGTGGAGGATTTCTCGTCTGAAAGGCAACTATTGTCTTCCAGCCTGCTTTAGAGAATGCTTCTCGAGTTTGTGTAGGAGTCATTCGAAATTTTCTAATTTCTGTGTCCTCAGGTCGTTTTATGAAATCGATTTTTCCACCTACAAGAAAATCTTTCATTGAAGTTGTTTTTGCTACACCAGGATGATTCGTATCGATAGTACCATAAACTCCTTGAGCTGTTTTTTCTTTATCAAATTTGTAAGTCTCTTCTGCATGTAAAATTGCTATACCAACGCCTTCAGGATTTTTCAGCAATACATCACCAGCTTCTTTGATTTTTGTTGCAGTTTCTTCATCAACGTCTAATACTGTAGGTATAGTCCATGCAATCTCGTTGACTAGTCTTCCTTTTGAAGCAACACTTTCAAAGTCTTGTTGGCCTAAAAATCCTTCAAGTGGACTAAAAATCCCATCTGCAATATTTTCAACATCATTTGCCAAGTCAATACTAATGGAAATTGAAAATAATCCTGAAGGATCTGTTGTTGTCATTCGATTGATGAGCTTTCCACCATGTGGTTTTATTCCTGAAATTGAGTCTGACAAAATTTCACCTATACTCCGTGATCCATGTGAAGGCCACACTCTTTATTTTCATTAGATTCCCACCACCAGCGGCCAGCTCTTAAATCTTCACCGGGTTTGATTGCTCTAGTACATGGTTCACAACCAATACTAGAATACCCCTTATCAAGCAATTTGTGGTACGGGGCATTATTTTCTTTAATGTAATTCCAAACTTGTTCCCAAGTCCAATTCAAGAGTGGATTTATTTTTAAAATTCCATTATATTTTTCGTCAATTTCTATAAACGATGCACTTTCCCTAGTAGAGGTTTGGTCTCTTCTAATTCCTGTAATCCATCCATCAAGTGTTGATAACATTCTTTTCAAAGGATGAACTTTTCGTATTCCACAACAAAGTCTTCTGTTTTCTGAACTATCATAAAATAGATTGATGCCTTTCGCTCTAACCATTTCTTCAACCTCTTGAGCATCTGGAAACATTACTTCAAAATGTATATTGTATTTTTTTTCTAGTTGATCCATAACATCATAAGTTTCTTGGTTGAGTCTTCCTGTATCTAATGTGAAAAATCTAGCTTCAGGATTAATCTTAGTCATCATATCAATAATTACAGAATCTTCAGCTCCAAAGCTTGATGCCTTTGCAACTTTAGGGTGTAAGTTATCAAGCGCCCATTTTAGAGCATCTTGTGGAGTTTTAATTGTAGAATTGATTTCATCAAGTTCAGCCTGACTAAATTTGCTCATATTCGTCATTGTCATTAGTTGTTTTATTAATGATACCCATAGACGAAAGAATTATTCTAAATTATAAACAGGTAAGCAATAAGAACGAAAGATGACTGAAAATTCTTATGTTGTTGTTTTCCCAACTGAGTTTTCAAAAAATAAGATTTCACAGTTGATTTTCAATATTAAAAAAATTTTAAAACTAAAAAATCAGGAGTTTAGTTCAGTAAAACGAGATAATGATGTAATTATAGTTGATGCAAATGATCCAGTGTTTGCTTCATCAGCTATCAATTTGTTATTTGGTATAAAGCAAATTGCAATTGCAAGGCAGATAAAAAATAATTTTGATGAGATTATTTCAGGTATAACAAAGATAGATGGTAATCTACTCTTAAAAGGTGAAAAATTTATTGTCAAAGTAGAAGGTCAATCTTCAGGGTTTTTAACAAAAGATGTAGAAATTTCTGCAACTTCTTCGATCATTGAAAAAAAAGTTAAACTTGGAGCAACTCCAGGAACAGAAGAAAATTATGATAAATTACTCTATACTTATTTAACAAAAAAGCATGCATACATTTGTATCTTCATAGATGAAGGGCTGGGTGGAATTCCTTATAATTCTCAAAATAAAGAAATTATTTGTAGTGTTTATGATGAAATATCTAGTGTTTCATGTGTTGAGACTATTAAACAAGGGTTTACAGTAAAAATTATTGTATGCTTTAGACAAAAATCTGAATTAATTCATCTTGCAAAGATGTTGAATCAAATTCTTCAGATGACTTTACAATCAAAAATAGATTTAGAGTTTTTTCAGATTAAGATTAAATCAAGCGGCAAACAAAATTATCTTCAATTTCTTGATACTATTACAAAGTTGTTATCATTAATTGCAAAAAAAAATAGACTGCAAAGAATATCTCTTGCCCTTTCGCCATTAATTTTTCCTCTAGAGTTTATCGAGTCATCACTGAACCACGTTTTTAGAAAAAACCAGATTCCATATCTACCTCTTTCAGGTTTAGATGAGGATATTTTTATAACAGCCAAAAAGATTGGTTTAGAGAAACATCTGAAAAAAGTCTCAGAGCTGGGAAGAACAAAATTTGTTTATTCTCCATCAAATTATACTCAAAAATTGATTGAGTCTGCATTAAAGACAAAGAAAGTCATTTCAATTAAAATTGGAGAGAATAATATTCATGAGATTCTGGATTCTTTGAAAATAAAACATTGAGAATTTAAACGGCGTTTGTAGAGTTGGTATTGTGTTCAAGATAGGCGAATTCATATATCCGTGGGGTAGTGGTCATTATTCAAGAATGATGCGACTAAACAATACTTTACCTGATTACATTACTGAAGAATATGAAATTCATTATTCTAGTAAAGATCATGTGTATCAGAAACTACTAGAAAAATTTCCTTCAAAAAAAGAATACATTCATGAAATTTTGATGCCAACTCCAATTGATGGAAAGTTTGGGCCAAGTGTTTCTCTATCTCTGCTTAACCTACTTGTCCCCATTGCAAAAAATCCTCCCTTAGTTAGACAGATTTCTAGTTACTTGAAAAATGAAAGAAAGTTATACGATAAAGAAAAATTTGATTTAGTTATCAACGATGGAGATATGGGTTCGAATGTTCTTGCATATAATCGCAATATACCAAGTCTTTTCATTACAAATCAGTTTATGCCAAGGCTCTGGAAGACTAGATTATACCTTTATCCATCATTAATTTTCATTGCAAAACAGATTGCAAAGGCATCAAGGATATTAGTTGCTGATTCACCACCGCCTTTTACAATATGTGAGTATAATCTGAATTTTCCAAAAAAATTAATGCATAAGGTATCATTTGTTGGACATTTCACAGATGATAAAAAAATAGAAGAAAAACCTCAGACTGATCTCGAAAAATTAATTCAAAACACTGAATTTGGTTATTGGATGAGAACTGGGAATAAATCAACAAATAATGGAACGGGAGAAAAATTTGAAGAGGTCTTTCATCAAGACGAGATGAAATCTGAAAGAAGGATTATTTCTCATGCACGAAACGATCCATCCATAGATGGTGTAATTGCAAAAGATGGAAAAAAATATTCAGTTTTTGAAGCAGTTGAAAAAAAAATTGATTGGATTCAAATAGATATTGGATTCCTATCGGAGCAAGAAAAAGAATCAGTCTTGAATTTGTGCAAATATGCAGTTGTTAATGGCTCTCATACTGTAATGGGAGAGATTCTTGGAGGAAAAGCCAAACCAATAATTGGTATTCCAATTTATGACGAGCATTCGAATCACATTAAATGGGCTGAGCAGAAAAATCTTGGAGTTTTAGCAAAAGACAAAAATCAAGTAATTCACGCAATCCAAAAAATTAAAGAAGATTATAGCAAATTTGAAGAAAATCTAGCAAGCTTTTCAAAGAACTTTGATGGGAACGGAGTAAAAAATACTGCCAAAATTGTTTCTGAAATTCTTGAAACGAATAAATAATAATTTTCTTAAGAGAAACTAGTCATCTGGTGCGCGGTATTTTCGATGGGCGAACTGACCGAAAGGGATGACGATATAATCCGCGTACCAGATAAGATTGTCTTTTTGTTGTTAAGTAGATCGTATAGCAAAGTGGGAACGCTTTTATTGAAAAATTAGGTGAGGACAATAATTGCCTAATTGTCCAGAATGTGTAGCGAGAGAAAAGAAAAAGATTCAAGAAAAATATGAATTAGAAATCGCTGAAGAGGATAGAAGTAAAGACGATCTTTTCAAATTATTTGAGGAAGTAGAAATTCCAATGAAAATGGATCCTAGAACAAAACATTTCATCTGTAAAAAATGTGGACTCTATGCAACAAGAGAACAGGTTGGAGACATTAGAGCCAAATTGAATCAAAGAGAATACACCAAGGCAGATAGACAGTATGACTATCAAGAGTGGTGGCAAAAAAGCAAAAAAGAGAAACAACAAAACTAAGTCAAAGAATATGGCCAAAAAGAAAGAAGGCATCCCACAGTGGGTTACCGATTAGATACAAGGAGCTAAATTTGGAAAACCTGTTTCTTTGAAGCAGGCAAGATATATTTTAGAAATTTATGAAGATGACAATAAAATTGATACATAGTTATACGAACAGATAGAAGATGGAGGACATATTGTTACAATGGATCTTCCAAAAAATATCAAACTTGGAGATTTAGAACGCGATACAGTCTATGAGTTTGTCTTTGATGCATTAAAAGCTCCTTTAAGCAAAAAAGTTGTAGAGTTTCTTCAAAAAGAAAAAGAGATTGAGATGAGTACAATATACCAATTTGAATTAAAGCGTCTAGATCTATTAGATGCTGGTTCTAGTGAATCTCTAGAAGAAATAGAAGGATAGTCTTACTTTTTCTTCAAATCAAGTTGTTTTTTAAATGAAGAACCTAAAATCAGATTTATCAAGTAAGGAAATGTGTGCTTTGCCCAAACAGCTCCTCTAACAACAGAGGGAACTATAATCTCAAGTCTTGAAGACGAAGCTGCTTTTATCACTGCTTTTGCTACAGTTTCAGGACTAAGAGAAGTGGGAGAATATTTTGGCATTTTTTCAAACGAGGGATGATCAAAAAAGTTTGTTCTAACCATGATTGGGCTCACTACAGTAACACCAACTCCTGTTCCTTTTAGCTCATGTTGAAATCCTTCTGAGAATCCAAGCATAGCGAATTTTGAAGCACAATAAGATGCTATTCCTGGTAAGCCAAAACTAGCTGCAACTGATGCGACATTAACAATATGTCCGGATTTTTGTTCTAACATTCTTGGAAGAAAATTCTTGATACAGTAAACCATACCAAAGTAATTAGTTTTCATTTGAGATTCTATCTCCTCAACAGTTAGTTCAGAAACTGAACCATAGATTGCAAAACCAGCATTATTTACTAAAACATCAATTCTCCCAAATTTTTCTAAAACTTCTTCAGTCATTTTTTTGACTTGAAGTTTTTCTGAGATATCACATTGACAGATTAGTGTTTCAGTTTTAAAACTAGAAAGTTTCTTTTCAGCTTCTTGGAGTTTTTCCTTAGTTCTTGCTACTAAAACTATCTTTGCACCTTTTTTTGCAAATTGTATAGCTGAAGATTCTCCAATCCCACTAGATGCACCAGTAATTACAACTACTTTATCTTTAAAATTCACTGTATCAAAAGTTCAAATTGGAAAAATAAAGTGCTTTCTATGGTAAACTAGGTTTGTTATATTTAGTCAAGGCTAGTTTTACTAGTAGAATCCAAGTAATGGCTATGGGAATGTAATAGGTTGCAATTCTCCATCCAATAACAGCATTCCATTCAAGAGTTTTTTCTCCAATTTCTAAATTAAAAGGATCTAAATTATTTAGATATGCAATAATTCCAAATTCAGCTAAACCTGATCCACCTACAGTAATAGGCAGATTACCAATTGCATTTGCACCCATTACTGCCATCACAGAATCAAAAAGATTAATGACATAACCTGTACCAAATGCTATTATCATAAATGATACTCCATAGAAGATCCACGCGATCAAAGATATGATGAATCCATAAGCCAAGACTTTCATTGATTCTTTAGAACGAAGATTTTCTCTACTCATTGTACAAACTTCTTCTATCCACATATTGGATTGCTTAACATATTTCACTCCCCGTTCTTTGCCAAGTTTTGTAACAAGACTAGAGATAACCTTTGGAACTTGAAAGGTTCGCTTGGATGAAAGAAAGAATAGTACTAACCATAAAGATGTAACAAACAAGCTAGTTCCTAAAACAACAGCTGCTACAACATATGCTCCATTAATTAATGCGAAAATTCCTGCCAATATTGATAAAACTCCTGCAGCAAATACTTCCGTTACAATATCAAGTATTGCTATCCAAGATGCTTTTGATGCAGGAATTCCTTTTTTGTGTAGATAGTAAATCACTACAAGTTCAGCACCAACAAACATTGGAGTTGTAAATTTAATGAATTCACTTCCAACTCTAACTCCAGTTAGTTTCCAAAAGTTATCAAAAGATTTTCCAAGGTATGTTCTTGCAATAAAAGCAAATTTTATTCCTTGTAATCCAAGTTTTGCCATCATTACAAAGACTGCAGCAATAAATGGTAAAGCTCCTACTGCTAAAATATCATCTAGTTCAATATCAAATTGAATGGCAATAATGATAATTGGAATTAGAGTTACAGGAATAACTACAATTCGCCAGTTCATTCTCTGAATTTTTATGGATTCAAAT
>CAWTZF010000002.1:0-15088 GCA_963920015.1 uncultured Nitrosopumilaceae archaeon | reverse complement strand
TTCCATTCATGTTTACATCTTTGACATTTTAGTTTCTTCAATAACTAAGTAATTGATGACTAACTTATCCCATGATAGAAAGCTCATTCACGCACGTGACACGCCTGATGTTAGTTAGTCAACATCAGTTTATGGAATAATAATTTCATTTTCAAGAATGTATTTACTAATATAATCATCCGCATTTATTCTAGTAATCAACCCATCCTCATATAACACAAATGATTCAATAATTACGACTTCATGACCCCTCTTAACATGTCTTCGGTATTTTCGAATTTCTCTATTAATACAATATTTGAAAAATATTGTAATTCTATCTAATGTAATAAGATCCATGTTACAAGTTTGGCAGTGAAATTTTACTTCTCTGACAATCATTTCAAATATTTCTCTAATATTTTTGGAAATTCGACATGTTCATCTTTGAGGAGTTTGATGAGATCTAATTGTTTTTCTTCAATCTCTTTTTGTTTTTTCTTTACACTGATTAGATCTTTTTCTATGGCTTCGAAATCTGATATTGTAAGATGTGGTTCAGCTTTGAGATATAATTCTCGTTTTTTCTCATCTGGTAAATTGTAGTACGTATCCAAATATTCATGATGACCCATCAATGCATGAGCGTAATTCGAACCTATTACGTTACTTAGAGCAGTATAGAAGAACTTCCTAAATGCATGAAAATGTATCATTCTTTGTCCATTTGCATTTTGCTTAGCCAATTCTGGCACTTTGTTTACGTATTGACGCATTGAATTTATCAGGAGGCTTTCTCGGTTTTGAAGAGGGACGCTTTTATCAAAATCAACCTGGAAAGGCCTAGAGGTCCGGCCAAAAATAACAACATTCTGTAGTTGAGAGTTAGCTTCTGCATCTTTCCAGCCAAAAAACTTGGCAAGATAGTCCTTCAGAGCCCTTGTGGCTTCCTGAGTCAGAAAGGTTTCCCTATCCTCCCTTGTCTTTGTGGTTTCAGCTCTTATCCTAATTCGTGGGGGATTCGATGCCAAGTCTATATCAGATGGTTTAAGCTGAATTATCTCACCAATCCTCATTCCACTTGCTACAGCTACAAGAATAGCTGTACGAAGTTTTGGTGAAACAATGTTTAACAATCTAAGAATGATTTCTTTGGTGAGCGGCTCTTCTCTATAACGAACATTTTTTGGCAATCTAACCCTAGATTGAAATTCCTCAGAATAGATCTGAATTTTACAATGCCTAAGAAATCCCTTTATTGCCGTAATCATCAGCTTTATGGTTCTAGGTTTTTTTCCTTGTTTGTCAAGGTAAACCACATATTCTTTTAAGATGTCATATTGATCAACTGATTTGTTTTTGATTGACTCAATGATTTCTTTCAAGGAACAGCTGTATTGTTTTTCAACAAATTTGATGAAATGATTTATTCCAAGTTGATAAACCCTAACAGTACTTGAACTGTGTGAAATTACGTATCTAGAATCAAGAAACTTGTCAATCTCTTTAGTTGTATCATCGATATTAATCACAAGAACGTAATGAAACTAAATCTTACTAAAAAGTTGAGGTTAATAGCTGGAATAACAGTGATCAATATATCTTACAAATTTTAAATGAATTCTGTATTATGATAATTCAAAATTATAGAAAACTTGCTCAATCTAGAACAAAAAAGAATGTACTGAAAATTTTAGAATCTGGGCTGAGTGTTGCATCTCCAGCGATTGGTCTTGAAAAACATCTAAAAAACGATAAAATTGTAATTGGCAATAAATCAATTAAATTATCTGATTACTCTGCAACTTACTTAGTATCATTTGGCAAAGCTGCAGATTCAATGGCAAGAGTCGTAAACTCAATTCTTGATATCAAAAGTGGTTTTATTGTAATTCCAAAAGGTTCAAACTCTGTTATAAGAAGCAAAAAATTTCAAATATTTAATTCCGGACATCCAACTCCTAATCAAACAAGTGTTAATGCTGCAAAAACAATTTTGAAGTTCTTAGAAAAGAGAAAAAAATCTGAATTTGTGATTTTTCTAGTCTCTGGAGGTGGCTCTTCATTGCTTAGTTTACCCGATGGAATTCCACTTGATGATAAAATGTACGTCAATGACTTGTTGCTTAAATCAGGCGCAACAATTCAAGAATTCAACTGCGTTAGAAAGCATTTATCTAAAATTAAAGGAGGGAGACTAGTTGAAAACTTACCCTGTGATGCAGTATCTTTGATAATGTCCGATGTTGTTGATAATGACTTGTCTTCTATTTCATCAGGAGTTACCTATTGTGATACAACAACATTTGCCGATGCCTTATCTGTTATCAAGCGTTATAGTTTGCAGAAAAAATTCCCTGAAAATGTTTTAGATAGACTAAATGATGGCAAGCTTGGTAAGATTCCTGAAACACCAAAAAAACCAAAGATTCTAAATTCAATTATCTCATCAAACAAGAATTGCCTTCAAGCTATGAGACAAAAATCTGAACAACTAGGATATGACACAAAAATTATTTCAGTTTCTGGTGACATCAAAGATGCAACACAAAAAATCATAAAATTAATTCCACAAAAAGAAAAAACTTGTCTTATCTTTGGTGGGGAAACAACTGTAAAAGTAATTGGCCAAGGAAAAGGTGGAAGAAATCAAGAATTAGTTTTGCGATTATTAAAAAATACACAAAATACAAAAGAAAAGCTTGTTATTGCATCATTGGGAACTGATGGAATAGACGGAAATACAAAATATGCTGGTGCATTAACTGATAATTTCCAAATAGACATTAACAAAATCAAATCATATCTTAAAAATAATGATTCGAGCTCATTTTTTGAAAAACATGGCGGCTTGATAATTACCGGATATACGCACACAAATTTGCAAGATATCGGCCTTTTACTTCGAGACTAGATTCCAATTTGGATCTAGTTTTTCTAAAAAAATTCCTCTGTGCTTATTGAATATCGTATTATTATTCAAATTGGGCATTGGACATGGAAGGGAAACTAAAAACAAAGAGGTGTACTCTATAATGATTACACTTCCTATCACTCAACTACAATTAGTACTATCTATGATGATGGCTGAAATTTGGCTAGTTAGCGATCCAAAATATACTGTAGTAATTGGCTCTGAGCATTATTTCAGTTTGGCAGTAGGTGGTGTAATTGGAATGTTCTTTGTTTTCCTATTCTTTGCAATAAAATTTGGACATTCATTCCAATTTAAAGAAGAAAAAGTATCACTAGGTAAGGCAGCTTCATCTCAAGTAATACAGAAAAGAATCTAGTTTTTAGATAAATCGAATTTCTTTTTATATTCAAATCTATTCAGCAAAATGCCCGTTATAAAAAATTCAACTTTTTTTAAATGAAAAAGAAATTTCTACACTAAATTGTTTTCAGAATTGAATTATTGTTCTTCATTAGCTTATTTAACAGGTAAAATTTGGTCAAGCTTTTTCGACAACCACTCTTTTACTTTGAAAAGATACTGTAGAATTAGTTAGCGTGAATTAGAACTGTCACCAACTTACTAAGCGTTGTTGGTCTTAAGTTCCATTCCGCTTTTGTAATAATATAGTTGTAAAGTTTTCTTTGGGTTCAATTAGCTGATAATTAATCTTCAAACTCCATTGTTTAATTAATTGTTTTATGAATCGTATTCTAGTTTCAATAAATGAATCTTGATTAAAATTATTTCGTGTAAAGTGTTCATACATTGATTTTGAATCTATATTCACATCTATCTCATCATTATTTTTTACAATAAATGTGCCAATGCACCAAAACAATCCTACATGTAATGCAATGTAACTTGATTGCTCAGAAGTAACCTTGTCTAAGTAAATATCTGCATGATCTCTATGTTGCTCTACAAGAGAATCTTCAGTTTGTATTGCCCATGAAATTCCTTTAGAATTCCCATCAAAGTAAAACACATGTTTCAAAAGTCAACCAAAAAGGTCTCTTTTGTCTATATAATTTGAATTCATTCCTTATGATCAAATATTGAAACGTACCATCATGCTTGAGTCACACACCTTCTTTACAAAGATGGTCGATGAGTTAGTTGAGTTCTCGCAATATGATCCTGAACTAGCTGATGGTATAAAGTGGCTTGATGGCCAAGCACAAAAAAAAGGTATCTCATTTTATGATATGGTTTTTGAAGTGCTTTACAAACATGATGTAAACACTAAAGCAAAAGAGTGGCTGAA
This sequence comes from uncultured Nitrosopumilaceae archaeon, assembly GCA_963920015.1. Lineage (GTDB taxonomy): Archaea > Thermoproteota > Nitrososphaeria > Nitrososphaerales > Nitrosopumilaceae > CAWTZF01. The sequence continues at coordinate 10,886 of CAWTZF010000002.1, read as the reverse complement.
CACTCGAAACTAACTAGTTTGAGTTCTCAAGTCTAGTGATTTGTATTCGCATCCTTGTGGGCCACAATACTTTCCAACGTAAACTGCCTTTGGTCTATACAATGCAGGCTTTGGTGCAGCTTCGGCAAATTTTTCCTCAATAATATGAGCTGCCCAACCTGCAACACGTGAAATGGCAAAAATTGGTGTATTCAAATCCATTGGAATTTTTAGCATATAGTATACAGATGCACTGTACAAGTCAACATTTGGATAGATATCCATACCTTTTCGTTTTTTTATTTGTTCGATTGTTACCTGTTCTACTTTTTGTGTAATGTCAAACCAAGGTTCACCAGTTTTTTCTGCTAATCTCCTTGATAATTCTTTTAGAACTTGTGCACGAGGATCATAAGTTTTGTAAACTGCGTGTCCCATACCCATTATGCGCTCATTTTTATCCATTACTTCTTTTATCCATGATTCAACTTTGTCTTCTGTTCCAATATCTAGAAGCATTTTCATTACCTCATAATTTGCACCACCATGTAGTTCTCCACTTAGTGCACCAATTGCTGCACTTGCAGCAGAATACATGTGTGCACGTGTAGAGGCTACTTGTCTTGCAGCAAAAGTAGAAGCATTGAATGTATGATCTGCGTGTAAAATTAGACAAATATCAAAAATCTTTGCAGTCTCTTCATCAGGTTTTTTTCCAGTAAGCATGTGAAGAAAATTTGCTGCATGACTTAGGTTTGCGTCTGGATCAATTATGGCTTCATCATCTCGAATTCTTTGCCAACTTGCAACTATTGTTGGGACTTTAGCAATTAGGTTAATCGCTCTGTCGTAACTTGCTTCCTTTGTAGAAAACTCCTCATCAAAATAACCTGCAAGTGCAGCCACAAATGCCTGAAGCATATCCATTGGATCTGCATCTTTTCTCCAATTTCCCATGTTAGTTTGCATTTGTTTTGGTACCCATCTGGCTTCAGTAAGTTTGTCTAAAAATTCAGTATATTCTTCTTTTCTAGGCAAGTCATCATGCAAAAGCAGATAGGCCGTTTCCTCAAAATTTGATTTTTTAGTTAAATCTAAAATGTCATAACCACGATAGATTAGTTTGCCTTTTTCACCATCTATTTTTGAGATTCTAGTATCGGCAACCTCAATTCCTCGTAGGCCAATATTTTTTGTGTCCATATGAGATTTAATTGAAAATTGCTATTATATCTTCTATCATGTTCACGCAGCTAAGAATTCTGAAATTTAGCATTTAGTCTAATCTATCAACTCTCGATCCTATAACGAAATTTTTAATTGAAAATTATGTCCCAAGCTGAAAGAAAGTATACAAAAGAAGTTGATGAAAAGATTCTCAATGCAACTGGGGATGAATTAAGACGTCTTCAAGAATTGGATCTCAAAACCCAATTAAGCGGAGATAGCTTTTATGAAGTGCTAATCGAGAATCCTAAAAATAAAGAGATGCCTTTTGGCGTGCAAAAATCTTCAGGTAAAAAGTGACCATAACCTTTCTTGGTTTAAATGAGGGAAATTAATTGATTCGACCTATGACAGCATCTAAAACAACTAAATCAAAAACCAGTACCAAAAAATCAAAATCAGCAAAAAAAACCAAAACTTCTAAAACTAAGAAAACCAAAATTGTATGTCTATCTCATAAAGAAGATGCTGACGGAATTAGTTCTGCTGCCTTAATTAGACAAGCTTTTGGAGGATACTCTGTTCTTGTTGACTATCCTGAACAAATGGAAACACTTGAGCAAATTGCTAATGATGAAAAACTAAAAACATTATTCATTTGTGATTTGGGTTTGAGTAAAAAATTTCAAGACCAATTCGTTGATATCTTAACTAATCTTCGTAAAAGAAAGGTCTCAGTGACATACATTGATCATCACGATATTGATCCCAAAATTACAAAACAATTAGAAAAAATCAAAGTCAAAATGATTCATGATATTAACGAGTGTACAACAGTGCAAGTTTATGATGAATACAAATCTAAATTATCTGAACACTCTTCCTTCATAGCAGCGTGTGCTGCAATTACTGATTATATGGAAGACCGACCTAAAGGTTCAAAATTACTCCAAATCTATGACCGACAGTTTGCTCTGATAAATGCTACCGTTTTAACTTACAATATAGTTGGCCATCAAAAAGACCCTGATTATCTTCTGTATTTAGTAGAAGAACTCTCTGAATCAAAATATCCACATGAGATTCCAAACACTTTTGAATTTGCTCAAATCCAAGTAGGAAAATTAGCTGAAATGATTGCCAAAGTCAAAAAGGGCATGAAAATTACGAAAAACCTTGGATACATGGAAATCATGGATTCAGGAGCCAGCGGTGCTGTGAACTTTGTTTTGGGCTTTTCAGGAAAAGATGTTGGCGTAGCATACAAGGAACGTGTCGACCATGGAATTTATGCCGTCTCGATTCGAGGTTCTAAAAATTGCAAAGTTCATCTTGGAAAAATTATCAATATTTTGGCTACTGAACTTGGTGGTTCTGGTGGAGGTCATGATAAAGCATGTGGTGCAGTAATACCAAAATCCAAAATTAAAACTTTCATTAAAGAATTTAATTCAAAATTAAATTAAAAAAGAAAAAGTTTCTATTGTAAAAACCTTGGAATTTTTTTTCACCAATTGTGCAATGAATATTGCACCAATTGATGCACGAATCCCCCGTGGGTAATATCATGCAATTTAAAATCTTTCATAGTATCTTCTATTTGCTATCTCGAACGCATTACTGTGAAGATAAAAGTGTTTTACCAAATCATAGATTCTAAATTTGGAACAATTCTTTAATAATTTTAAACGAACTTTTGAGTACATTTGAACTTAAAACTTGTAGCACCCACTACCGGTGTCATTATTGTGATAATTGCTATTGCAGCATTTCTCTCTAGTACAACAGAAATTCTTCCAGCACCTCAAGCAAATCTTGAATCTGAATCATCTACTGAAACCACTTCTGTAGAAGAAAAGAGTCAAAATACTGAATCACAAGAAATTATGATGACTAATGGACAAAAGCATCTAATCCCATTAGATAAAATCAAGAGTGGAGGCCCCCCAAAAGATGGAATTCCATCAATAGATGATCCAAAATTTGCAGATGCCTCTGATGCGCAATTTATCTCTGATTCTGATACCGTTATTGGCCTTGAAATAAATGGAGAAGTAAAAGCATATCCTCTTTTCATTTTAGTTTGGCACGAAATCGTAAACGATAAAGTTGGTGATACCCCAGTTGCAGTAACATATTGTCCACTATGTTATACTAATCAAGTTTTTGAAAGAATACTTGATGGAAAAGAAGTGGAATTTGGAACTTCTGGAAAACTCTACAACAGTAATCTTGTGATGTATGACAGATTAACTAATTCTTACTGGAGTCAAGCATTAGGTCAAGCAATTACTGGAGAACTCACGGGTCAAGAACTGAAGATCATTCCTTTTGATGTAATAACTTGGGGCGATTGGAAAACTATTCATCCCAATACTAAAGTTTTGACTACTGAAACTGGTCATATTCGAGCATACGGTGTTGATCCTTATGGTGATTACTATACTGAACCAAGAATTATTTTTCCAGTAGAAAATAACGATGATAGATTACATCCAAAAGAAATCATTTTAGGATTTCACGAGTCTAATGTTTACAAAGCATATCCACAAAACGAAATTGAAAACTCTGTAGTAATCAATGATCAAATTGCAGATACTCCATTGCTACTTTCTTCACTATATTCTCAAAATGCACGGGCATTTGAGAGAACATTAGATGGACAAGTTTTAGATTTTGAATTCAAAGATAGTAAGATAATAGATACACAAACAAATTCTGAATGGAATTATGATGGTATCGCTGTTTCTGGTTCATTAGAGGGATCTCAACTTTCAAGAATGCCATTTAGTCCTGGATTCTGGTTTGAATGGGTTGCATTTCATCCTGACACTGAAATTTATGGAGTTTTATAATATTGAAGCCAATTATTAAGGCAATAACTGTTGGAATCATCACAATAGTAGGGTACCTTACTGTCGTAGTATTAACAACTCCCGCATTGCCTCCTTTAGCTGCAATTAGTGCTGCTTTTCAAATAAACTCAATTGTAATTTTTGGTATGGGAATAGGAGTTGGAATACAAATTTTTCTCTCTGAAAAAAGCAAACAACTGGGATGTAAATTGAGCGTAAAGAAAAAAGCATTTGGAGGAAATTCTGGAAGCGTAGCTGCTACTTCATTTTTTTCATTCTTCTCTTTAGTACCATTAGGTTGCTGCGGTTGGTGGCTCTATTTACTTTCATTATTACCAAGTGTTTTTGGAACAGGAGTAACTGCTGTACTTATTGATTACAGTCAACCCTTAGCTTATCTTGGGCTAGTAATCATCTTTGGATTCAACGGATTAACTGCTTACAAATTATACAAAGAAAAAAAATCACGACAAGTAGAAAATATCACTTAAATTATAATCAAAACAAAATTTTGGAAAAACATCTATAAACTTTGTAAGTGTGATATCATTATGAAGCGGGGATTGAGCATTGTTATTGCTATTGGTGTTGTAGTTTTAGCGATTGGATTGGCGAGTCCATTGTTTTATGATGTCGAAGTAGATGAACCACTCCCAGTTGCTCTAAATAATATCGAAGAAGGTCTAACTTTTGAGAAATTTGGTTCTATGGATGATGACACACGTCAAAAGATTGTAGTCAACATGCCTGACAAAGTCAAAGACATGGTTATGGAAAAAGCTGCAACTATTGAAAACATTGTTTCAGAAGACATGAATGATATGATGGATTCATCAGAAACTAGTGTTGAAATTATAAAATCAGGAAGTTTTGATGGTTTAGCAGGACATTTTGCTGAAGGAACGGCAAAAATTATCCAAGTAGGTGATGCGACATACTTGAGATTTGAAAATTTCGAAGTTACCAATGGTCCTGATTTGCGAGTGTATCTTACACTGGATGGGGATGTTAACAACGGAATTCATCTAGATAAATTGAAGGGTAGTAAGGGTGATCAAAATTATCTTTTAGAAAATATTGATGTGGACACTTATGATACGGTAGTGGTTTATTGCCAACCATTTGGTGTCTATTTTGGTCAATCCGAACTCAGCTAGACATTAGCAAGTTTTCTTCTATGAGTTTTTGGAATTCTTTTTTGCTCATATATTTGAAAGATTTTTCATAATTAACAATAGGGTGGTAAAAATTCCATAGATCATAATACGTCAAATTTTTTGCTAAATAGGGAATTTTATCACTGTATTCTGAGAGCTCCTTAATTTTATACGGAATTTTTTTCTGCGTTCTTATATCCGATTTTTCTTTATACATAATACATATTTCCCAAGCTTTTTCTTGAAAATCCTCTTTGTTTTTTTGACTTAAAGTTCTGATTGACCCCTGCATCCCGATTTAATTTAAGCGTAAAATCCTTTTAGGAAGAACGGAACTTTTCAAAAAATTATGGTGCCATATCGGAATATAATGTGATTTTTTCTAACAGAAATGGAATCTTGATATCAATTTCTGATCTTTCTTAACAGTTTTTTGATTTGTCTATAACCTAATATTGGGATGATACAAGTTGGACAACCAATTTTTGTGATTGAACAACAACAATAACAGTCGCATTCACCTTTGATATGATGACAATCTTCACATTTCATGTTTTTTACTCCTTCGCTTTGATCTTAATTTAGTCTTACAGCAAGGACAAATGTATTCCGTTGTAAAGAAAAATAATGCACAAAGAGAACACCATTTTTGACCAATTTTGTATCTTAAATTACTTGAAATAGAATTTGGTTTGAATCTAATACATAATCCATTGCAAGTTTGTGCCATGTTATAAAAACTCCTTTAATATATTTAAGAAAATTTCCAAATTATTCTATTTCAACAATGACATCAATTTCAGTCATAGAATCCAATGGCAGACTAGCTACGCCTACTGCAATTCTAGCATGTTGTCCTTTTTCTCCAAAAATTTCAAACAATAAATCTGAAGCTGCATTGATCACTTTAGGGTGCATGCTAAATTCTGGAGAAGAATTCACAAATCCTGAAACTTTGATAATTTTGGAAATTTTTTCTAAAGAACCTAACTCTCGTTTTAGTTGTGCTAGAATGTTTACAGCACATAGTTTAGCAGATTTTTTTGCTTCCTCAATATTCTCATCATTTACTTTCCCTTTGAAAATAACTTTTCCATCTTCCATAGGAATTTGACCTGAAACATAAACCATTTTTCCACTAGTAACAACTGGAACATAAGATCCTGCTGGACTAGGAGGTATGGGTAGTTTTATTCCAAGAGCGTCTAATTTTTCATCAATCACGAGAAGTCTTGAAGGAAACTAGTTTTTAGTTTTTGTCTAATTGATTTTAATGTGAACTTTCTCGCCTTTTTGGGGGTGATTTTGGTAAACTACTCTAGTTTTGAATCCCTGATTTTGAAGATATCCATCTAAAATGACTACCCAAGGCAACGAATGGCCACTATTTAGCTTTGATTCAATTGAGATATTCTTATTTTTGGCATCAAAATTTGCATGACCTGAGCACATTATTTGCAAAGCAGAATCAATAATCTCAATCATCTCATCTAATGTCTTTTCTTTGAGATTTACTCCATTTTTTTCAAGTAAGTTTAGAAAATCAACTTGTTTTTCTTTAGAAACAAATGACGAATTTAGCATATGGCTTAATGCGTTTTCATTGATCAATTTTACAATTCGATAAATTTCTTGGGCTTCGGTTTTAGCCATATCGCCAAAACATTCTGTTTTAATAGCGTTCTTCCAAACATGTAAAAAAATTCTTTCTTGATTCACTGCTAAAATTTCAGTTGAAGAGAATGTGGCTCCTTTTCCATTATTGCTATCTAATAGCAATAACTCAATCCCATCAAAAATAAAGCAATTTTGTATAATTTCTGAAATTCGAATTTTTGTACCATCTGGAATCATTTTAAATGATTCTGAGCCTAGTTGACTTGGAGGAACGATAATTTTTACTTCAGAGTTTCTCCTAATTACTGAAATTAACTGCTCTTTACATTCTGCAAGAAGACCTAAACCCCATTGATCTACTATTATGTGGAGTGAAGAATCTGTTCCCTCAATCATAGTTTTTAATTGATTTAAAACATTGTTAGCATTAAGGTGAAAGTATCTTTTTTCTTCGGCACCTCTTGATTTTTTACTATCTTCACAGACTTCTTTCAAATTAGAAACAAGAGTGTTCATAGCATTTACTTTGTGAATTTGTTCTTGGATAACATTGTCAAATGCATCTTCAGGTGCAATGGCCGTACACATGATTGGTTTACTCTTCGAAATTATTGCAAGTTTCTTTTTTTCTAATTTTAGCAAAATTGGATAAACCTTAGTTCGTGGCAGCTCAGAGTAATATGCAAGCTCACTTGCTGAAATTGTTCCCTTAGAAATCAAAGTGACATATGCACTGGCTTCATACTTGCTTAGACCAAATTCTTCAAGACTAACTGAGAGTATCTTCTCATTTACCATACTTTTGGTTGAATACTTGATAGGTAAAATCCGGAGCTAAATTCCTTTGCATAAATGCTCAAAAAATTTACAAATTGTAGCCATAGCTAGGTGTTACTGTGGTTAAAGTTTGGTTTGTTACACCGTCCTGAAATATTAAAAATCAAATTTAAAACACAATGTTATCTGGATGGTTCATACACGATTTGTCATGCCATGTTTCTCAACGCAATACGTTGATGCCAAGATTAGAGTATTCTTCGCAATTACTTGGAAAAATTCTTAATCAATTAAAACAAAAAAAATCTGAATTAACTAAATCAAATCTTTATAATTTTTCAAATACTTCTAAACTTGAAAATACTGAATTAAAGCAAGTAGAATTAGAAAAGACATTTTATTTTGCAGTTGAATCATTAACCAAAATTCAACAACGATTAAACTCTATTTTAGGAATTTCCAGTATTCCAATAATATTACCACCGGTAATTCCTGTAATACGAGCTATAAGCTCACAACTCTATGAAATAATGCTCGAGTCAAGTCAAAATTTGTGTGAACTATCCTCTGTTTTGGGTAGTGTACTAGTGGATTCTGGTACTATTACTGAAGCTAGGTTTGACTTTAGAGTCTCAAATTATGAATCAAACATACTCCTAGATAAAGCAAAATTGATTGTGGACTCTAAATTAAGCAAGCAGTATCCTAATCTAGATTTTTTCAAAGCAAAGAATGCTTGACTTTGCTAAAGCATAATCAAAATTTCAATAAAGATCTTACTAAGATAAAAAAACTATCTCAATTGGTGGAGAAAAAACTCTCAAAACTTAATAAAAAAGATGAACAAAAAATTGACTCGTTAACTTTTGAAGAATTACAAGATTTGAATCAAATTCTCAAACTTGCAGACTACACACTTTGCAAATATGAAAATAAAAAAGAGGTTCATTCCGTTCTAAAAGACTTTGTTGCCATTATAACAAAATCAACTTATTCTATAGAAGAAATTGATGATGAAATTTCCGAATTGGTAATTTCAGCAGAAGTAAGCATTCAGAGGATCAAAGATTTACAGGCTAATATTTCTGAAAATTATGCAATCAGTGATAAAGAAAAATCAAGACCATCTGATTTAGATGAGCAGCCTAGTGAAAATAGTGCAAATAATTTAACTAAACCTTCTACACGAGCTTACACCCAAGGATACCAAGAAACATCAACAGTTGAGGCTGAACAGGTAATTTAGATGAGCTTAGCCCCACAAGAATTAGAAAATAGCGCCAGCAAATATGCTACGGAGGCAATAAAGTATGATTCTCAAGGCGCACGTGGGATGGCCATAGCAAGTTATCAGAAAGCCATAGATGCACTCGTAAAACTGATGAGATTATATCCTAATAGTAAACTAAATCCAATTTACAAAGAAAGGACCACTTCATATCATAATAGAATCAAAGCACTTCAGCAGGCACATGGTGTAGAGCCTGCTGTAGACCCACATGCCTCACCTGAGCAACAAAAAAAATCTCTCGGCGAGCATCAAGCTAAAAATGATTTTGATGATCTTATAATGAAAGAAAAGCCCAATGTTAGTTGGGCAGAAGTAATTGGTTTAGATGATGCAAAGAATGCACTTAGAGAATCTATTGTTTATCCATCAAAAAGACCTGATTTATTTCCACTTGGATGGCCACGTGGATTATTACTTTATGGTCCTCCTGGATGTGGCAAAACGATTCTGGCAGCAGCAACCGCAAGTGAAATTGATGGTTATTTCATAAATGTAGATGCAGCATCCATGATGAGTAAATGGCTTGGAGAAGCTGAGAAAAATGTTGCAAAATTATTTTCAATGGCAAGAAATTATGTTGAGAAAGATGGGAAACCAGTAATTCTATTTGTTGATGAAGTTGATTCTCTATTGGGTACACGAAATAGTGAAGTCGGTGGCGAGATTAGAGTAAAAAACCAATTCTTATCAGAAATGGATGGCGTAAATGGCAAAGGAAAAGACATCATGTTGTATGTTATTGGGGCAACAAACAAACCATGGAGTCTTGATTGGCCATTCCTTAGAAGATTCCAAAAAAGAATCTATGTTACTCTACCAACACTAGAAGCAAGACAAAAATTATTCGAACTTTACACAGCTCCTCTCAAAAAAGACATGAAAGTAAGCCCTCGTGAGCTAGCAAAGCTCTTTGAAGGATACAGTGCAAGTGATGTCAAAGATGTATGTCAATCAGCCCAACTTAAAGCAGTTCATGAATTATTCAATTCGCCTAATTACCATGAACCTGTTGAAGGTGAACCACCAGATGCTCAACAACCACGAGAACTTTCAATGGTTGATTTTAGAACAATTATGGCAAGAAGAAAACCAAGTGTTTCTATGGAAATGATTCGCGCATATTACAAGTGGAGCGAAGAATTCAAAGCATTATAGATTAAAAAATCAATAGTGCGATCACAGTTCATAAAATTTAAATCCGTAATTTAATGTTAAATCTTGCATTTACAAAACACTTAACTATGTTGGACATGTTAAACATAGTAACTATGGAATCAAAAAAACACAAGACCGTAAAACCGGAGGTAGAAACAATACGAACAACTGTACTAACCCAAGACCCAAAAGAGATATTCTTAGACAAAAAATTAAGAAGGTCTCAGAGCTATGCAACAAGACACGGCTATGGAATAGCAATAGACCGATTAATTGAGTTTGCTAGGTTCAGCTATAACCTAGACTTGGAGCAGTTAATCCATGCAATTAAAGAAAAAAAACTTGATAGTTTAGATGTGCTAGACGACTTTTACACATTTTTGTCTAAACACAAAAAACCAAATAGTAACAAAGTTGGACTTTCAAACGGAAGTATAAGGACCTACATTACCATTTCAAAGGAATTTCTAAACAGTAATGGAATCAGGTTATTTAATGAAGAAGTAAGACAAAGGCTGCAATTACCACAAAAAGAGGATGTATACGAAGAAGGACTTACAAAAGAAATTATTAATAGAATAGTAAGAGCTTCAAGCCTAAAACTTACAACAAGTATCTTGTTGCAATGTTCTAGCGGTATGCGTTTAGGTGAAATGGCGCAGTTAAGGCTATCTGACATTAACTTTGATACAAATCCAATAACAATCCAGATACGCAAGGAAACGACAAAAACAAGACAGACAAGATTCACACACATAACTGCAGAAGCTGTGAGTTCATTGAAGGATTATCTATCCAAGACTTTTGCATGGAATGAAGGAATTAAAGAAGATAGATACATCTTTTTGCAAACGCATGATGAAAAGATAACAAAATACAAAGCACAGC
>CAWTZF010000001.1:0-29450 GCA_963920015.1 uncultured Nitrosopumilaceae archaeon | reverse complement strand
ATCTACAAGTAAATCTTTATCACACCCACAACTTTGCATGTGTTCATCAAGGTACGGACATCTTTTCTGTCTAGCGAGGTGTTTGCCTTGTCCATCCTTAACTTCTTTCATGGCACGTTTACCTATCTTAATTAGAATTGCTTCTACTTGCACAGGATCATTTAGATATGAAACTCCAACATCAATACTGGCAGGAACAAGCTTGAAATCTTTAGTAAAGTTGATAATTTCTGCCGAAACGATTTGTTTTGTGGGAATAATTGCCAAAGACTCACTGAGACCGTGTCTGATGTACGTAACTCTGGGTGTAATTTTGTATACTAGACCGTTGTATCCACTTGGTAATGTTACCCTATCACCTACTTTGATGACCTTATCTTTTTTTATCATGATATATGCAAAGTAATTTTCCAATGTCTCTTTTAGTGCAAGTCCTACACCAAGTGCAAGTCCTCCAGTGGCCGTTGCCAAAACCACCAAGTCTATCCCCCACCATGTAACTACACCAAGTACTGTGACAAAAAAAATCCCTAACGGGAGAATTTGTTTTGCAGATTTTGGAACTCCCTCCTTCTGTCTTCTTGCATATCCTGGCGGCTTCGAGCTTGGAATGAGTGGTTCATAATTATTTTGTCTCTTTTGTTCTCGCCATATATCGATAGGGTAAATTTCTTCTGGCACAACACCCGGTCTTAATTTTTGTCCAGACTGGTTTTTTCCAGTAATACAATTTTCATAATATTTCTCATACTTTCCCCTCTCTGATTTTCTCCATTCTTCAAACGGATCATCTACTTGTTTATCATAACTACCGACAGACAACCCCTTAGTAGTACGATATTTTTCAAGAAGTTTAAGACCCTCTTTTGTTTGATTATACTTTTGAAATTCATCATCTTTCATGTCGTAAGGAGTTGTCTGGGGTGGAACCCACTTGAAGCATCTGTGGAATAAATCATCATCGTCTAGGAAGCCTCTCATATCATACCACTTTCGGTAATCTCCTCTTTCCAGAATTGATTTGTCACGTTTGGTTAAAGCAATTGGAATTAGGTGTGACACCGTCCAACCAATTACTATTATATTAATAGAATTAAGAATTTTTGCGAATTTTTCAGCAGTATCTAATTTATCTGTACCCTCAATATTTTCTCCCTCAAATAGCTCAGTAGTTTGTATGTATACATTAATGGATGATACTAAAGCTATTGCAAAAAATGGTAGTATTGCCTTGCGAACAAATCGAGAAACATGTGGTCTTGTATAGTTGAATTTTTGGGATAAAACCAAATGAGAAAATTTACGGTAAATTATTCCGATAGCTACTAAACCAATGACTAAAAAAACAAAGGCTAGTTGAAGCGACTCTGAAGAAGCCAGAAGCTGCGGTATGGTTTCAAACTCTCCTGCAGAATACTCTGTAATTTCTTCCTCAGCCATTGCTAAACACGTTCTCCTATGTAATAGAAGCAAAAATTCAAAGAATAGGTAGTAAAGTCAAATCTAATTGTTATATTTAGTAAATTTTTATTTCAGGCTCGTAATTCGTCAAAACTAGACACGTTAACCTTTAACAATGGTAAAATCCAAATTATTAGGTGACCTTACAAGAATCTGCATGGAGCGAGACTGAATCTCCTTCAATCAAAACATATACTTTAGCAAATTTTCGTAACTTACCCCAAATCTCAGAACTTTCAGAAGAGACACAATTTAAGATGGAAGTTGTAGGAAATGTTCTTCCCTTTAAGGCCAACAACTATGTCGTAGAACAACTAATTGATTGGAATAATATTCCAAATGATCCAATATTTGTTTTAACATTCCCCCAAAAAGAGATGCTAAAACCAAAACACTTTGAACAAATGGCAGAGACTCTAAAAAAAGGAGCAGACAAAAAAGAGATAGCAGAAGTTGCAAATGAAATTAGATTACAACTAAATCCTCATCCAGCAGGACAACTAGAACTCAACGTCCCACAACTAAAAGATGGAACTAAACTTTACGGAATGCAACACAAGTATAACGAAACCTGTCTTTTCTTTCCAAGTCAGAGTCAAACATGTCATGCATATTGTAGCTTCTGCTTTAGATGGCCACAATTTGTTGAGATGGATGATATGAAATTTGCAATGCATGAAGGAGAACAACTCGTTCAATATCTAAAAGAGCATCCAGAAATTTCTGATGTTCTATTTACTGGTGGTGATCCAATGATTATGAAAGCAAAAATGTTTGCAACTTATGTTGATTCTCTGCTTGAAAGTGATCTTCCAAATCTTAGAACAATTCGAATTGGTACAAAGGCATTAGCTTATTGGCCGTACAAGTTTCTCACTGATGATGATGCAGATATTATGCTAGAGACATTTGAAAAAGTAACAAACAAAGGAATTCATCTTGCGATAATGGCTCACTTTAATCATGTAGTAGAGCACTCTACAGGTGCGGTAAAAGTTGCAATCAGAAAAGTAAGAGAGACCGGTGCTCAAATTAGAACGCAATCACCACTCTTAGCACACATCAATGATGATGCAGATATGTGGGCCGAAATGTGGAGACAACAAGTCCAGTTAGGATGTATTCCATACTATATGTTCGTGGTAAGAGATACAGGTGCTCAACACTACTTTGGCATACCACTAGTCAAAGCCTATGAAATTTTCAGACAAGCCTACAAACAGGTTAGTGGACTTGGACGAACAGTACGAGGTCCAAGTATGTCAGCAACTCCAGGAAAAGTGCTCATTGATGGTGTTACCACAATTAATGGCAAAAAAGTTTTAAGCCTTCGTTTCATACAGGGCAGAAATCCTGAGTGGGTACAGAAACCATTCTATGCAGAATATGATGAGAAAGCAATCTGGCTTGATGATCTTAAACCAGCATTTGAAGACAAGTTCTTCTTTGAAGATGAGCTTGCAGAAAAATATTCTGGCGCAAGAAAATTAGAAAAAGACTAGGTTCCAATTTTTACTCTTTACAACATAGCTAAAACAATCTTACTCACTAACATTAGTAAATTAAAAACTAAAATTTATCATAAATGGATACTAGCTCAGTACTAAAAACTATACAAGACGAGAACATTTCATTTCTTGATTTTTGGTTTGTTGATATTTTTGGTGAGTTACATAGAATGGGAATGCCAAGCTATGCAATCAATGAAGATAGCTTCAAACATGGATTAGAAAAATTAGATGCAAGCTCTATTGTTGGTTTCAAGTCCGTAAACAAATCTGATATGATTCTAAAACCAGATCCTACAACATTTAGAATTATGCCAGCTGATTATGATAACGGACACAGAAAAAATGCAAGAATAATCTGTGATCTTTATGAAGGAAATGCGACTACTGAATCACGATATAATCGAGATTCGAGAGGAATTACTCGAAAAGCAAGTGAAAAACTTTCTGAAGTTGGCCTTTCTCATACTTACTGGGGCCCAGAAGTAGAATTTTTTGTTTTTGATGCAATCAATGTTTATCCTTCACCGTATGCTGCAACTCATTCGTATGGTGGTTCAGGTTATTCAATAGAATCAAAAGAATCCCCTTGGGCTAAAGGAAATATCTCTACTGCAATTGATATCAAAGAAGGATACTATCCAGCACAACCAAAAGATACACTTGAAACTTTTCGAAAAGACGTCTGTGATGATCTATACAATAACTTTGGAATAAAGATAGAAGCAGAACATCATGAAGTAGCAACTTCTGGTCAATGTGAAATTAATCTTGTTTATGGTGAAATGATAGTCATGGCTGATAATGTACTTACTGTAAAAAATGTAATCAAAGTCAAAGCTAAACGACGCAACAAAGTTGCTACGTTTATGCCAAAACCAATCTACGGAGATAATGCATCTGCAATGCATACACATCAGAGTCTCTGGAATGGTGAGACTAATGTAATGTATGATCCAGACGATGAAGTAGCGCAAATGAGTCAACTCGGTAGATATTACATTGGAGGAATCTTAGATCACGCCCAAGCATTATGTGCGATCACAAACCCAACTACAAACTCATACAAACGACTAGTTCCAGGATTTGAAGCTCCAGTAAACATTTGTTGGGGATTGGGAAATCGCTCAGCTGCCATCAGAGTCCCAATGTATTATAGAAATCAAGAAAAAAGCAAGAGAATAGAGTACAGAGTTCCTGATCCTACTGCAAATATCTATCTATTAGAAGCTGCTCTGCTGTTAGCTGGTCTAGATGGAATAAAACGCAAACTCGATCCAGGAGATCCTATTAAAGAAAATGTCTACAAACTAAGTCCTGAAAAGAAGAAAGAATACAATATTGGCTCTCTTCCGGTTTCACTAAAGGGTGCACTAGATGCACTAAAAAGCGATAGAACATTCTTAGACGAAGTTTTCACTGCAGACTTTCTTGACAAGTATACTGAGCTAAAATACAAAGAGTATACTGCGTTTGCTCAAACCCCAACTGCTTGGGAAGTTTCAATGTATGCAGACGCATAAACTGGTACAGCGATCAAAATCTAATCATGAAAACAGTACCGATTAAGAGACCATTTCCATTTTTGGTAGAACACGTTCATAAAGTATGATTAGTCAGTAGATCTCAGAGAAATTGAAGCCAGTCACAGTTAACAAAGAAGTAGTGGATTCACTTGTAGATCCACTTACAGTAATTAATAATGGATTTGAGCTTCTAAGGCATAGATTCCAAAACACAATGGATTCTTATGCAATTGAAGAGTTTGAGAGAATTCAAAGAGCTCTTGATAAAATAATTGCTGAAATTGAAATCTTGAGAGAAGAAAATCAATCTTAAATTAATTCTATTTCTAAATTCATAACCAAATCTGCCTTTTATTTTGTTTTTTTCTTTCTCTTTTTTTGTCTTCTGAGACCTTCTAATAAGTAAAGAGGTGATAGCTCTGGACCTTTAGAACTTCACTTCTGTTACCTAAGAGACTTGTATAGGCCTAACAGCTTTTCTATCTTCCCAAAACCCACTTAGTCAAAATCAGACAATTTTGTAGAAAAGTTGTTGCTTCATATATACCAAAATACAAAATACCTGTAAAATGTGAGATTTATGGTGAAGAATGATAACCCAAAAGATACGTGCCCTAGATGTGTACAGGGCAAGCTCGTTACTGATAACGAGTCTGGAGAGATGTTTTGCTCCAAATGTGGTTTTGTATTATCTGAAAAATTACAAGAATCTGGCCCTGAATGGAGATCATTTACTCAGGATGAACATGGTGATCGTGCAAGAGCAGGAGCCCCAACTTCTCTGACCATGCATGACATGGGACTTGCGACTATAATCAATCCAATTAACAAAGATGCATCTGGGAGACCACTTTCTGCATCAATGAAGAGTACAATTGAGAGACTCAGAACTTGGGATAGTAGAAGTCAAGTCCATGAACCAGTTGATAGAAACTTTAGACAAGCATTTAGTGAATTAAACAGACTAAAAGACAAACTTGCAATATCTGATGCTGTAATTGAAAAAGCAGCTTACATTTACAGAAAAGCTTTGGAAAAAGGCCTGGTTCGAGGAAGATCAATTTCTGCACTTATGGCATCTGCATTATATGCTGCATGCCGAGATACTTCAACTCCACGAAACCTAAAAGATGTAGAGATAGCTGCTAATATCAAACGAAAAGATATTGCACGTTGTTACCGACTATTAGTTAAAGAATTAGATCTCAAAATGCCAGTTACTGATTCTATCCAGTGTGTTGCACGAATTGCAAGTCAAATTGGAATTGCAGAAAAAACAAAACGTTATGCAGTTAAAGTACTAAAAGCTGCACAAAAAAATGAAGTTTCTGCAGGAAAAGATCCTATGGGTCTTGCAGCTGCTGCTTTGTATCTGTCCTGTGTGAAAAATGGTGAAGACAAGACACAGCGAGATATTGCTGAATCTGCCAATGTGACAGAAGTTACTATTAGAAATCGTTACAAAGGACTCAAAGAATCATTAGATCTTTAAGAAAATAACAACGAAACTTTCTGAAATATTTGTAAGAAAATTCCGTTTATTATCATATCAAATATTCTATCTGCAAATTTATCATAGACTAGGTCAAATGCATCGCCTAGAACAGTCTTCTCTACTGTAGTAAGGATACCATCCACTGTACTTTCAGCAAGTAGCTCTGAGGCTTCTCCACCATCCATTCTCTGAAGAATAGTTGGGATAGTATCTTTTAGAATATCAGGCGTTAGGTCTGACATTATTGCAGATGCATGTTCAGGAGAAGGATTCCTAATTGCTTGTTGTACCAATGCCCCTTCCATAAATAACAATTAAGATTTCATTGCTATAATCAGTATGACAAGCTCATGCCCAAAGAACTAGACCAATTTGGCACAATGCATTTGGATTGATTCCGGTATGGAATCATTGAAAAATTATTTTTTATACTTACTTTTCTCTAACATTCGAGAAGGTTCGCCTTGTTTTACATCAGCAAAATACTTTGCAGCTTCTTCATCACTTACTTCTGACTCGTCTTTAGTTTCAGAATCATCATCACTTGGCTTTGGTTTGTTGACAAACCCACCTGTAAGATTTTCTGGTGGAGGAATGTTTCTTGCTCTTCCAAGACCAATAGTTGTAATAATTACTGAAGATAAAATTATGAAAAATATAATCTGTGGATATGCTTCTGCGTTTGGCAAACCAAGAGTCAAAGGTAGTGTAGCTAATACAGCAGCTGCTAATCCCCTTGGGATCATTACCTGAGTAACTTTTCTATCAATTTTTGAAAATCTCTTTGTAAGTACTGATTTTACTACAGCAATTCTACCAACATAGATTACTATAGTTACCAAAATTCCAAATATGACAAACTCTATCTGACCAAAAGCAGCTAGCAGTCCTACAAAGACAAAGAAGAATGCACGTACCAAAAATGTCAGCTGGCTATGCATGGAGTCATCTGGCGCTGTAATCCGTATCTTAAATCGGAAAACTCTTGCAAATCTATCTTTATTTCCAAGCATCAAACCAAATACGAGTGCAGTTAAGGCACCAGATTCTCCCAAAGTATTTGCCATAAAATACAACACAAACAAAATTCCCAAAGTTAGCATGTAGCTGTGTTGTGCATTTCCAAGCTTTGTTGTAACATACATCCAAGGAAGTCCAACTCCTAATCCTAGAATCAAACCAACCAACACTGCTCTACCAAAAGTTTCACTAACCAATCCCATGCTGAATTGACCAGAGAGAATTGCTTCAAACATGATAAAGGCGATAATTGTCGCCATGATGTCAGTGATTGCTGATTCAAAGGAAAGCATGTTCCTTGTCTCTTCCGAGACACGAATGTTTCTAACCAAACCAAATACAACGACAGAGCTAGAACCACCAACAATAGAGCCCAACAGAATACTATCCATCCAATCCCAACCAATGCCATGATGTGCAAATATGGCAACTATAGCAACTGAAACAACAAATCCCAGAACCGCCAAGATCAATGCAAAGTGAGCAGTTTTTGCTATCTGTTTTAGATCCAGATTGAGGCCACCATCAAACATGATGATAATCAAAGCAATAGCAGCAAAGAATGGAACAATCTCTATGACTACTTCTGGTTGAATAATTCCTAGAACAGGTCCAATGATTACACCGAGAACCATCAAAAAAGCAACATCAGGAATTCCAGTTTTTTTGAAAAAAGACTCACCAGCAACTCCTAAAAATATTGTAACGCCTGCAGCAAGTAAAACAACATGTGCAGATGCAATTCCAGCATCTGTAATTGAGATAGATTCTAGAAACTCCTGTATTCCAAGTAAATTCTCCGAAAATAAATTTGGACCAAAGCTAGTTTCAGATTGTGGGAAATTGTCATTAAAGTAAGTCTTTATCATATCTAGCAGACTGAAAAAAGCCAAATTCATTGAATCAGAGTTCTCTCTGTTGGTTTAAAAGCCAAACCTGTCAAGCATGATTGATTCATAGATGTATCATAACCTGAAAGTTAGAAATCTATCTTAATTCTATAAAATTCTATGGATTTGGTGATCTCTGATATTCATGCAGACATTGATGCACTAGTATCTATCTTAAATGTGGCAAATTCTGTTGAGTTTAAAGAAAAATACGGAGAATTTTCTAGAATAATCAACTTAGGCGATGTGTTAGAACGAGGAACTCATCCCAAACAAGTTTTAGAGAAACTTGATGAGCTTTCAAAAAATTATCCATTTGAATCTGTCATGGGTAATCACGATGAGGCTTTTTTGTATGGAAGAAAAGTCAGTGGGAGTTCGCCTGAGAGCCTTGATGCACACTTTAAGCTAGACAAAAAAGATCTTGAATTTTTTAAAGAAAATCCAGATGAGACGTTTGGAACTCAGCAATTCATTGACAAGAAGAACAAACTAATCTGCGTTCACGGAGGTCCAATAGATCCCGCAAAAATTACACCAGATAATGCAGCTGAAGAAGCTTGGCTCTATCAGAAATCTTGGCAGAGACTATCTGAAGAAGAGTTTGAGTTTTTCAGCTATGCTGGATATAACTATATGCCACAAACTGCCTTTTCTGAAGGCAAAACTCATCTTGATAACTTTGTAATCTTATGTGGGCATCAACACATAGAAGCCGTAATATCTGAAAATGGTGAAAAACCAATCAATATTCTTTCTAATACAAAATCCCAAAACGAAAAGATAGAAAATTTTACCCTAGAGAAAAAAGAGATTTCAATACAATCAAACCAAAATTACATTATAAGACTAGGTCTTGGAGGCCCTGAAGGATACTATGGAACAGGAATGGCAAATCCACACTTTGGAATAATCCAAAATAATCCAAAGAAAGTAACTTTGTTTACGATTCTAGCACAATAACTTTTTTTGTTCAAAGGTTTTTTTCATACTGTGGTAGAAAAACGAGAGGGCGCAACTATGACCTGTCACCAATGCAGTGAGAAGCTATTCTGTCGTATGTCAAACTACATGCATCCTTATACAAACAAACTGCAATGGCAGAACCAAGACGGAACAGCTCACTACAAGTATGATAGTGGAAAATTTACCTGTACTGGAGTAGACAAAAAATCCAAAGAACTAAAAAAAGCACTTGCGGAGCAAGACAAGTTTATGAAAGAGGCGGAACTAAACAAAGGATCTTGATCATCTTTAAGATTGAGTAATTCTACTATAATACAAGGAAGCTGATGCTCCACCCAAATATCCATCAAGTGTAGACGCCAATTAGCTTAATTCCCTTAGGACTTGCGTATATCAGCTTCCTAAATAATTAACAATTCTAGAAATTTACTCAAATTCCTTTTGTTTTAACAATAACATCAAAGCTTAGTCTATCTACTTCTGTTTCATCTAAATAGAGAACTACTTCTATTGTTTCTTTGAGTGGTTCTGCAGAAGAATCAATGGCAAGCACTTGAAACATTATGGGATGTGTAATGTCTTGTTTTTGATATAACTGTTCTTTAATTCCAGCAGCATCATTTAGTAAAAGTTCTGGATCAGTCATTTTGAATCCTACTAAAACTGTAGATTTAGGAATTAGCAAAAACTTGCCGTTTTCTGAATTTGTTAGATATGCTTTTACTATTATGTCATCAACTGGAGCGTCAATAACTTTTTCAATATTAACAGTAATGACTGCCTGTTGTCCTAAATTCAGAACTTGAATACCATCTAAACTTACTTGTGGTCCTAAGATACTTGAATCCTGAAATCTTATGACATTAGGAGATTCTGCAGAACTCTGATTCATCATTACTCCGACTCCAAAAACACCAGATACTATTATTACCAAAAAGATGGTTTTTTTCTCAGAATTCAATAGAAATACTGGAATATTTTGGGATAATAGCCAATGTTTGTAATCTGATTACAAACAATTCCACATAACTCATTTTCACTTTATTACTACATGAGCCTCCCAACTTGGAAATGTTACAGGCGTGATCTCATATACACAGAAGAATCTACCGCACTATTACACTCTAAGCTTTGCAACCACCCTGTAGTTAGAAGAGATTTAGAGATACTGTTAGAGAATATACGAGTTCATTAATTCCTGCCTAAGAAATTCCTAAGCAAAATCTAAGGGCAGCTTGTAAAAAAAGCACATACACACGAAATTATCATATTTTATTAAATACTCAGAGTATGGGAATCGATTTTCCTGAGAGCGAATCTGAAGAAAATTTGTTCAGTAAGGATTCTGAACTACTGAAAGAAAAAGCAGAAACTTCATTGAATATACTAATCGGTGAAGATGATGTGGATCTAGCAGAAATTTATTTGGAAATTCTTGAGGCCAGAGGACACAAGGTAAAACTTGCTTTTGATGGGGTACAGTGTGTGCAAGCTTATGAAAATAAACAAAGTGGTTCAGGCTATGATATAGTGATTTTAGATTACCTGATGCCACGTAAAAATGGCTCTCAAGTCGCACGTGAAATTCTACAAAACAACCCTGACCAAAGAATTATCTTTATCTCAGCTTTTGGGGAGAAACTCATAGGTGATCTAAAAGGAATTGAGGACGAAATAGAATTTTTAACAAAACCTACAAGACCCCGCTCATTAATTGATGTAATTGAGAAGGGGCATCTCTGGAAAGCACAATCCAAAAAAACTACAGAAAACTGGGATGGCTATGTAGACTGGGATGATGAGGCTCTTTAGCCTGAAATAAGGCAAATGTTTGTAATCTGGTTACAGACGTAAATTGATAATCTAATTTTATACAATACTATCTAATGAGAAATCAGACTCTAAAACAGGATAGATTTTACTTGTCATACGATGTACTAAATTCTATGATAAACCCAGTAGCAGTAATCAATAATGGATTTGAGCTTCTAAAATACAGATTTGAAAATACTATGGATTCTTATGCAATCTCAGAGTTTGAGAGAATTGAAAGAGCAATTGAAAAACTAACTCAAAGAATTGACCTTCTCAGAGATGAGTATCAAGTAGAACAAACCAAAGCAATACTCTTCAAATAATCTTAGATTTTTAAATTATGAAAATTCAATAAATTAAGGCTCTAAAATTTTATGTAAATCTCCTCGCTTTAGAACATCATAAATTTAGAATCTGTTAAGTAAAACCGTGTCCATTATTTTATGATTAATTTGAGTGAGAAAACAGCCGGCCAAATCTCTAGTCGCACAGATTACAAATTTTTAGGATTTATTGCTGTTTTATCGGTTGGATATTAGTTCTCACTTTATACTATTGAAAGGTGTGGATGACATCATTTATGGTAATTATCTATGTATTGTACAAGCATCTTAAAACCATATGACAAAAATAAAAACAAGTAACTCAAATCCAAATTATTGAAAGCCACAGATATTCTACGCAAAGATCATGAGCATGTCAAAAGATTGGAAAAAATAGTTTCTAAAGCCTCTCAGTCTATTTATGATGAGGTAGATATTCCAATTTTACATTTAGAAAAAATCACGCTGATTATCTCCGAATTTTTAGAAGCAATTCATTATTCCCGCGAAGAGGATTCTTACTTCCCATGTGCTGGTGTAAATGGCAATTTTGCAGAAGAAGTTAGAAAATTCATGATCGAGCATCAGTTTGGCAAAAACATAGCTTATCAAATATCTAGACACCTGAATCGCTGGAAGGCAGGCGAGGATGCAAGAGAGCCTGTTGCAAGATTCTTGAGAACATATGCTATCTATCTGCAAGATCATCTATCAAAAGAAGATAAGTTCTTTGATGAAGCTGAAAAAGTAATATCACCTGAGGAAGAAAAAGAGATGTACGAATATTTTTCTTCAGTAATTGCAACTAGTAAAAAAATTGATGATGTGCTAAAAGAGATCGATTATCTTGAATCAACTTATTGGTATAGGCATTAAACAAATTTTCAGTTATATTTTCAGTAAACAGGTTCACATAATGGGCAGGGTTGCTGACACAAAAGATCTTCCTGTTTACCGTAAATTGATATTATATCTTAATTAGTAAAAAGGAACACGGAGAATTTCTCAGTATAGTCATGAAACAAGGCTAAAGAATTATCGAATATTTTTCCAAGTTTAAATACCATATTTTCTGAAAATCGATGTGACAATTGCTTATGTCTTGATTAATTGTGATCTTGGAGGAGAGGAACCCATAATTGAAGAGTTAAAAAAACTAGATCAAGTTATCGAAGTGTTTGAAACTGTTGGCACTCATGACATTATGGCTAAACTAGAATCTGAGCACTTGGAAAAGATTCGAGAAATAATTTCTAGGAACGTACAAAAAATAGATAAAGTAAGATCTACAGTCACCCTTATCAAAAAAGGCAGCTAAGCGTAGGTAAAATTAGATGTCAATGCCCTGAATGTAATTGTTAAGAAGATTTTCAACCTATACACAAAGAGCTTTTTCTAAATTTAGTTACTCATGGACGTTTGAGTCAAGAACAATTAAAATCTTAAAGAAAAGAGTAGATAGCACAATTTGTAAAAGATGTTTTATTGGATAACATCAGAAATAGTTTAATGATTTACACAATAAAGGCACAATACATTGAAGATAAACTAACAGAGTTTTACAGCAAACTTACTGATGGAACAATATCTAATCAAAAACCAGATGGTAATGAGATTGTAAATTCTATGAAACGTGCAAAAATAACTGCACCTGGTATAATTTCGTGGTCTGAGATGTGTTTTTGCTCACCACCTTTAAAACACGAGAAAGAAACCGTATATGATCATTTCCTTACTGAAATGGAAACTAAGATCATCGATGATTATATTGAGTTTCAAGGAGAATCATTTTTTGATTTTTTAGAAAAACGATTCAAAGAAAAATAAAATAATTATTTTAATCCTTTTCGCAAAGTATCATTAACAACTTTTGAAAAACTTACTGATTTGTTTGATTTTCTAATTAAATTTGATTGGAGTCTTCGAAGCTTTTCTACTAAATCATCATCTAAGACTATAGTCGCACGCTCAGGCATGATGGAATCATCATACTTTCATATCCTCTAAATTACTTAAGATTTACTAAGAAATCATTAGGATTAGTATTAATGCATTGAACTTTTTGCAAAGAGATCTTTTTTTATGATGTTTCAACTGCAAAATGTGTAATGGAATTTTCTAGAGTTGAATCATCCTATACATCAAAAGAAGGCTGTAGACTGGTATGGATAGGAGCTGATGAAGACGATCAAGATGCTATAATACTAAACAAGAGTCAATTTGAACAGCTAATTGAAATTTTAAAACTACATTCAACAGGGAAGATAGATCTAGAGGATCAAGTTAGCAACATTTTGATTAATTCAGATATTACCCAGTTTAATCTAAAAGATCACAGGTATTTAGAAGTAAAAACAACTACACTCGAAAAACAGGTTCTAGAATATGCTAAAATTCCTCATGAACCACAATATATCCAAATTAATTCAAAAGAGTTCTATCCATCTGTTTGGATTAGAAAAGACGAAGAGCCCGAGGAGATAGAAAAAGAAACTTCAAAAAAACATTCTTTGCTTGATGCAATTTTATCTTCAGAACCAAAAAAAATTAAACAGGATCTTTCTGAAACTGATCTGTTTAGAATTTTTTCTACAAGACGTTCTACAAGACGATTTGATAAAACCAGAATAGAAGAATGGAAAGTTGATAAGATTTTAGCCGCTGCAGATACTGCTCCAACTGCTGGAAACTTTCAAGGGTTTCAAGTTTTTTACATTAAAAATAAGAAAACAAAAGAAGCACTAGTCGAAGCTGCAAACAACCAACCATATGTTAATGCACCAGTAGTATTGGTGTTTTGTATGGACCCCTCTCGAGTAAAATTGGATTTTCCCCCAGAAATTTTAGATAAATTTTCGCTACAAGATGCAACACTAGCCGCAGGATACTCACAACTTGCTGCATCTGGATTAGGTCTTAGCTCAATTTGGATTGGAATGATTGATGAAGATAAGGTCAAATCGATTCTTGGTACTGATCTGAGACCATCATCCATACTCTGTATTGGTTATCCTGATAAAAGAAAACCACCAAAATCAAGACGTAAACTCAAAGAACTTGTGCAAGTTGTAGAGTAGAACTCTACATTATAGAATTTCAAGAATACTACGTGAACCACTTGTAGAGAATTACTAATGATATAACCCCTAATAATACTGGAATATAGAACCATGGAATACTCTTTGGTTTACCTGAAGAAAAAATTTCATCATCTCTGCTGTGAGGTCTCATAATTACTATATACAATCATAAGTTTTAGAGTTTAGCATTTCATTTTTACGAATAGATCTTTACACGAATTAGAACATTCCTAAAAAATTAAAGTATAAGATTTGAGATTATTTTGATATGGATTATGATAAGGCACCTAAACGAGTGTATCTGAGATGAAAAATTTTCCAGAAGCTAAACTACGTCTTCGTATGAGTTCACATGATGCACATTATGCAGGAAATCTAGTCGATGGTGCTAGAATTTTAAATCTATTTGGAGATTTAGCTACAGAATTAACTATCCGTTATGATGGTGATGAAGGTCTACTTCGGGCATATGATCAAGTTGAGTTTTTAGCACCAGTTTATGGTGGCGATTTTCTTGAAGTGACTGGCAAAATTACGCAAGTTGGTAATACCAGTAGAAAGATAATATTTGAAGCATACAAGGTAATTGCTACAGCTAAAGATGTACATGAAAGTGCTTGTGATGTACTAGATCCACCAGTTCTTGTTGCAAAAGCATCTGGTACATGTGTAGTACTAAAAGAAAAACAGAGAAAATAAATTACATCTTTTTGAAAATTAGCGTAAGCTCTTTAAGACGTAAGCTTTGCACTTTGAATCGAAATGAGACCATTTGTACTTTGGATGACTGGCTTGCCATGTTCTGGTAAGACCACAATAGTTCGAGAGCTCCAAAAAGACGTTCCAAATCTGGCAATGCTAGACGGAGATGAGCTAAGAGAATGGTTCTCACCAAAGGATTTTTCCAAAGCAGGTCGAGATGAGCACAATAAAAAAGTGGCCCACCTGGCAAAATTGCTCCTAAAACATGGGGTTCCTTCTACAGTATCACTAGTTTCACCATATCTTGTGAATAGAGAAGATGCCAGAAAGATCGTTGATTCTGGCGACCAGTTTGCTGAGTGTTTTGTGAAATGTTCACTTGAAAAATGTGAAGAACGTGATGTTAAGGGAATGTATGCAAAGGCACGATCTGGAGAGATAAAGGGATTTACTGGAATTGATGATCCTTATGAAGCACCTCCAAATCCTGATTTACTAATAGATACAGAACATGAATCACCAGAAGAATCAGCTGGTAAGATTAGAGCTCATCTAAAATCTAAAAATTTAATTTAATTTCAAAAATTGCCTAGTTCTGTATAGTTTAATCGTAGTAATCAACAAGATTGACAATCCTTTTGGCTGCAGAATTCTCTGGTATTACCTCTTCTGAATTAACATCTATTGTCCAGACATAATCTATGGTCTCACGATGTGTCTCAAAGCTCCAAGAAATGTCATAAATACTTTTTTCTCCTTCTCTTAATTCTACAACAAGTGAAGATTTTGTATCACTATGATCGAAAATCTTCTCATTTGAATATTCAGATTTTATTTGATCAGATAATGCATCAACTAACTTGAGTCCTAAATCGTTTGGCCCATCATAGGATTTTAGAATCTCTAGTGCACGGCCTTCTGGACCGCTGAGAGTTCCCAGATGATCTTCTATGCTGCCCCCTGTAAACTCTGCAGCCAAAAAGATAACAAACACAGTTAGAATTAATCCATAAATAGGAGCTCTTTTTTTTAAAAATCCCTTAAAGCTAGAATCGTTTTCCTCTTTTTTCTCGTCTTTTTTACGGTCTTTTTTTGGAGAATGCTTGCCCAATTAGATAACTCAGAAATTAATTGCCATTAATAGCTTCTCTGCTGTTCATCCATTACATACAGGTACCAATAAGGGATTATCACCATATCATACTTGTGAGTCTCAAAATTTGGAAGTGTTACAGGTGTGATCTTACTTTCAATGATGAGTCTTGTGCACTGATTCACTCTGATATTTTAAGGCATCCAGTTACAGCAGGAACTTAGATCTTTTCACAAAAGAATTGGATAGAATTTGGGTATTTTTCTAAATATTTTTTATGCATAATAGAATCATGTCAAAAAACTGGTGTCCAAAGTGTAGAAATCATACATATTCTGACGGGCAATGTCATTGTTCAGAATGTGGAGCAGATTTTTAAAATCAAAATTCCACATAATGATTTTTGTTCACATAACTCGAACTTGACTGTATCATTTTGAACACACATCGTGTCATATACTCAGAATTAATTTGTTAAATTAGTCATAGGAGAAGCATGACCTAGTTATCGTCTGTATAGCAGGCATGACTTCACTATGCCCTTATTACAATTTCATATCATGGAAAATCGTAGATTATACTTGGCAAATTAAAAAAATGAAAAAAGAATCATTATCCTTCTTTTCTTACAATAAAGTGCATTAATGCTTCTTTAGAATAATCAATTCCATGATCTTCTTCTGTATGTTTACCAAACTCTTGAATAACAGAGTCAGCATCTCCCATAGCCTCAAATTCACATGTGAAGCCATAATCAGCGCATCTTAGAGTTGACATGATATTACTTCAAGCAAGTGAGATAAAGACAAATGTTTGTAATCCGAAAACAAACGACTTGTTTCTCTATCTGTATAGTCTTGAATATTCTACTAAAAGAGACTCTCTAATTTTTTCACCAAAAAACTGGTAATTCTCAGAACCAATCTGAATCTGATATACCGAATCTAGCTTCAATTTCTGATTGAGATAATTTGAAACAGCTACTGCTCCAAAAGAAGTTAACATGTTAATACATATCTCGACTTTGTAATCGTTTTTTTCTAATTGATAAGTAATGTCTTTAAGATGCAATTTAGCCCTATCGAGAATTATCTCTTTAGTTTTGTTACCTCCAAATAGATGATGAACAAGATTTTCTGAATTTCTGGTAAAAACAGTTATTAGAATTTCCATACATGGGGTAAAATCTAATTAGTTATTATCATGGAGTGTGATTATTTTTTACAACAAAATCTAGTCTTTGGGTGTTCTTTGGTATCTTTTCACAGAATCCACTATCTTGATTTAGATTTTGTCTTTTTGGTCCTAGGAGAATCTAGACTTTTCCACATATCTTTCCAAACATCATCTATTGCCCTATCGACTTCTTTGTGGATCTTCTCTCTGAGTTTTTTTTGGAACTCTTTTTCAATCTGTTTTTTTGACAATTTCTTAGATGGTGTTTTTCTCTTTGTGGTAGCCATATCGAATTTTCTGGATTTTACTAGGAATTAAGAATACTGTTGTAGAATTAGACCAAAATTTTTTCATGTAATAGTCCATTTGTGACTAAGATCCCGTTTTTGTGATTCACAATCTCATTATTGTATGTCAACTCATTTCCTTTCATATCCGTCATCTTTCCACCTGCTTCAGATACAATACAATTTGAAGCACATGAATCCCATTCTTTCATTTTATTAGTCAAAGTAAGATAAACATCAGCCTCTCCTGAGCTTATCTTACAAACTTTTAGAGAACTCCCAATACTAGAAAAATCTGGAATTTCCAGTTTTTCAATCAAATTTTTCTCTTCATCAGATAGATGATTCCTGCTTCCAACTGCTTTACATTGTTTCAGGTCTGTCGTATTACTAACTGAAATTTTTCTCCATGAACCGTCAAAAAATCGAAATGCACCTTTCCCTTTCTGAGCTACAAAAACTGTTTTTTCAATAGGCCAATTGATCACACCAATTACAGGTATCTTATCTTGAATCAAAGCTATCATTACAGTAAACTCGCCTGTTCTGCCAACAAAATCTGATGTACCGTCTAGCGGATCAACAATCCATAAAGTTTTTTCTTTTAGCCGGGCTTTGTCATCTTTATCTTCTTCTGACAAAATGTAATGATCAGACTTTTCTAGAATTTCTTTGATTATTCTATTACTGGCAAGATCAGCTTCTGTTATTGGAGAATTATCTCTTTTTCTATCAATTTTAAAATCAGTTGCATAAACTGCCATAATTACATCGCCAGCTTTCATAGCTGCTTCTAATGCCAAATCTAACTCTGGCATTTTTTCTTCTATGGGTGGAGTCAGAATCTCTGCCATTATGTAGTAAGTTCAGGTTTGAGAGTCCAGGCAATTCCCAAAGCTACAAATGGAATTGATAAAAATCCAATAATTCCCAAAATAGTATAGAACTGTGATTCTTCAACATCTGGATTATTTATAATCCATGGTAATGGTAAAGAAACTACAAACCAAATTAATGCAAGCAAAATTATCAGTTTAACCTTCTTTTGTTTTGATTTCTCCATACAACTCACTTCATATTGATATTATTTGATTGATTCTCCACCATCTACGGCTAAAACTGCACCTGTAGTCCAAGCAGAGTCTTCCGAGGCCAAAAATAAGATAGCATGTCCTACCTCTTCAGGCGAACCCATTCGACCAATTGGATGATCAGCATTCACAAATTCCCGATCCTTTTCTGTCTTTACAAACGATTCTGTCATATCAGTATCAACTACCCCTGGGCATACTGCATTTACCCTAATCTTGTCTTGAGCATACTGCAAAGCCCATGTTTTCGTTAGTAAATTCAGAGCAGCCTTTGAAGCCGAATATGCATCTGCATTAAATCCTTGGTAGGCTTTCAGACCCGCATCTGATGACACGTTAATTATAACTCCACCATTTTTTTGCAAATGAGGAATTACCTCTTTTGCAAATCTGTATGGTCCTGACAAATTAACATCTAAAACCTCATTCCATTCATCTTCTGAGATCTCATGTAGCTTTTTGATTTTCGGAAAAATTCCTGCATTATTTATCAAAATGTCAATACGGCCAAATTTCTCAATTATCTTTTTTATCACATCTTGTACTTCAGATATTTTTTTAACATCAGCTGGAATTCCCAAACAATCAAGATTACCGGCAGCTTCTGCAAGCTTTACAGAATTTTTTGATGTAATTATTACTTGAGCTCCAGCTGCAGAAAATAGCTTGGCAGTAGCAAAACCAATCCCCCTACTTCCACCGGTTATCAAAGCGACCTTTCCTTTGAAGCTCATTAGCAAAAGTGAGATCTTCTACAGGGATATTGGTTTATTGAATTGCCTCATATTCTTGAAAAATTAGTGGGATCAATGGGGAAATTAGCGATTTACCCGTGAAAAATTTCAATATAACCATTTATTCTATGTAAAATTTCACACTAAATATTAAATACTAAAAATTCCTATAATAATTAATGCCGATGGATATAATTTCTATCGACTAGACCCGCGTGGTCCCGCAGGACATATGGCGAAATCAAGCGTTTGACGACTTGTACAGAGAGGAAATCTCTCAGCGTCCTGCTGTAGGGGGATCACGCCACCTTAATTTTCTTAACCAGCTGTTATCATTACTGATACTGGACCTTGAAGATTTCCATTAGGATCTATGGAGACTTGTAATGATTTCCAGTCTGAGATTTCAATCTTTTTCTCTCCAAGATAATCCCAGGTAAAGTATTCAGAGATTGAAGTAGTATAAGCAGTTCCCTTTAATTCAAAATCCTCATAAAATGAAAATTCTTCACCTTCCATTGAAATTGACAAATTTTTAGGACTATCCCCATTAGCAATAAACTTGAATCTAAATTCACCTGGGGGCAAATCAAAGGTCTCCTGATAAATTCCATTTTTGTACATTTCAGGATCAGCTAATCGCACATGAAAAACAATATCTGGTTTTCCATCTGGAAAATCATTACTTATTCTAAGATAGATAATTAATCCAATTAAGACAACCGCGATAATTACTCCAACGGTAATTTTTTTCATATTGAAAAACTTCTCTTATTGATAATTAAATTTAGCATTACAGTTTGAGTACTTCTTTGAGTCCTTTGTAGCGATTTCTAATTGTAACCTCTGTAACCCCGGCTGCATTTGCAATATCTTTCTGAGTCGTATTTTCACCCATCATAACACAAGCCAGATACAAGGCTGCAGCTGCCAAGCCCATAGGATCCTTTCCTGCAGATACCTCTAATCTTGAAGCCTCCTTTAGAAACTCTCGAGCCTTTCTTTTTGTTTTCTCTGACAAATCGGCAATACTGGCGATTCTTGAAACTACATTAATTGGATCAACAACTGGCATCTTCAGATCAAGCTCTCTAAGTAATAATCGATAACATCGGGCGACATCCTTTCTTTTGATGTTTATTCCATTTGCAACATCTGTTAGAGTTCTAGGAGTCTCTGTATTTCTACAAGCCGCATAAAGAGCAGATGCAATGAGAGCTTGGATTGATCTACCTCGTACTAGTCCTTTCTCTAAGGCCTTTCTGTAAATGTAAGCTGTTTTTTCTATAACTGCATCAGATAATGCAAGTTTGTCTTTGAGTCTGTCAAGCTCGCTAAATGCTTGTCTAAAATTTCTATCAGCTGGTTCATGGACCTGGCTTCTACTATCCCATGTTCTGAGTCTTTCAATTGTACTTTTCATAGAAGCTGTTAGTGGCTTTCCAGAAGCATCTTTATTTTGAGGACTGATTATGGTAGCAAGTCCCATGTCATGCATTGCTAGTGATATAGGAGTTCCAGTTCGAGTTCTATCCTGACCACCATCTTTTGAAAATGATCTCCATTCTGGACCCTCTTGTTCTACTCGCTCTGTTGCAACAAATCCACATTTTGAGCAAAACATCTCACCAGAATCATTATCGGTCAGCATACTTCCTTTACCGCATCTTGAACAAGTATCGTTAGCAGATGATTTTTGAGTCATAAAATTTATCAATCCTCACTCGACCAGAGATAAAAAGATTTTACCCCCTAGAAGCGAAAATCGCTCATAAAATAATACTTATATACATTTTTTTAGATGGCTAAACATTATGACAAAATGTCCACTTTGTGGGGAAATGATAAGTAATGAATCATTGATTCCTACTCATATCCGAAAGATTCATCCCCAATGTGCTATCAAGCCCCTAGTCAAATAATCATAATTTTGCAAGTTTTTGTTACTTGATTTTTGTGTGTTGTGAAGCTAAATTCACACTTCTGATTAAGAAGATATTTTTTGAGGTCATCTCGTGCCAAGTTTCCAGAATAAATGGTCCAAACCACCATCCACAGGAATTACCGAGAGAATTGGTGAGACTATCAAACCAAAAGGTCCACTAAAGCCCAGAGTTCAAACAGCAATTGTCAAACTACAAAAACAAATCTCAAAACTTGATGGAATGCTCAGTAAATTAAATGAAAGGGATGCAAAACTCTTTGAGAGAATTGTTACTGCAACCCAACAGCATGATACTCATACAAGTAAAGTATTATCAAATGAATTATCTGAAGTTAGAAAAGTCAGCAAAGTTTTAGGAAATGCAAGAATTGCACTAGAACAAATAGAATTACGATTATCCACATGCAGTGATCTTGGTGATACTGTGATGGCAATAATGCCAACAGTAGGTTTGATTAAAGGAATGAAATCATCACTTTCCAAATTCATGCCAGGTGCTGATCAAGAGATCAACAAGATGGCTGAAATGCTAGGAGGATTAATGACCGAAACCTTCTCTGGAGATGCAACATTTGGTGCAGAAACTGGAACCAACGATGAATCCGAAAAGATTCTTCAAGAAGCAACTGCAGTAGCAGAAACTTCGATTGACAACAAATTTCCAACAACCCCAATGGAATCCGAAATTCCAACAGATACTAGTTCAACAGATACTAGTTCAACAGATACTAATTCGACTAGATTCATGTAAAATTTTGAAATTTAATTTTTAGAATTTATTCTACTTCAGGCCTTGAAGCTTTGAAGTTCTTTATCTTTTCACCTTCAGCATTTACAATACCATCAACTCCAGATAATTTACTTCTTAGATCATTGATAACATTTCCAACTTCATCTGCCTCATTTTCAACTTGTGATCTTTTACTGGTTAGGTCGGCAATTCCTTTGTTTTCTTCATCAATGTATTCTCTTACTTTGACAAGTTTCTCTTTGAGATTCTTAATATCTACAGATTCGTCTTCTATCTCTTTTTCTAGTTTAGTTCTCTTATCTTTGAGATTTTTTATCATTACTCCAACATAGTCAATTGCCTCTTCAAGTTTCACTCGTTTACCCATCAATCCATCGATTCCAATATCACTTGATGCCGAGCTTGTAGTTTGGGTACTCATTTGAGGTGATGGAGTTTCAACTATTGATTCAGGTTCCTCAGCTGGCTCATATTCAGTAGCTGATTCTTCTGGCTTTGGCTCCGGTTCTCTTTCTTCAACCATTCCGCCCTCCCACTCATTTTCGTCATTTTTCTTAAAACGATCAAATAGACCAACCATGACTTCTGTGAATCGTAAATAACGGAAGTTATTAAAGGTACAATTGATCTCAAAACCAAAAATTTTCAGAAAAATAAAGAAAAAAGGTAAGTAAGATTATGTCACTAAAATTGAATTTCTTCCCCGCACAAAAAAATATTGATTTTTAGCAATTTTTAGATGCGAAACAGATGTTCCGCTTTGTGTTTCGCTATGAAGTTTCAAGACGTCCCTGATAAACCAAGTAGTAGTATAGTATTACATGTCAAAACAACAATACAGGTCCGAAATGGGCATCATGGGTGATATCTTAGACGTCACCATGGAGGGCGGACGCGATGGGGTCATTGTATCAGCAATATCCAGACGAGCAAACCTATCTCATTATGCAGTCTTAGACAAATGTGAGAAACTGGTAAATGCTGGATTAGTAGCGTCCGTAAAAAACGATAGGAACAGAGTTTATCTAATAACTGAAAAAGGACTTGAATTCTTTTCAGAATTTAGAAGATTTCAAGGCCTTGTCGAATCCATGAATCTAAGGTATTAGCATATGAGCCAATTAATCGTACCATATCATAGGCAGGATTCTCTACGAGATGAGAGAATGCTTTTTGTAAGGACTGAAGGTATCCTCCAAACGATGATTAAAGCACCCCTAATACTGGCAGGCTTAATTATCGTTTCAATAGCGATACCAATTCAGAACTCATTCAGCTCGACTCGAGGCCTCGATCTAATCGTTTATTCAGACGGTTCGACTCACGTATTTTCTGAGATCGAGGTTGATCCTCTTCAAACTGACTTTGAAGTAAAACTATTTGGAACTGAAATTGATAATTTTATAGCAGTCGGTGAAAACGACTTTTTACTATCTACCGAAATTATTGGTGATACTGCACTGGTTGAAACCTTTGGCTCTTCAACAGTTTCTATTAATTATGACTCACATGATCTAGTTTCAAAAGAAGGACGAATCTGGACTTTTGATATTGATTCACCATCTGAATTTTCTTTACTAATGCCACAAAACGCCGTAATTGTAGGAATGAGTAATTTTCCATTAAGCATGGAGGTTGTAAATGAGCAATCTCGATTAATACTTCCTAGTGGACAGACACAAATTGACTACATCTTTGGAACATTAACTCCTATTCCACCTACTCCAAATCCTTCGGAGAATGGAACTAGCATTGATAGTACAATGATAGCAATCGGTGGAGTAATTGTTGCTGCAGGAGTTGGAGGAGCTATCATGATTAGAAAATCCAAAAGAAAAGCATCAATGCCTCAAATCGCAAAACCTGAATCTATTATTGAGTCAAAACCACAAACTGTGACTCCTCTTGATGCAGAAACCATATTCAAATTAAGACCAGATCTCAGAGAAGATGATAAAGAAATTATAAAATTTCTTTTCGAAAATGGAGGAGAAGCAAAAGAAAGTGAGTTACGCAAAAAATTCCTTCAACCTAGAACTACAATGTGGAGAGCAGTAAAACGACTTGAGAGACAAGGAATTATCGAAATTGAGAAAAAAGAGTTACAAAACCTAGTTAGGTTGACGAAAAAATTGGAGGAAGAAGAATGAAGAAAATAGCATCTCTAAGTCTTTTAGTTTTAGTCGCTAGTATGGTACTAAGTGGAATACCTATTGCAGAAGCCCAATCAGATTCTCCTGTTTTACTTAGAATAGCAAATGCAGCTAAAGCCCAAGTCGATAGACAACTATCACAGACAGATAATGTTTCTGAAGAAATAAGGCAACTCTTCAATGAAGGTATATCAGAAGTAAATGCTCTACAAAATGCAATTAGGAGTGATGATGAAAAATCTGTAAAGCAGTACTTCCTTAACGCAATGAATATTTTCAAAAAAATTACCGTGACATTGAATAGGGCTGATATTCAAACCAGTTCAGCAGACGTTGCTGAATCCTCAACATATCCTCAAAGAGATCATAGCAGTAACCTTGAACGATTGAAAAAACTAATTTCTACTCTAAAATCAATTGCACGAAATCAATCAGTTAACTTTGACCAAGTTGACAGACTAGTTAATTCAGCAACAAAACAGATCAGAGAAAATGATCGTGAAGAACTAAAGGCAACTATTGATCAACTTAAGGCTCTTCTAGTAGATATCCAAAAAGAACTTCGTAAACACGCTGCTCAAACAACTGGTGATAGAGAAATTAGATTCTTTAATAATATGATAAATAGACTAGCTGACAAAAATATAGATCAAGAGTTGCTAAATGATGCAAAAGAAATGCTGACTGAATTCGAACAATTAATAGCTGATGTCAATTATGATGAAACTAAACAATTGAAGCGAGATCTTACTCAAAAAATTAAAGAGATCTTCAAATCTATTTCATAATTATCACAAACTTCATATAATTTTCAAGTTCAGGGGCAACATGGCATCCAAAGCTATCACAATTGGAGTAGGGGTTCCTATGATTGTTGTTGGATTTTTGATGGCATTTATTTGGGCACCAATAGAACCTGAGTTCCAAAATACAATAGAATTTGTTGGAAGTTTGATTGGAATATTAGGCGTAGTATTTTTTATCGCAGGATTATTCTATGCAAAAGAACCTGTAATGCATTAGCGTAGATCTCATTGAATAAATAATCACTCTGATTTATTGAATTGATGAATGTAAGATTATCTGAGATATTCACTTCTGTAGAAGGTGAAGGAATTCTTTATGGAACTAAAACATTATTTGTAAGACTGGCTGGTTGTCCTTTTACTTGCTTTTACTGTGATACCCCTGAATCTTTGCCTCTTGATTCAGGAAAAGAGTATACAATTGAACAAGCTTGCCAAATGATAGATGAAAACCTCCAAGGCAATACTTACAAGGTTAACTTTACTGGAGGAGAACCTCTTGTCCAACATGAAGGAGCTGCTGAGCTTGCAAGATACGTTCAATCAAAAAATATCCCGACATATCTTGAATCATCTTGTTTTGATTCAAAAAAATTCAATCATGTCTTACCATTTATCGATTTCATAAAAATTGAATTCAAAACTAAAGATTCTGAATTTGTTGACAATAAACATTACCCAAATTTGATCAAAAATGCACTTGAATGCTTGAGCTCATCCATAAAATCAGGAAAAAAAACCTACATCAAAATAGTTGTTAGCTCAAAAACCGAAGAAACGTCATTTCAAGAACTTCTTGATAAAATCTTTAATATCATTTCAAAAGATGAGATTGCAGGATTTATTATTCAACCAACATATGGCATAGCTGAACCTAGTTTAGAACAGCTCCTCAGGTTATACGATATAGTATATCCGTATTACAAAGAAGTCAGAGTAGTTCCTCAACTTCACAAAATTATTGGTGCACCCTAGGCACTAGAATAATTGCTCACTTAACTTCAAATACAACATCGATTTTGTTTATTTAGAAATGGATAATGAAAGAGTAAAAAAACTGGTCAGAGAGCTTATCATCGAATTAGGTGAAGATCCTACCAGAGAAGGATTACGTGAAACCCCTAGAAGAATTGCTAATATGTATAGCGAGATTTTTAGCGGTTACGATTCAGATTCTGAACTTTCAGTTCAATTTTCAGAAGACTCTGATATCGTTATTGTAAAAGACATACAATTCTATTCTATGTGTGAGCACCACATGTTACCATTTTTTGGCAAAATCCACGTTGCCTATTCTCCTAATGGCCGAGTTTTTGGAATATCAAAATTAGTTCGTCTTGTAGAAAAATACTCAAAGAGACTCCAAATCCAAGAAAGACTAACCAAGAATATTGCTGATGAACTTTATGCACAAGGAGTTAAGGGAGTCGCTATAATGGCCGAAGCTGAACATCTTTGTATGAGAATGAGAGGCGTTAAAAACGAAGCAAAAGTTACTACTAGTGCCTTTAGAGGAATCTATGAAAACAAACCTGAAAAAGAATCAATAATGACGATGATTCGTAAGCGTTCATCTGAAAACCTAAAATTCTAAGCTCTTCTGAAAAATTAAATAGCTGGTTCTTTTCACGACGTTTGTGGGAGTACATGATAACATTCACATTCCACGTGAATCAATGCCAAATTGGATTTGGTATATTATTGAAGTTGCAATAGTTATTGCTGCCTCGATGATTATTGCTCACGTAATTACAGACACCCTTATTGAAACCGTTGCCATTTCTTTAGGTTATGGAGATGAACTTGATTCATTTGCTGGTCTGACCATCTACTCTGAAAAATTCCTAACATTACCCAATGAAATTCAAGCACAAATAGCAAGTTTTCTTAACTGGATATATTATGTAATTGTAGGTGCAGTCTTCTTCGGATGGTATATTATCATTAGAACACTAATTCTTAAAAAATCAATTTTAGAAAATCGTTTTTAATTTAGATATTTTGTTTTATCCAAAATCTTTGCTTTTGAAAATGCCGCTTTTCTATTATTACAAGATTCACAAACTCCACAATGAGTCTTCTTATTAGAATAGCAACTCCAAGTTTGGAAAATCAAATTACCTAATGTCTTGTACCCAGTTTTAACTAAATCACTTTTTGATAATCCCTCTCTATATGGACTCCATATTTTTATGGCGTTTCTCATGCCTTTGTTAATTCCATCAATCTCTCCTTGATTGAATGCAGCCTCAATCTTTTTTGAAAAAACTGGTCTACAATCAGGATAATTCCTATCGCCAGTATGTGCACCATATGCAACAATTGAGGCACTTAGAGTATATGCCCAGGCTGATGCAATTGACAAAAAAACAGCATTTCGTATTGGAACTACAATAGAATATTCAAATTTTTCAGGAAGTCTTCGAGTTGGATCTGTAAGGACATTTGTTTTTCCATAAAGTTCCTTCATGAAACTAATATCTACAACCCTGTGTTCCTTCATACCCAACTTTTTAGCAAATTTTTTTGCCATTTTGATTTCTTGGTTTGCTCTTTGCCCGTAAGAAAAAGATATTCCATACAAATCAAATTTTGATTTTAGAAAAGAAGCAGTACATACAGAATCTATCCCACCACTAAACACTACAACTGCTTTTTTCTTCATAAACTCACCAAAAACTCAAAGATTACTTTTTGATTATAGATGCTCCCTTAGTAGGCTTACAGATAATGGTTTCACATTTTATATTTGCAGATTCAAACCCTTTGGCCATTGATGAAGCGATTTTCTTAAGATTAGAAGATCGTGTACTGAAAGCAATAACTGATGGTCCAGCACCACTGATTGTAACGCCCAGTGCACCTGCTTTTAGAGCATTGTTCTTTACCTTGTCAAATCCTGGAATCATACGTTTTCTTGCAGGTTCAACAATCACATCTTTAATGGAACTCCCAATCAAAGTTGAATCCTTTTTTGAAAATCCTGCAACTATGGCAGCTGCATTTGAAAGATTTTCTACACTATCAGAAACTTTGATCTTCTTAGGAATTAAACTTCTAGAAACTTTGGTTTTTTTT
This sequence comes from uncultured Nitrosopumilaceae archaeon, assembly GCA_963920015.1. Classification (GTDB taxonomy): domain Archaea; phylum Thermoproteota; class Nitrososphaeria; order Nitrososphaerales; family Nitrosopumilaceae; genus CAWTZF01. Next base: position 1,550 of record CAWTZF010000001.1, on the reverse strand, counting down.
GCTGGCACTTTTAATTTTGGAATTGCAATACACATTACAAGATCTTTTGGGGGGTCTATTCTAACTACATCAACGGGATTGTTTCTTACAATCACAAATCCACCTAATACAGATGCAGCTACATTATCATAATGTATTGAACCTGCACTTGCTTTTTCGCCCATTCCAGCAAATTTCACAAGAGAATTTGCATCTAATTTTAGATTGAACAGCTTATCAAATGCAACAGCAGTTGCAGCTGCAGAAGCTGCACTACTTCCCATTCCAAAGCCGGCAGGAACTCCTTTTATGATTGAAATATCAAAACCGTTTTTAATTTTAAATTGCTTTGCCATGTGTTTTGCAACAAGCCCAGAAGTGTTCTTTTCAGGATTTGTTGGAATTGAATCAGAAGTTAAGATTCTAATTTTTTTTTCATTTGTCTTTGTAATTGTAATTTTATCAAAAAATGCATCTAAGGCAAGACCAAAGACATCAAACCCTGGACCTAAATTCGCCGTTGATGATGGAGCTTTTACTGTAATACTAGAAACCAACTAATCTTCAACCTCTTCTCCTAGATTTATTGTTCTACTTAATGCACTTTGCAAATTATCCATTCCCTTACCAGTTACACTAGATATCGGAATTAGACCCTGAGCAAATCCACCTAGGTTAAGACCTCTTAAGATACTTGTTGTAAGTGAGTATGTTTCTCCATCGGCTTCTTGTGAAATTGCTTCTTCTAGAGCTGAAAGATTTGTAGACCATTTGAGTATATCTTTGAGTTTATCTCCAATAAGATCTGTTTTTGTTAGAACATTAATTGTTGGTAAATTCAAACGCAATTTTATTGAGGTCGCTAAAAGAGCAATGGAAACGAAGTTGATTGGAGTATTTAACAAAGCTCCATCAAACAAAAAAATACTCATTTTTTCATCCGTAGTCAAATTCTCAACAAGAAAAGGTCCACTTGATCTATATGCAAATAACTCAATTTGACCTGGTGTGTCAATAATTAGATAATCGGGATTTACATTTCCAATCTGATCTTGAATGCCATCAATTTTTGATGCAATTAGATCACTTGCCATAATTAGCGCACCATTTGGCCCAAGATCATATTGTTTCATAATTGAAACAATATCAACATAATCTCTAACATCAATATCACAAGTGTATGGAAGACTTTCTACCCCTGGATCCAAATTTAGAATTGCTACAAAAGCACCGTTGCTAGTATAATATTCGGAAATCTTTGATGTAAGGAGCGATTTTCCAGAACCCGCAGTACCTTCAATAAAAATTGACTTCAATCTTTTGCCAAGTTGCCTATTATTCGCTTATATTTGAATCCATAAAAATTCAGAGAATGAACTGGCGAATTGTAGTTATTCCTATAACTCTAATCCCAATTATCATTATTGCCATTCAATTTGATATTGAACTAGATGATATTTTAGCAGTAGGAGCTTTACCGTTTATTGCTGCAGTTTTTGTAATGATGGCAAAACTTGGATTACAAGGAATAAAATTAGCTTATATTGCAAGAACGTATCTTGGAAAATCTT